>DAIDGW010000090.1 GCA_027452245.1 Acidobacteriaceae bacterium
CTCACCCGTTCCATGAGTGACTGCAACTCCATCGCAGATCCAAAAGTAGACCCAAAGCTCCACACCACGCCCGTCCTCTATCTTCCGCACGACCTCCCCATACCCGCCGACGTCGCCGCCATGCAGCACAAATGCAGGGTCCGCGTCCTGCGCCTGCCCGTCACCATCACCCGCTTCGGGCAAATCAACCCCGCACAGATTAAAACACCCGGCCTGCTCTATCTTCCCAACCCCTACGTCGTCCCCGGTGGCCGCTTCAATGAAATGTACGGCTGGGATAGCTATTTCATCATCCGCGGACTCCTGCTTGCGGGGAAACTCGATCTGGCCCGCGGCATGGTAGACAATTTCTTCTTCGAAATTGAGCATTATGGCGCAGTCCTGAATGCCAATCGCAGTTACTACCTCACCCGTTCTCAACCGCCTTTCTTGAGTTCGGCGGTAGTCGAAGTTTACGAGGCGAGTGAGAAGGCTGGACTGCACGACAAAGTTTGGCTGGAGCGCGCCTATGCCGATCTGAACAAAGATTACGAGATGTGGACGCATGCTCCACACCTCGCGGGTGACACAGGTCTGTCGCGGTACTACGATTTTGGCGACGGTCCTCCGGCCGAAGCGATCCAAGATGAAACTGGCTTTTATCGCGAGGTATCGACGTACTTCTTGTTCCATCCCGCCCAGGCAGACTCCTATATCGTCTCCCAATCATCAGCAGGGAAGGTGCCGGTTGCCGGAGCGGCGTACACGTTGCAGGTTTGCCAGACCGCTCTCACCATGGCTCCGCCTGAGTGCAGCAAAGCCAGCCAGTTCAAGCTCAGTGCCGATTTTTATAAGGGCGACCGCTCCATGCGGGAATCTGGATTCGACGTTAGCTTCCGTTTCGGGCCCTTCGGAGCGGCCACGCACCACTACGCTCCCGTGTGCCTGAACAGCTTGCTCTACAAGACGGAAAAAGACATGGAACAGATCAGCCGCTGGCTCGGCCACGATCCTGACGCGAAATCCTGGGCGGAGCGCGCTGAAGATCGCAAGCGACTGATCACGAAATATCTCTGGAACTCCGATCGAACCACTTTCTTCGACTATAACTTCGAAACCAAACAGATGTCCTCATACATCTACGCCACGATGTTTTACCCCCTGTGGGCGGGATTGGCGACTCCGGAACAGGCCAAAGGAGCGGTTAACAATCTGAAGGGATTTGAGCAGCCCGGTGGACTTCCCATGAGCACCGAGGATACCGGTGCCCAGTGGGATCTTCCCTATGGTTGGGGAAATATTGAGATGCTGGTCGTGGGTGGCCTTCGTCGCTATGGATTCAATGCGGACGCCGACCGTATCGCCTACGATTTCCTCTCCACAGTTGCGGTTAATTTCCGCCGCGATGGCAATATTCGCGAGAAATACAACGTCGTGACGCGCACATCGGAATCGCATGTGGAACTTGGCTATCACATGAATGTCGTAGGATTTGGCTGGACCAACGCCGCATTCATAGAGTTGCTGCGCGGTCTGCCTCCACCGATGGTGGAGCGATTGGCTAGCGAGCCGGAGCAGCCTTTGCCTCAACCCAACTGAACACTCTTCCTCAACTACCGCCCGATTCCTGCCAGAGTCTGCTTGATCCCGCCTGGCTTCAGGACCGGTGTCGCTCCGAACTCGCTCGCCACCCATGCGCCCATACGGTTTGCCGTTTCACTCATCTCTGCCAGCGACGCGCCACGCAGATATTCATGAACCAGCGCGGCGGTAAACGCATCGCCGGCCCCGACCGTATCGGCAACCTTCACTCGAAATCCCGAATGAGAAAAACATTCTTCCGAACTGACCAGCAGGCTCCCGGCCGTTCCGCGCGTCAGGCAAACCAGTCGCAACTGAAAAGTCTCTATCAGGCACCTCGCCGCCAGTTCGTCGGTCGCGTGCGGCAGATTCAGCAGGCGCAAGATCACCGGCAACTCTTCCTGATTGAGCTTCACGATCGTTGCCAGTTTCAACGACTCGGCAACAATTTCCTTGTTGTAAAAGTTCTGGCGCAGGTTCACATCGAAAACCCGCACCGCATCTTTCCGGGTGTTTCGCAGAAACTGTTCGATGGTTGACCGGCTCTGGGTTGATCTCTGTGCCAGTGACCCGAAGCAAACTGCGTCAGCCTGCTCGGCCAGAACCCGCCAGTCGTGGGTGAATTCCAGAAAATCCCATGCAACATCTGGCAGTATTTCGAAACGCGCCTGACCCTTGCCGTCGACTTCCACCCGGACGGTTCCCGTCGCATGCCATTCGTCCTCTTGCACGAAACTGGTTGGTAGCCCCAACTCCATTAGTCGGAGCAGAGCTTCGCTTCCTAGATCGTCGCGTCCGATCCGGCTGGCCGGGATCCCTTCGTTGCCGAACAGGGAAGCAATGTACGCAAAATTAGCGGGAGCTCCGCCCAGTTTCTTTGCTGTCGGGAATAGGTCCCAAAGCAATTCGCCAAGACCTACCATGGTGTGTCGCTTAGTGCGCATGAGGACAGAACATCACAACGTGCTTCGGTAAATGTAAATCATCGGCCGTTCTCATTCCTGTTCGGTTTCTATGCCCGGGCACCTGCGAAATTCGTAGGTTACAGGAGTTGTGGTTGTGTCGGCCATTACAATGTCCTCAGCATGATTGCTCATTTGCGCGGAACGCTGTTGGCCAAGCATCCCAATCAGGTAATTGTCGAAGCTGCGGGTGTCGGTTACGACGTCATGATCAGCGTGCCTACCTTCTCCGACCTGCCGGCAATCGGTACCGAAGTCGCTCTTCACATCCATACTCACGTTCGCGAGGACGTCATCGCTCTTTACGGATTCCTCCGTCCGGCCGAAAAACTGCTATTTGAGAAACTTATCAGCGTCAGTGGGATCGGCCCCAAGCTGGCGATCACAATTCTTAGCGGGATGCCTGCTGACGACATGGTGACCGCCATTCGCGGCGGCGACGTCGTCCGCTTGACACGTATTCCGGGCATCGGCAAGAAGACCGCCGAACGCATGGTGCTTGAGCTTCGCGATAAGCTTCCTCAACCCGGCATCCCCACTACTCCTACCCTTCCTGCTACAACGCCTGTCGAGGAAGATGTGCTTTCCGCACTGGTCAATTTGGGATACCAGCGGGTAGCTGCCGAGAAGGCGCTCGCGGGAATTACGAAGGATGGCAAGCCTGGAAGCTTCGACTCCCTGTTCCGCGAAACTCTGGCCGGACTCTCAAAGTAGCTACTTCCCGATGCAGAAAGTGCTGAAGATCAGGTTCAGGATGTCGTCAGTTGTCGTGGCGCCGGTGATCGCGTCCAGTGGACGCAACGCATTGTAAAGATCGAGTAGCAGCATCTCATGCGGGACTTTCGCCGTCACCGCCCGTTCCGCCGCATCGAGTCCGGTTAGCGACTCCTGCACCAGTCCTTGATGCCGAATGTTGGTCAGAAATCCGCTTTCAACTTCTGCTCGGGCCCCACCTCCGATGTGCTGCAGGATCAATTGCCGCAACTCGCGGATGCCCTCGCCTGTGAGCGCCGATGTAGAAATCACCACTTGTGTGCCCCACTTCTCCCTGAGTTTGGGAGAAGCGGGGATCTTACCCTCGATCAAGTCGGACTTGTTTTCCACCAGGATCGCAGCACTGTTCTTCACTAAACCTAACAACTCATCATCTCGTGCGGGCTCCTCCTGGGACGCGTCGATCACCACCAGTACAAGATCTGCATCGGCCAGCGCTTCCTTGGATTTTCGGATTCCGATGGACTCTGCCTCATCAAGGGCACCCCGAATTCCGGCCGTATCGACCAGTTTCACCGGAATTCCTTCAATGGCCACGGTTTCGCTCACCAGATCGCGCGTTGTGCCCGGCGTGGCTGTGACGATGGCCCGGTCCCGTTCCACCAAACGATTGAATAGACTCGACTTACCTACATTCGGACGCCCCACGATCGCCAGCGTCAGTCCTTCGTGCACGATCTTGCCGTAGGCAAAGCTCGCTCCGAGTTGCTCTAAAGGTATTCGTACCGCAGCAATCTGTTCCAGGATCCTCGTATCTGCCAGCACAGATACATCGTCTTCAGCAAAATCGATGCCCGCTTCCAATACCGCAATCAGCTCTACCAGCTTTTGCTTGATCGGCTGCAGCCGTTTCGAAAGTGCTCCTTCCAACTGCTGTGCCGCAACTTTGGCCTGAAAAAGCGTCTGCGCGTCGATCAGATCCCGCACTGCCTCGGCTTGCGTGAGATCGATGCGGCCATTCAGAAAAGCCCTCATGGTGAATTCGCCCGGCTCTGCCAGCCGCGCGCCAGCCGCCACGCATAGCTCCACGATGTGGCGCAGCACTACCGGCGACCCGTGCGCTGAGATTTCTATGATGTCGTCGGTCGTGTAGGAATGCGGCCTGGCGAAGTAGGTGACTACCACCTCGTCGATGCGATTGACTGACGCGTTGCTCATCCCATGCCTATTTCGCAGGGCGGGTGGAGGCATTTTCCGTTCTGACAACCGGGCCTCGATCGGTTGCCCCATCCCCGTTGTTCTTTCTTTCGCAGAAACGGTGGGAACCTCGACGTCATTTGGTTCCACCAACTCTCCGAACGCCACTCGTCCCGGCTCCAACTCCTGTTTCAACCGCAGCATCGGATGCGCGATCGCAACCGCTTGCGGGCCCGCCAGACGCACCACTCCGATCCCGCCGCGCCCTGCAGGTGTCGCTATGGCAACAATGGTGTCGTCCAGATTCACGAAGCGATTCTAGCGCGGCTCACCGGGCCACGACCTTCTCAATCTGTGCCCGTAAATCCGAGTAGGCCAGCGCCCCGGGATGGTACATCGCGATTCTTCCCGCGCGGTCGATCAGCACCAGCGTAGGAGTGGTTGAGGCGCCGTAGGTATCGAAGTTGTATTTGCTGATTGGCACGGGCATGTCGAGCAGTCCGGAGTAGAACCGGTGCCGCACCGCGTCGATGTATTGGATCTCATCGCTCGGAAGGGCGTGCTCGATTTGCGCTGTGTAGCCATAGAGTTGCGTCGGACCAATCACCTTCAGCCCCTTTGGCGCAAATTCCGACCTCAGCTGCGTGATGATGGGGGCCTCCGCTTTGCAGTCGGCGCACCAATGCGCCCAGAAAAACAGCAGGATCGGTGAACCCTTCAGTTGCGCCAGAGAAGGTGGCTTCGATCCAAGAAATTCCTCCTCGTGCAGCGCCGGAGCGAGCCGTCCAACAAACGACAGCAGGTTGAGATTTTTCTGCAGGCGAGAACGAATGGATGTTTTCCCATACGTCACCAGCGCCGACCGCAGTAGGGCGACCGCCTCTGCTCTCTTGCCCTGTTCCGCTAGACTTTGCGCTTGGACCTCCAGCGCCGCTCCTAACGCCATCGGCAGATGCGGATCGGAATCCAGCGATCTGCCCTTCAGTTGCTCCGCGACCATGCCGCGGATCTCCTTTGCGTCAGAGGATGCGCGCTCATAATCTCCCCGCGACAAAGCCTCGCGTGCCAGCCAGGAATACGCCTCCAGATACTCCGGAGTGCTCCCGCGCTCATTCCGGTAAGAATTTAATGCCTCTTGCGCTGCTGCGGGATTTCCCTGTGCTAATGCAATCCGGACATAATCGACGATTCCGTATTGCGCCGCAGCCGTCGCAACTGTAAGGAAAAGCAGGGAAGTAGCCAGAACAGAGCGAACCCACATACATTCCATCATGAGACTTTCTCAGAAAGCTGGCAACTCATGTCGGGATGATCTCACCCTACGAGGTTTCTCCGGGGGTGTGACCAACGCTTCGTGCAAGATGGCACGGTTTGCGTTGGTCGTGGCCATGTAACCACCAGAGGTTCATAGACTTACATTGATTTCATCAATTCCGTTGTAGATTATTTCTACTAAGTTATGTACAATAAGGGTGCGTTTGATCTTTAGAGTTCCTCGCAGTATCGTTCTCCGCTTAACCCAGCGCGTGACCTGCCTGCAGAAGAATCCTGAAAGCTTCAGCGCTACATCAACAAAAGGAACATCGCACCAGTATGGAAACAGGAACAGTGAAGTGGTTTAACGACGCCAAGGGCTACGGTTTCATCAGCCGCCAGAACGGGGAAGATGTATTCGTACAT
This sequence comes from Acidobacteriaceae bacterium, assembly GCA_027452245.1. GTDB lineage: Bacteria > Acidobacteriota > Terriglobia > Terriglobales > Acidobacteriaceae > Sulfotelmatobacter. The sequence goes on from DAIDGW010000090.1 coordinate 6,114, forward strand.
TTTTCCGCAATTCAGGCGAACGGCTTCCGCAGCCTCCAGGAAGGTCAGCAAGTACAGTTTGACGTGGTAAAAGGCCCCAAGGGCTGGCAGGCAGAGAACGTCAAGGCTGTCTAAACCGCTTCCTTAAGCAGGAGCCTGAAGGGCGACCAGAAATGGCCGCCCTTTTTGTTTGTGTGCGGAATTATTCGAACATCGGCTAAGCCTCTATTCCGATCCAGATCGCCGCTCATCGCGAATCAAAACCACATCAGAATCGGTATGTCCCTGCACCAGCGCGAGTTGTTTCCCGTCGAAGGACCAGTGGAAGTCGTAAATATGTTCGGCCTTAAAGTCGGTGATCAGATGCCCTTTTGCGTCGTCGATTGGCTGGTACCAGAGATTGTCGACTCCGCTTTCGCGGATGGCATAAACGACCCCTTTACCGTCATGACTGAACCGTAAGATGCCGCTCCGGACGCGTTGGAAATCGAACGTATTGGAGACTCCGGTCGCGGCGTTTACGATTGCCAGTTTCTCTTGGTGAGCCCCGGTGTGTTCAAGTGTGGCAAAGGCAGCGAGTTTGCCGTCTGGAGAGAGATCGAAAATGCTGTTCAGAGGAAGCTGCGAGACGTTCTGTGGCATCCCGCCATCGATCGACACCCGGTTCAGGACGGGCTCATTTTCTTCCGCGACGTAGTACACCCATTTGCTATCAGGAGAGCAGAGCGGATTGTGGTCACGCTTTCCACTCGTGAGTTGCTTCACGTTTTCGCCGGAAGAGTCCATGCGCCAGATGTCATCATTACCCATCGCCCCATGGAAGGCATTCTCAAAGAGCAGATATTTGCCATTTGGGCACCCGGCTGGATTGCCACCGACCTCGGTTTGCCCAACATCTAGTGCTGATTTGGCTCCCGTCATGGGATTAACTCGGTGGAGTTCGTTTTCCTGATCGTCAATCAGTTGGCCATCGGTCGTCCAGGTGAAATTGGTTTTCGCCCCTGCGGTGGTCAGAATTCGTGGTGTGCCATCGCCTGAGCCAGGCATGACTGCCAGATTCCAATGTTCCTCATTCAAGATTGTCGCCAGCAGTTTCCCGTTCGCTGATAAGCTCAGGTCGGAATAGTCGTTTGTATCGCGCGTAACGGGACGCATGGTGACATTGGGATAAGAGGCAATCGCAATCTGGTGGTGAGTGAAATTGGATTCTTTGGATTGCGCCAACCCTACAATGCCACTTCCGTCGGGCAGCCATTGCGGAAACTCGAATAGCCCGGTGCTGGTGGCGGAAAGGATCTTGCGTTCACCGCTCGCCACATCAATCGTGACCATACGCTCGAGTGAGGATTCAACATGCGTTTCAACGCACAGAATCCACTTGCCATCGGGTGACCAAGTCGGAAGGTAGAGTCCTTGAGCATTCGGTCCGTTGGCTAAGACCTTTTCATTTGCGCCAAGCACGGACCTGATAATCAGTTCATATTTTCCCGGCTCCGGATTGTCGTATCGCATAAAGGCGAAGTGGCTGCCGTCGGGAGAGAACGTGATATTGGAATCCACATCACTTACGATTTTTTCCGCCGTGCCGCCCAACAATGGGGCACGGTAGAGGAACTTCAACTCAGGATTACCCGGGTCGCTGCGGACGAAATAGAAGTAATTGCCATCCTTCGAGAAAGTGAGGCCGTTGTAGTAAACATCGGCGGGAGGCTGCACTTGGGCGTTGCTACTGGTAGGCACGTTGCGAAGCCAAAGGCTGGCGAGTCCATTTTCGCGTACCAGGCTGAGAACGTATTTTCCATCAGGCGAGAGAGCCGCCATCATCACGTTCCCCGAATCCGTGATCTTACTGATCGAGATATTTTGAAATGGGACGTGCTCGTGGCGGGAAAGGTAGGCGCGTATGCGATCTCCAACCAGCGCCAGCGCCAGCAGAGCGACAATGCCATACAAAACCCTGCGGCCCCACGAGCCATGCGCGGGCGGCTCGATTCTTGAAACGGATCCCGAACTGACGGGCTGAACGGCAGGCGTGGAATTCGCTGCTACGGAAACAGTTCCGGACGTGGCGCGCGACACTTTTCTTCCTGACTCGGTGTCCCGCTTCAATCGCTTCAGGTCCCCCCGGAGATCGGCAGCAGTCTGGTAGCGCAGTTCGCGGTCTTTTTCGAGGAGTTTGTCGATAATCTCCTGCAATTTCGGAGGATGTGCTGGATTCGCTTCCTGTATTGCCGGCGGATCAAGTTCCAGGATGGCATGGAAGATTACGGCGGAGGTATTGCCGGTAAATGGCAGCCTGCCCGTAGCCATCTGGTAGATCACCGAGCCCAGCGAGAACAGGTCGGTGCGAGGATCAAGTTCTTCCCCCCGGGCTTGTTCCGGCGACATGTAGGCCACGGTTCCGACCGTGGCGCCTGGGCTGGTGAGATGGGCTTTTGGGATATCCTGCGTCGCTCCAATCGTCTCCATCTCCATCGTCGATCCGCGCTGCGTCAGTTTGGCCAGCCCGAAATCGAGCACCTTTACCGGCCCACGTTGCGTGATGAAAATGTTCGCCGGCTTGATATCACGATGAATGATTCCCTTTGCGTGGGCTGCGTCCAGCGCATCGGCGAGCTGAACCGCAACGTCCAGGAGGCGGTCCAGCGGAAGCGGGCCCGATTCCAGCTTGTGGTCAAGGCTCATTCCTTCCAGCCGTTCCATCGCGATAAACGGCTGGCCATCAATGTTTTCGACCGCATATATGGTGCAAATGTTGGGATGATTCAAGGCCGATGCGGTTCGCGCCTCAAATAAAAACCGATCAAGGGCATTCTGGTCGGTGGCCAGTTGGGGAGGCAGAAACTTCAGTGCGACTGACCGGCCAAGCTTGAGATCTTCAGCCTCGTAGACGATCCCCATGCCGCCATTGCCGAGATTCCCGGTAATCCGGTAATGAAGAATCGTCTGATTGATGAGAGAGGACATCGCAGAAGAGCCTTTATGGTATCGGAAATGACGCTCTGACATTCAAAAAATCCAATTCTACCGGCGGATTTCCCGCTCGCTTGACGTACTTAGCCGTACCATGCTTGCCATTGGTTCGAGGTTCGAAGGAGCCGATGAATGCTCAGGATTTCTTTATGCATCACCTTATTTTGTGGGGCTGCTGTTATGGCTGCCTCTCAGGTTGCGTATCCACCGCAGGAGGTCGACGTCGGCAATCTACCGCTCATCAGGGCGGAGTCCACATCTGGGTCAGACGTTCTGGCCGCTTCGGTCGCGACCGTTTTGCATAACGAAGTTCTCTGTTGCGGCCGCAATTCCGCTCTCCGCGATACGGTCTTATCCAGCGATCCTTCTTCCCTGAAAGAGGTTGCCTCGACGCTGCAGGGGAAGCACCTGCTCTCCGATGGCCGTTCATTCACAATGATGGCGGAATTCTGGCCAGCAGCTTCGGTGAATTCCGATCAAATCATCAACGCGCTAATGAATCAGCACGCCTTAGTCATGGAATGGAATTCGCACATCTATGTTGTTTACGGAGTCATCTTCAACGAAAGTGTTTCTTACAATGGCGCGGCGACGCAGAAGAACAATGTCATCCAGGAACTTCTGCTCATCGACCCGCGCTATTCCGACGCCCGCCGCAACGCCTTTTTCGATCGCAGCACGGATCGATGGGACGATGTCCAGGGCTTGCTTTATCTGAAGGCGAAACTCCCCTAGAGGCGAGGTATTGCTCGCCTGACCATCGGCCCGCCGAATCGTGACGGAGTCCGTATAATGTCCGGCAAACAGGAATCCACGGAATTCGCCATGCGATTATTTTCGCCTTCCCCTGGAAGCCGCCTCTTGTGTAGATACCCGGCCACTACCATCCTGCTGCTTGTTGGTTCCGCCCTGATGCTTGTGGCGCAATTGCAACCCAGCTATGAGGTTTATGCACTCCGTTACGCGACGCTGCCGGGCTTCCCCGTTTCGGAGTTGGTTGCCGGAGCCAATCCGAATCGCAAGATCGATATTGCGATGATGATCTGGTTGGTGCGCGGCAATGGCCGGAATATCCTCGTCGACTCCGGTTTCTATCACGAGCGGTTCTTTAAAGACTGGGAGGTGAAGGATTTCACCAAGCCTTCGGAGACGCTCAGCCGCGTTGGCCTCAAGCCTGAAGACATTACAGACGTGATCATTACCCACATGCACTGGGATCATGCCGATGGCATGGACCTGTTTCCCAATGCCCGCATTTGGATCCAGAAAGACGAGTTGGAGTACTACGCCGGAGAAGCCTGGCAAGCGAAGGAGACCCACGGCGGTATCGACGCCGACGATCTACTCACCGCGGTCAAACTCAATACTGAGGGCCGGCTCGGACTGGTGCAAGGCGACACTCGAGAGATCATTCCCGGCATTACCTGCTACATCGGCGGCAAGCATACGTATCAGTCGCAATATGTTGGAGTGAGAACGAAGGCGGGAACCGTTGTTCTCGCGAGCGACAACGTGTATTTATACGAGAACCTGGAGCGCCATGCTCCTATTGGGGAGACGCTCGATGCGGGTTCCAACCTGCGGGCGCAGGATCGTATGAAGCAGATTGCATCGCGTCCCGGTTTGATCGTGCCCGGCCACGATCCGGCAGTTTTTGACAAGTTTCCCAGTTCCACGCCGGGTGTTGCGAAGATCGAGTAATCTTGCGCCCTTGCCACCGACCGTGAAAAGATCACCAGCGATGAAACTGACGGTATATTCCGCCGCCTGGTGTCCTGATTGCCGCGAAGCCAAGCGCTTCCTCAACAAACACAACATTCCCTTTGAAGAAATCGACATTGAAAACACTCCTGGTGCGAGCGACGAAGTGATCCGCCACACCGGGAAGCGTGCCATCCCGCAGTTTGTGATTGATGGCGAATGGGTACAACCTTATCAGCCGGGCCGCGGATTTCTTTATGACGAGATGTCCGCTCGCTTGGGCATTGATAACGGCTGAGTCAGGGCGGCCACCAGTTACTCTGGTCATTTCCGATCGTATAAACCCCGCTAGATCGTCAGGTCTCGCCTGTACATCGTCTTCGGTAACGTCGTCAGAGTTCGGTACCCCGAGGGAAGATAGCGTTCCACTACCCGGATCTTTGCCATTTCCCAATGCAAATGGCTGGGCAGCGTTGAACAGGCGAGTACGTCCATGGGCCAACCGGAGATTCCGCCGCAGGAAACCAATGTCTGTGACAGCTGGCAGCAGTTTGTGCAGGGACTGCTGGCCATCGTCATGGTCATTGGCGCTATCGCGATGTTCCATTATTATTCGCCGCGAACAGCGGAAGTCGAGCCCACCAGCGATCTACAGAAGGAAATTCGGGAACTCACGGCTGAAGTGCAGGCTCTCAAGCAGGAACAGGATATGCCCGCGACGGTGTTGAACCGTTACCGCAATTCGATTGGATATATCTACGGAGTGTACGATGTCACATTTCCGAACCAGCAGCCTTCAATTCGGGCCCGCGTGTCGGGCACTGGCTTTCTGGTTCGCGACCACCTGATCGTGACTAACCGCCATGTTGCCGAACCGTGGTTTGGTGATGCGGATTCGGAAAACCTGATCGATCGGGGCGCCAAGCCGGTACTGGAGAGCCTGGTGATCTTCTTTCCGGGATCGCCGACTCCCGTGAATGTGTCTCGCGCCGCCGTTTCTTCCAGTGCCGATCTCGCAGTGCTCCGCGCAGACAACGCGCCGCAAGTTCGGAGCTTGACCATTTTGCCTCTGGCGAAGGCGCCGGGAGCCCCGGGCGATCTGGTCACAGTTCTGGGATATCCGATGGGTATCGCGGGAATGGTCGCGAAGTCGCCGACCGAAATTTACCAGCGGATGGCTTACCGCCATAACGACATTACCGCAGCCAGCGAACTGGCCGCACTAGCGCTCATCCGCCCGTCAGCCACGTGCGGACATCTCGGAGACGTCGTCGGCGATAAGCTGATCTATGACGCTCCCACGGCGCATGGCGGAAGCGGAGGGCCTGTGTTTAATGACCGGGGCGAGGTCATCGGCGTTAACGCTGCCTACATGGACGGTTTTTCCGGCGGAACGATCGGGATTTCGGTCGAAGCTCTTCGCCCACTGCTCATGGCGGCCGCCGGCCAGAGCGGCTCCGCGGAGCAGAAATAAGTCGGGACCTTTCCTGAAATCATGCCGCGGTTTTCTCGAAGAACAGCTCGATGTCGTTGACTTCATGATCGCTCAACTGCAGGGTTCCGGCGCGCATCACACCGTCCGCCTGCCGGGCATTCCGTGCGCCGACGATAGCGCCGGTAACTGCAGGGTTGCGAAGCGTCCAGGCAATTGCCACTTCGCCGACCGAACGATGGTGCCTCTTGGCGATTTCCTGAAGAACTTCGACCAGTGCCAGGTTCCGTGAAAGATTCGGTTCGGTGAAATCCTCGTGGGCGCGACGCCAGTCATCTTTCGGCAGCCTTGAGGCGCGTTCGCGCGTCATTGCCCCGGTGAGCATTCCAGAGGCCATGGGCGAGTACACGATCACTCCGACATTGTGGCGCAGGCAATAAGGCAGGATGTCTTCCTCAATTTCGCGGTGGATGAGTGAATATTTCGGCTGTAGAGATGTCACATGAGCAATGGCCTGTGCTCTCTGCATCTGCTTTACATCGAAGTTTGAGACGCCAATCCAGCGTACTTTGCCTGCCCGCTTCAAGTCGGCCATAGTGGACCATGCCTCTTCGAGCATGGACGAATCTGGATCGGGCGGCCAGTGCATTTGATAAAGATCGATGGTTTCGACGCTCAACCGGCGCAGGCTGGCTTCAACTTCCCCCCGGATGGATTGTGCGCTGTGCACCTTTTGCACATTGCCTTGGTTGTCCCAGCGCAGCGAACACTTGGTGAAAATGTAGGGTTTTGCGCCGGTCCAGCTTTTGAGGGCGCGTGCAACCACTTCTTCTGAATGTCCAAGGCCGTAGACTGCTGCGGTGTCGATCCAGTTCACGCCCAATTCGAGCGCTCGGTGGATTGCGGATGAGGAATCGCTGTCGTCCTGCGATCCCCAGGCAAATTGCCATCCTGATCCGCCGAGGGCCCAGGCTCCAAAGCCGACGGACGTAATGTGAAGGTCTGAGTTGCCAAGCTGGCGAGTTTGCATTGCAATTCTCCTTTAAGCGTTGGATTACCCGGCGCACCTGTCCGATGCAGCGGAAATCGCGGAAAATCAGCTCGGCGAACGGGCGACCGCGACGAGACGTCACTGTGCCAGCCCAGATTTGACTCCCCTTCCGCTGCTGGGCTAGCCTCAAAGTTCGCCTTAAGTACAGGGTTAGTGTCTTCTATGAGAATCCAGCGAAGTTTATTTCTGGCGTGGTGGCTGGTTGCCTTAATCGCATGCTCCTTGCCGAGGGCGGCGGCGTCAGATTATCCCGTCCACGCGCAGCACGCAATGGTGGTGAGCGTGCATGAATTGGCATCCCAGGCTGGCAGCAAAATCATGCAGCAGGGCGGCAACGCAATTGACGCTGCGGTCGCCACCGGATTCACTCTGGCCGTGGTGCATTCTCCGGCCGGGAACCTTGGTGGAGGCGGATTCATGCTGATCCGCATGGCAGATGGGACGGCACATTTTCTCGATTATCGGGAGACTGCTCCCGCCGCTGCTACCGCGAAGATGTATTTGGATGGGCAGGGGAATGTGATTCCCGACGCGAGCATCATTGGTTATAGAGCCATTGCCGTTCCCGGGTCAGTCGCAGGAATGGTTTACGCCGAGCGGAAATATGGCAAGCTCGGACTCAAGGCCGTGATGGCCCCTGCCATCGAGTTAGCGCGAAATGGATTTCCTCTGAGTTGGGGCGAAGCGCACGATTTTCAGAACGATGAGTATCTGGGCAAGTTCGCCGCGTCCCGCCACATCTTTCAGCGCGATGGAAACTACTACAAGGCGGGAGAGACGTTCCGGCAGCCCGAACTGGCTCGTACGTTAGAACGGATCTCGCAAAACCCGGATGATTTTTATCACGGCGCCATGGCCCGCGAACTTGCGGCCGCAATCCAGAAAGGCGGAGGCCTGATTACAGCTGAAGATCTGGCGCATTATCAGGTCAAGGAGCGGGAGCCGGTTCACGGAACGTATCGTGGATATGAAGTCATCAGTTCGCCTCCACCTTCATCGGGGGGAACGGTTCTCATCGAATCGCTGAATATTCTTGAAGGCTATAACCTCGCTGCGATGGGCGAGCGGTCGTCGCAATCGATTCACTACATTACCGAGGCTTTCCGCCGCGCATTCTTTGATCGGGCGGAGTTTCTGGGCGATCCGGACTTCGGCAAGATCCCCGTGGCACAATTGATCGACAAGCATTATGCCGAAGCCTGGCGCGAATCGATTGAGCCCACGCGAGCGAGTCCCAGCAAAGATTTGAAGCGTCCCGCCATCTTCAGCCAGCTCGAACAATATGCTGAACTGCATCCCCAGCCCCAGGACTGGCATGAAGGACAGCACACGACGCACTACTCGGTCGTCGATGCAGAAGGGAATGCCGTTGCCGTGACGACAACGATCAACGACTGGTTCGGATCCCGCGTCACCGCCGATGGGCTGGGATTCCTGCTGAACGATGAAATGGATGATTTTTCCGCCAAGGCGGGTGTTCCCAATTCTGACGGTTTAATCCAGGGTTCTGCCAATGCCATTGCGCCGGGCAAACGGCCGCTTTCTTCCATGACTCCGACGATCGTGGCTCGTGATGGCAAGACCGTGATGGTGCTGGGTTCGCCCGGAAGTTCGAAAATCATTACAACGGTCGCCAATGTCATCATCGGCGTTGTCGATTATGGAATGAACATTCAGGAGTCCGTAAACGCGCCGCGCTTTCACAATCAGTGGCTGCCCGACGTTTTGTACGTCGAAAAATGGTTTTCGCCCGACACGATCAGCGCGTTGCAGGGGATGGGATACAAGGTGCAGTTCGGCCTTGGTGAGGGCTCCGAAGTCTCGCCGTACTGGAGCGATGCCGAGTGCATTGCGGTCGATCCAAAGACCGGGGATCGTCTGGGCGCTCCTGACGGACGGAATAACGGCAAGGCCGTGGGATACTAGATAGGAATTCTGGTTCAGGGCCTCACTTGCATTTGAGTCGATCCGCCACCGCAATTCGGAAGTTTTCATAGGACCGCCATGGTAAGAGCAGTTTCCACATATTTGTATGTTAAAGAGCGGCTGCATCCGGGAATTCTGGACGGACTGGTACGCAGCGGCGTGCAAGCCATCGAGATCTTCGCCGCCCGACAGCACATCGATTACGCGAATCGCAAAGCCCACGTCAAGGAAATCGCCGAGTGGTTTCGCGGCAGTGGCGTGCCCCTGAATTCCGTGCATTCTCCGTTATTTGCGGACTACGAGTGGGGACGCACCGGGGCGCCTCCCGTAAACATCTGTTCCACCGATCGCGCCGGCCGAGTTGAAGCCATGGACGAAGTGAAACGCGCGCTGGAGATTGCCGAGCAAATTCCTTTCCGCTTTTTGATTCAGCATCTGGGCACTCCCAACGAATCGTTCAGCGACAAGAAGTTCGAAGCCGCCATGACTTCGATCGAACACCTGCGCGCGTTCGCCAAGCCGTTAGGAGTCCGGCTTCTGCTGGAGAATATTCCGAATGAACTTTCGGCTCCCGACAAACTGGTAGAAATGATTCAGACCGCCCATTTCGATGATGTGGGGATTTGTTTCGATTTCGGGCACGCGAACATGATGAGTTCGGTGCGCGAGGTCTTTGAGATCCTGCGTAACCACATCCGTTCGACCCACGTTCACGACAACGACCGTATGAAAGATTCGCATCTTTGGCCCGGTGCAGGAACGATCGACTGGAAGGAAGCGATGGAATTGTTGCGCTCTGCCCCGCAAACGCCGGCATTGCTCTTCGAACTGGAACACGACGATAAAGTGAATCCGCTGGAGAAGTTGCCTGGAGCCTTTGAGAAGCTGGAAACAGCTTAAAGAACGTTGAATCATTGGGTAATTTTGTAATCGGGTAATTTGAAATTTGCGAGCTTGCAATTTCGCTTTTCGATTACCAAATTATCCGATGATGCAATGGCAAAATTTCTATGTTTCCCATAAGCACGATTGCAGATATCGGCAAGCACGAAGGCCAGTCGGTCACGATCCGCGGCTGGCTCTATAACCTGCGTGAGAGCGGAAAGCTTTTGTTCCCCCAGTTCCGTGATGGTTCCGGCATTATTCAGGGAGTTGTTCCCAAAAACGCCGTTCCTCTGGAGGTCTTTGAGGCCATTAAGTCGCTGACGCAGGAGTCGAGCGTCATTGTCGAGGGAAAGGTTCGCGCCGACAAGCGGGCGCCTGGTGGATACGAACTTGACGTTGCGAATGTCCAAGTCGTACAGCGTGTTCCGGAAGAGACTCCGTATCCCATCACTCCTAAAGAACATGGCACTGATTTCCTGATGGAGCACCGCCATCTGTGGGTGCGTTCGCAGCGCCAGGCGGCCATTCTTCGCGTGCGCGCCGAAATTATCCGTGCGGCGCGGACCTTCTTCGACGAGCGCGGATTCGTTCTGACCGATCCGCCCATCATCACTCCGGCAGCGTGTGAAGGCACGACCACGCTGTTTCCCGTTGACTATTTCGAAGAGCAGGCGTTCCTCACGCAATCGGGCCAGCTCTACATCGAAGCCATGGCGATGGCCTTGGGCAAGGTCTATTCCTTCGGACCTACCTTCCGCGCGGAAAAATCCAAGACTCGCCGGCATCTCACCGAGTTCTGGATGGTCGAACCCGAAATCGCGTACGCCGATCTCGATGACCTCATGAAGTTGGCGGAAGAGTTCATCAGTTACATCGTGCAACGCTGCGTCGAGCGCCGTCGCGCGGATCTACAAACCATTGGCCGCGATGTGGCCAAACTCGAGAAAGTCGAGCCGCCCTTTCCTCGGGTCAGCTATGACGAAGCTGTGAAGATGCTGCAGGAAGGGCATGCCAAGGGAGCGGTTGAGTCAAAATTTGAATGGGGCGGTGACTTCGGCTCCCCCGACGAGACTTATCTTTCCGCCCAGTTCGACAAGCCGGTGATGGTTCACCGATATCCCGCGAAAGTAAAGGCGTTTTATATGGAGCCCGACCCGCAGCGGCCCGAGTTGGCACTCTGTGTCGATGTGCTCGCGCCCGAAGGCTACGGAGAGATCATCGGCGGATCGCAGCGTATGGCTTCGCACGATTTATTGCTGCAGCGCATTCACGAGCATGGCCTTCCCGAGGAAGCGTTCAAGTGGTACTTGGATTTGCGCAAGTACGGTAGCGTCCCGCACAGCGGGTTCGGCATGGGTATAGAACGTGCCGTCGCCTGGATCTGCGGGCTGGAGCATGTTCGCGAAACGATACCGTTTCCGCGAATGCTGTACCGGCTGTATCCGTAAAAGCATTTGGTAACTTAGTAATTGAGAAGGTCGTAATCCCTAGGTTTTTCTTAATTACCAAATTACGAAGGTTCCCAATTACAAAATTCGACTGGGTCCACGATGACTACAACCAGCTCCTCGACGAACGCTAACGCCAAACGAATCCGCGTCATCGGTGTACCTCTCGACCTCGGCCAATCGCGCCGCGGTGTCGACATGGGACCCTCAGCGGTCCGTGTTGCCGGCCTGGAAGCTCGTCTCGAGGCCCTGGGGCACGAGGTCGAGGATGGTGGAAATGCACCCGTCGCCATCCCCGAGCAGAAAAAAGAAGGATCGACGCACGCCAAGTATCTCAAGGAAATCACCGCAACCTGCACCAAGCACGCCGAGCTGATCGTCAAGACGCTGGAGTCCGGGAGGGTGCCGCTCACGCTGGGCGGCGATCACTCCATTGCGGCCGGTACAGTTTCCGGCGTCGCCGAATATTATCGTCGGCAAAATCAGCACATCGGATTGATCTGGATCGATGCGCATACGGACATCAACACTCCTGATACTTCACCCAGCGGCAACGTGCATGGCATGCCCCTAGCCGCAATCATGGGTCTTGGGCCGCCGGAACTCTCCAATATTTTTAATTTCTCTCCGAAAGTGAAGCCGGAGAACTGCGTGCTGGTGGGCGTGCGCGATATCGACGCTATCGAGAAGGAGAACGTTCGCCGTGCTGGAATCGGCGTGTTCACCATGCGCGACATCGACGAACGTGGCATGCGCACCGTGATGGAGGAGGCGCTGCGCATGGCTGGACGCGGCACGGCCGGTTATCACATCTCGCTCGACATGGATTGGATCGATCCGGAAGACGCACCGGGCGTGGGAACTCCGGTGCGGGGCGGCGCGACTTATCGCGAAGCCCATCTCGCCATGGAAATCATCGCCGACCATGGACGCATGCTGAGCATGGAAATAGTCGAAGTCAATCCGGTTATCGACGAGCACAACCGCACGGCCAACCTGGCGGTCGAGTTGGCGCTGTCAGCGTTTGGGAAAAAGATCCTGTAGTCACTGCTGTGCTCAGCCGTGAACAAGAGCCCGAACCTTACCTGTGATTGACGCACAACTCTCTCCGCGTCCACACTGAACAGTCATGAAGAAGCTTCGCGTCGGCATCCTTTTTGGGGGACGCAGCGGCGAACATGAAGTCTCGCTGCTCTCTGCCGCCTCCGTTCTTAACGCAATCGATAAAGAGAAGTATGAGGTCGTTCCAATCGGTATTACCAAGGAAGGGAAGTGGGTTACCGCTGAACATGCCGAAAACCTGCTTGCGGGCAAGCCAATCCATGAGCCCAGGCATTTACGCGCCGGCGATCCGGAAACTACTCCCGGCGCAGCCGTACTGTCGCAGGGAGAGTCGGTCGTCGTTCCTCCTGAACCCGTGCGCCAGAGCGGGTTGGCTCCGTTTCAATCAGACGCGGCGCTGCGCCGCGCGAGCGACCGCGCCATCAATGTGGACATCATTTTCCCCGTATTACATGGCACGTTCGGGGAAGACGGAACCATTCAGGGCCTGCTGGAACTCGCCGACATCCCCTATGTCGGTGCGGGAGTTCTCGGTTCCGCGGTGGGCATGGACAAGGATGTGATGAAGGCACTGTTCATTGCCGCAGGTCTGCCGATCGTGAGGCATGTCACTTTTCTGCGCAGCCAGTGGGCAAAGGAACCAAAGAAGATTCAGAAGCTGGTCGAGAGCAAGCTGAAATATCCGGTGTTCGTGAAGCCGGCAAACCTCGGATCGTCGGTCGGAATCAGCAAGGCGCACAATCGCAGGGAATTGGGGCCTGCCATTGAAGAGGCCGCGAAGTTCGATCGTAAGATCGTGATCGAGCATGGAGTCGGCGGCAAAAAGCAGAAGGCGCGCGAAATCGAATGTTCGGTGCTGGGCAATGACGACCCGGTCGCGTCCGTTCCCGGAGAAATTGTTCCCATCAAAGAATTTTACGATTACAACGCGAAATACCTGGACGAAGGCTCGGAACTGATCATCCCGGCAAAGCTGACCAAAGCAGAGACAAAGAAAGTGCAAGACTTGGCGATCAAAGCGTTTCGCGCCGTCGATTGCTCAGGGTTGGCGCGCGTCGATTTCCTCGTCGATCCCAAGACGAGCAAGATTTATCTCAACGAGATCAATACCATGCCCGGATTCACCTCGATCAGCATGTATCCCAAGCTATGGGCTGCTTCAGGCGTCAGTTATCCGGAGTTGATCGAAAAATTGATTCAACTTGGCCTCGATCGCCACGTCGACAAGAAGAAAAACCACTACAGCCGCTAGACGGAGTGCCGTCATTCCGAAGAGCTATGCGACCGGAAATCCGCTTCCATTCGGACGGAAAAGCAGATTCTCGCCGCTGGCGCTCGGAACGATAAACTTCGAAGGCAATTTCCGTACTGCACACTAGAGCGGACCGGCCGCGCTTACTGCGGCGTTGCCTTTTCCATGAACCCTGCTTCGGCGGACTTCATTTTCTTCAAGCCATCCATCGGCAGGTAGACCATGTGTCCGGATTCGAACGTCGCGTAGGAAATATTGTCGCGATATTTCTGAGGCAGATCGAGATGGTTCATGGTGTAGTTCGCGGCAGCAAAGGGCGTCGCCAGATCGTAATAGCCTTCCATCACCAGAACCTTCAGGTACGGATTTTTTACGATCGCCTGGCGTAATGCGGTCGCTGTGTCGGGGAATCCCTTGATAGCCGATCCCCAATTCCACTTGTCGAACCCGGCATCACGAGCCATGACGTTGTAAGACATGTCAACCTTGTATCCGAGTTCGGTGCGCAAATAGTTGTTGAACACCGAAGTGAAAGGCGGACCGGTTTCCGAGCCCGTGGGATCGTAATAGGGCGTATCCATGAATCCATTGGGATCGGGGCCGGTATAGCGTCCGTCGAGGCGGCCGACGCGCAGTTTCTGGTCCTGCAAGAGGTAGTGCGTGAACTCGCGGACGTTGACTCGCAAATCGGCCTGGTCAATCACTTCTTTGGTAAGCCCGGTGAAACGCGCGAGCTGGTCGATAATCTTTTGCCGCTCGTCCGGCGTCAGCGCGTCGCCTTTGGCCAGCGCTTGCGCATAATCCGTCGAGGCGAACTGCTCCGATTCCTGACGGGCGCGGTTCATGTCCTGCTCAAGATCAGGGGCGAGCTTGTGATGGTAACCGGCGATTGAGGTAAACGACGGGAGCAGGAAAATATAGGGTTGGTCGTTGGTCTTGTTATCTTCCAGCGTCTCGAAATTTAGTACCATCGAGAGCAGCGTGATGCCGTTGAACGAAATGCCACGATCGGCGAGGTATCCGGAAACCCCGGCCGCGCGCGTCGTCCCATAGCTCTCGCCGAACATGAATAGCGGAGAAGACCAGCGCTCGTTGCGGCTTATATAGAGCCGGATGAATTCGCCGAAAGATTCAATATCTCCCTGCACTCCCCAGAATTTCTTGAACATTTCAGGATCGGCGGCGCGGCTGAAGCCAGTGCCGATGGCGTCGATCATGACGATGTCGCTTCGATCGAGCAGAGTGTAGGGATTATCTTCGATGTGATAGGGCGCCGGGGGCATGAATCCGTTGGCTTGCAGGACGACGCGCTTGGGACCGAGCGCTCCCATGTGCAGCCAGATGGAAGCGGATCCCGGTCCGCCGTTGAAGGCGAAGGTCAGCCGACGCTTCGCTGGATCCTGGCCGTCGAGCGTGTACGCCACGTAGAACATTTCGGCCTCAATCTTTCCATCCTGGCGCTTGATGGGGAGGCGTCCGGTGGTGGCTGTGTATTTGAGCAGTTTTCCGTCAACGGTGATCTGGTGATGCGTGATCACCGGAGCCGTTTCAGTCATGTCGTAGTGCTCGTCTTTTTCCTTATCGGGCGGCCCCGGGTGCGGTTCCTGATTTGGTTCCGGAGTGGCTTCCGGCTTGCCCTCCGGCGTTTTCTCTGCCGGTTGAATGGCAGCCTGCTTCTTGTTCGCAGGAGTCTTTGGCGGTTCAGGTTGTTGGGCCAGTGCAGCGGAAAGAATCAGGACGACGACGGAAAAACTAGCAAGCAATCGATTCATGGATTTTGTCTTTCAAGAGGTATCAGACAGTCACGATTATTGAACAGATAACTGGCAGAAATTGTACACTCCAGGGAGCAGTCTCGACTGGGGTCAGATCGACAAGCGACGAGCCTATCGTCCCCCGTGCTTCTTCTCCACCTTGGCCCAAGTATCCTTGAGCGCCACTGTGCGATTGAAAACCAGCTTGCCCAGTTGCGAATCTGGATCGACGCAGAAGTATCCAAGACGTTCGAATTGATATCGACTGCCGGGTGCGGCCTTCGCGAGCGAGGGCTCGAGCTTAGCGTTCGCAATCACTTCCAACGAGTGCGGATTCAGGTTCGCGATGAAATCCTGGCCTGCGGCCGCGTCGTTAGGATCTTCCTTGCTGAAGAGGTTTTCGTAGATGCGGACTTCTGCATCAATTGCGTGGCTAGCGGAGACCCAGTGAATTGTCGATTTCACCTTCCGGCCATCCGGTGCATTGCCACCCTTGGTTGCTGGATCGTAGGCGCAGTGCACTTCGACGACTTCTCCTGCGTCATTTTTCACGACACTGTTGCAGGTAATGAAATATCCGTAGCGGAGGCGCACTTCGCGTCCGGGCGAGAGGCGGTAATAGCCTTTCGGGGGAACTTCTCGAAAGTCATCCTGCTCGATATAAAGCTCGCGTGAGAATGGCACTTTTCGCGTGCCGGCCGACGCATCTTCGGGATTATTCACCGCCTCTGCTTCTTCCACCTGGCCTTTGGGATAGTTGTCGATGACAACCTTCAGGGGCTTGAGGACCGCCATAACCCGCGGCGCTCTCTTGTTGAGGTCTTCGCGCAGGAAATGTTCGAGCATCGCGAGTTCGACGATGCCGTTCGTGCGTGAAACACCCACCGCCGCGACAAAATTACGGATTGCCTCGGGCGTGTATCCCCGGCGGCGCATGCCGGAAAGCGTAGGCATGCGCGGATCGGTCCATCCCGCGACACGTTTTTCATTCACCAGTCGCAGCAGCTTGCGCTTGCTCAGAAGCGTGTAGGTGATCGCCAGACGGTCAAACTCGATCTGCCGCGAAGGGAAAATCCCCAACTGCTCGATGAACCAGTTGTAGAGCGGTTGGTGGTCGGCGAACTCCAGCGAGCACATCGAATGCGTTACGTTTTCGATCGAATCGGATTGGCCGTGGGCCCAGTCATAGGTCGCGTAGATACACCACTTATTGCCCGTGCGATGGTGTTCGGCGCGCAGAATGCGGTACATCACCGGATCCCGCATGTTGAGGTTAGGCGATGCCATATCGATCTTTGCCCGCAACGTGCGCGCGCCGTCGGGAAATTCTCCCGCTTTCATGCGCTGAAATAAATCGAGATTCTCTGCTATCGCCCGATTGCGATACGGGCTGTTCTTCCCCGGTTCCGTCAGTGTGCCGCGATATTCGCGTACCTGTTCGGCCGTCAGATCGCACACGTAAGCTTTGCCGTCGCGGATCAGTTTCAACGCCCATTCATAGAGCTGGTCGAAATAATCGGAGGCGTAGCAGAGTCTTTCCCAGTCGAATCCCAGCCAGCGGACATCTTCCTGAATCGACTCGACGTATTCGGTTTCTTCTTTTTCAGGATTGGTATCGTCAAAGCGCAGATTGGTCTTGCCGCAAAAGTCATCGGCCAGCCCGAAGTCGATGCAGATCGCTTTTGCGTGTCCGATGTGGAGGTATCCATTGGGTTCGGGAGGGAAGCGCGTTTGGATCGGAGCCTTGCCATATCTGTTGCTGGATACGTCTTCGGCCATGATGTCGCGCAGAAAGTTCGAGGGTCGCGACTCAGGCGGGGGGGCGTTGACCGCCACGTCGGCCGCACTATTCGATGTCGTCATGCATTGAGTTTATCGCATGCGAAGTCGCCAGTTTGCTGAGGGGAGCTATTGTGTTTCGCGTTTATCAAAGATCATGGCGTACTTTTTGCGGAGGAAGGCCATGCGGGTGCGTATTTCGTCCAAGTCGTCCTGCACCAGCGCCTGCAGCAGCGAGAGCATTTCATCCATCTTTTCGGGATCCTGTTCCGCACTGATTTCCGCGCACAATCGACGTAACAAGTTGTCATTGTGCACGACCCCTCCCGCGAGCGGAATTTCAGATTCGAGCACAGAAGCGGGGCCGGCAGGAATACAGGAGATTGCCTACAAAAATCCCCTGGGAAATTCTGGGAAGTACAGGGAAACCCTGATGCTGACGGGGAATCCTGCCCATCAACCGCAGCGGCGGATTGGGCACCTTTATGTCTGTATGAGCAGGGTCCACAATACGGCGGCTGAACTCCGAATCCGAGAGCTCTGCCGCCGGGCCATCGCGGTTCGAGACGAATCAGAGTTGCACGCGATTATGGCCGAATTGAGGGCAGAAATAGCCAGCCAAGTGCAAAGCTTGCGGGTCGATGCCGGCAACGCGTTTCTCTCAATGAAGCACGATCTCCCCGAAGATTGGATGAACGCGTAGTTGTATCGAATTCGGGGGTACTCCGATGCACAGGTCCCTTCTTAGCGTCTGCAACTCTGCGGCTTAGACGCGCAAAATTCTCTCCAGCACGTATCCCCATTCCGGGCTTCTGCACCATGCGATGCTCTGCTAGACTCAGAATTTCGGAGGGCAACCCTTGCAAGACGTCTACATTCTTTCGGCGGTGCGCACGCCGATTGCTAAGTTTGGCGGCTCGATGGCATCGTTGACCTCGGCTGACATGGGTGTGGTCGCTGCGCAAGCGGCGATGGAACGGGCTGGCATCGGCCCGCAGCAGATCGATGAAACTATCATTGGCAATGGCCGGCAGGCGGGTGGGGGCCCGAATGTGGCCCGGCAGATTTCGATCCGCAGCGGCGTTCCGCAGGAAGTACCCGCGTTCACGGTCAACCAAGCCTGCGCCTCAGGCATGAAGTCAATCGTTTTGGCCTATCAGTCGATCGTGCTGGGCGAGAGCAACTGCATTCTGGCTGGTGGCACGGAGTCGATGTCGCGCCTCCCTTACTATCTTGATGGAGCGCGCTGGGGATACCGCCTGGGTGACGGCGAACTGGTTGACGGTATGTATCGCGATGGATTCTTCTGTCCCATGGCGAAAATGGTAATGGGGGAAACTGCTGAACTTCTAGCAGAACAGTACAAAATTCCCCGTGAAGAACAAGATGAATACGCGCTGATGTCTCAGGCGCGCGCCGCGCGGGCGATTGCTGCGGGACGCTTTGAAGACGAAATTGTTCCGGTCACCATTCAGAGCAAAAGAGGATCCACGACCTTCTCGCGCGATGAGCATCCATTTGCCGAAGCCTCCATGGAGAAACTGGCGAAGCTGTCTCCGGTGTTTGCGAAGACCGGAACCGTCACTGCGGGAAATTCATCGGGTATTACCGACGCCGCAGCGGCCGTGGTCGTCGCTGGAGAGCAGTTTGTAAGGCGTAACGGTCTTAAGCCGCTGGCGCGGATTGCGGCGATCACCTCTGCCGGAGTCGATCCGCGGAAAATGGGCATTGGCCCCGTGCCTGCGATTCGCAAGCTGGAAGAAAAATACAATCTGCGGCTGCATGATTTCGGCCTCATCGAGTTGAACGAGGCGTTTGCCGCCCAAGTGCTGGCCTGCGACCGCGACCTGAATTTCAACCGCGACAAGCTGAATGTCAACGGCGGCGCAATTGCGCTGGGACATCCCATCGGTTGCACGGGAACGCGAATTATCGTCACTCTGATTCATGAGATGCGCAAGCGCAATACCCGCAAGGGACTGGCAACGTTGTGCGTCAGCGGCGGCATGGGCATGGCGCTGGCACTCGAGAACGGCGATTCGTAAGCCGTCATGAGGCCCACGATTTGCGGGAAGCGGCAGTTATTTTGTGCCTGCTTTCTGGTATGCTTCCGACCGGCCAAGCTTTCAAGGCGATCCCCCCAGGGCCTAAGACAGATCAACCTTCAGGAGAACACGTTATGAAGCAGCAGGCAGTTCGAATATTATGTGCCCTGGTTTGCGTTTGGAGCGGCAGCTACGCGCTGGCGCAAACAGAATTTTCCGCAGACATCGTGGCAAACGAGGCACACAACACGCATCCTGCGAAGATTTATATGGGCAAAGAGAAAATGCGCATCGAGCCTAAAGAGAACGATGCGCGTGGGCAAGCCGCCGTCATCGTGGACCCGGTCGCGCACACGGCCGCGGTTCTGATGCCGGCGCAGCATATGTACATGGAGATGCCGCAGCAGATGGCGATGCGCCGGACCATGAATACGTTCCATGTCGCAGATCCGGAAAACGCCTGTACCCAATGGCTTGAAATAGAACAGAATAAAGGCGGCAGTTGTCATAAGGTTGGGAGCGAGACGGTGAACGGACGCAGCACGATCAAGTATGAAGGGACTAACGCCAAGGGCGAAACGGCCCAAGTATGGATCGATCCCAAGCTGCATTTCCCCATCAAGTGGGTCAGTTCCAACGGCCAGTCGGGCGGGTTGCAGAATATTCAGGAAGGTTCGCAACCGGCCAGCCTGTTCGAAATTCCATCGGATTATCGCAAGATGGATATGGGAGGCATGATGATGGGCCACCAACCGCCTCAGTGAGTCCAACACCAGGCAGGATTCCAACGGCGAGGTCGCATTCGCGGATTGAAAAAAGGGAAGGCTGCTGAAGCTTTCCCTTTTTTAGCCGAAGGAAACCCTTTGTCCTGCGAAATTCGTTAGGCGTTGCGGCCAACCCGACCGCGTTGACGCTGGCAAAATACCGATTCTATACTTCTACTTGGCTTGTCCGCCGGTTGGAGTTTGGATGTCCCTATCAGCAGTAATCGTGGACGACGAGCAGCTTGCCCGCGATGAACTCGCCTATCTGCTCAAGAATGCCGGCGACGTTGATATCGTTGCCCAAGGCAAGAACGGCCTTGAGGCCGTCAATTTGATAAAAGAACATAATCCGGATTTGGTATTTCTCGATGTCCAGATGCCGGGATTGGACGGATTCGGCGTCATCAAGAAGCTCTTAGACAAGCGCGTTCCCCTGCCGAAAATTGTTTTTGCCACTGCCTTTGACCAATACGCGGTGAAGGCTTTTGAAGTGAATGCAGTCGATTATCTTCTGAAACCCTTTGATAAGAAGCGCGTGGCACAGTCGCTGCAGAAGGCGCGAGCCCAGCAGGAAAACGAGAACACTCCGGCGGAGAAAATTGAGAGTTTAGTAAGAATGCTGGAGTCACAGAAGCCGCAGACTTCCAAGATTCTAATTCGGGCTATGGGACGGATGCTGCTGGTAGATCAGAAAGAGATCTGCTATGCCTCCATTGAAGATGGCGTGATTTCTGTCGTGACCGCAGGGGCGAATGGGATCGAAGGGCATTCGAACTGCCGGACCTTGGAAGAGTTGCTCGACAGCCTCGATCCGAATCTATTCTGGCGCGCTCACCGCAGCTTTCTGGTGAATATCAACCGTATCCGGGAAGTCGTACCCTGGTTTAAAAGTTCCTATCAATTGCGAATGGACGACAAAAAGCAGACCGAGATTCCCGTCAGCCGGGCGCAGACGCGGCGTTTGCGCGAGTTGTTTGGTCTCTAGAACATCCTCTGGGAAATGCGGGAACTGCTGCTTTGTCTGCTGCGGCTTGGCTGCAGCGCTGTGGGCGCCCGAAGATTGTTCTGCCTGCTCGACCATAGCAAAAAGACCGTCGATCAGATTGCCTGTGTACATACGAAAGGGCGGACAGAAAAGGGCGACGTGAAAACGGCTGCCGCCCTACCCTTCTGGTGCAAGGACTAGACCGCCAAAGCCTCCAACTCACTACGATTTCGGATGACCAGAGTGCTTCCTTCGAACCGAATCAGCTCTTTCCGACGCAATTCACTGAGCAATCGCGTTACCGTTTCCCGAGACGAACCAATCCGTTGGGCCATCTCTTCGTGAGTCATGGGGTTCTGCACCCGCACTTCGTCCAAATTGGGAAAGTCTAGAGTGCATGACAGCAACAAGCGAATCAGCTTTCCCGCTGCAGAGCGTGAGAGAAACAGGTCATGAATGTCGCGGCAGGCCGCTTGAAAATCACGGCTCAGAAATTGCGCCACCCGATTTCCTACTTCGCTGTAGGAATTTAGCAAGTGAGAAAACCGCTTGCGGTCGATGAAGTTAACTTGGCAGGGGGTTGACGTCTCCGCGGTCACTTCGTAGCCCTGTCCGGAAATAGCCGCGCTGAGACCCAAGGCTTCTCCGGAATTAGCATGCTTCAGGACCAGGATTTTGCCACCATGCGATGTGGTGGAGAGTCGGACTCGGCCGGAGCACAAAAAATATATACCGCGCGGCATCTGTCCTTCGACGAAGAGTATGGCTCCGGCGGGATATGTATTTCGCTGGCTAACCTCTTCCAAGGCGCCAAGTACCGGCTGGGAAAAGGAACAGAAGAACGATGGTTGAGTGCAGGAACATTCGGCACAGCTTTCAATGATGGCAAGACCATAAGGGGTTTTCACTTCGGCATTCTCCGGGCGGGGCTGCATTTTGTTACGTTGCGAGCAAGAGCATGATCGAGTGGTGCTTTTCGGTAAAAAATGTGCGGAACTGGCAAGCAGAGCGCGCGCGTGCGCGCGCGTGTTTTGATTCGCACTCTGGGCCGCGGCTATGAGATCCCACGCGGCCGTGAGGTCCCTTTTCCGTTCCCAATGCATAAAGCGAGCGAACACGTACATTGGATCAATTTCTTCGCAATCGGTGCTGGGATCGAGGTACTCGGGCAGGTAATCGCTGCTCTCCAATGGCTCGACCTGCACATCGCTTTGGTAAGGACGCTCAGACCATTCGGTCAACGGATGAGGATCTTCAGCCTCATCCGGGTGAGGCGATGGGAGAATTGCGAGGTCCGCATCCGGAAGTTGACCGGAACAGTGGGAGTCCCCAGGCCGCCATGGGTTTTGTAGTAACACTCTTCCTGACTCCTGCAGTCCGTATTGGGTTCAATATTGGGGAGGACTGAGCCGTTTCGCTGCGAACATCAATCAGGAATGCTCACAGGAAATGGCCTACTAGTGCACACGCGGTTCCAAAACGGTCTGCTGGAATAAGCGCCCAAGTTCCCTATTTGGAACAAGTTTTGGTTGTGGGCAGCGCGATCCGTATTGGCGATTGCCGAAATATCGGCAGGCTGCCGACATTTCGGCAGTCCGAACGTGGGGAGAGCTTAAGGTAATGCAAGCCGGACGCGAGCGTTTGTCTAGGCCCGTTTCGCGGCACGCCGCTAATGGGGTAAGTAGTCCTCGCGAGTGATGCCGAGTCGCAGCATCTTAGACTGTAGAGTTGTGCGCTTCACACCCAGGCGGTGGGCGGCGCCATCGGGTCCGGAGAGCTTACCACGAGTTTCCCGTAGCATGCGGATGATCAAGTCACGTTCGCTGGTTTCGAGGAGTTGTGGCCGGGGGCCCGTGGTGCGTTGCAACTCGGACAGGGGAGCGCGCAGCACAGTTCCGTGGGTGAGAATGATGGATCGCTCAATGAAGTTTTCTAGTTCTCGGATGTTGCCGGGCCAGTGCCAGGAGGCGATCGCATCGCGGATTTTCGCCGGTACGCTGTCGATCGTCTTGCCCATTTTTTCCGAGTGCTTGTGGACGAAATGGCGCACCAATAGCGGGATATCGGAAAACCGCTCGCGCAGGGGCGGCATTCGAATGGGGAAGACATTCAAACGGTAGAAGAGATCACTGCGGAATTCGTGTTTTTCGACGCTCGTTGCCAAATCCCGATTCGTTGCCGCCACTAGACGCACGTTGACTTTGATCGTGCGGTTCCCGCCCAAGCGCTCGAATTCTTGGTCTTGTAAAACCCGAAGGAGCTTCGGCTGTAGTTCGAGTGGAATTTCTCCGATTTCGTCGAGAAACAGTGTGCCTCCATGGGCGAGTTCCATGCGACCTATTTTCTGTGAAACGGCGCCGGTAAAGGCTCCTTTTTCGTGCCCGAAGAGTTCGCTTTCCAGTAATCCTGTGGGAATGGCCGCACAGTTCAGCTTGATAAACTCCTTATGGTTTCGTGGACTTATTCGGTGAATGGCGCGGGCGATAAGTTCTTTGCCGGTACCAGTTTCTCCAAGCACCAGGACGGTTGCATCGCTGGAGGCCACCGTCGCTACCTGGTGCAATACTTCTTTCAGAGCCCTACTCTCCCCAATAATGTCCTCGAAATGTATCTCGGTGCGGATCTCGCCTTCGAGATACTCTTTTTCTTCCGCCAGCAAGTTTTTAAGCTGCTCGATTTGCTGCACGGCGCGAGCATTCTCGATAGCAATGGTGATTTGCCCGGCGATCTGCCGAAGCAAGGCACAATCCTGCGGTCCAAAGGCATTTTCCCGGGTACTGGCGATGTTGAGCGTACCCAGTGACCCGCGGTTCGACGACAGCGGAACACAGCACAAAGTGCGCAAGCCTTCCTCAAGAATGCGGGCGGTGAATTCAGTGCCGAATGCCGCGATCTCATTGCGGGAGAAGACCATAGCTGCACGTGAAATGAGAGCTTTGCCGGTCGGAGCCTGGCTGATGTCAAGGCTCGCTCCGGCGGCCTTCAGAAATCCCTTGCTGAGAGGGAAATCAGTAGCTTGCCAGATCAGCCGATTTTCCCTTTCATCGTGGTAGACGATGCTCGCATATTCATGATGCAGAACATGGCGCAGGTGAGCTGATAACTTTGGGAAGATCTTGTGTACGTCCCAGTTTGCAGCAAGCAGGGCATTGATCCTCGCAAGAGCCTGCATGCGTTCCCGTTGAAGCCTGAGATGGCGATGCGCCAGTACATTGTCGAAAGCTAAAGCGATCAGGCCAGAAAGCTGCTTCAGCGCGGGAACCGTTTCAGAGGCAAATGCATGACCATGTGTGCTTTGCAGGCAAATTGTCCCCAGACGACCTTTGGCAGTGGCCAGCGGCAGCAGGCAGATCGATCGCACGCCTTTTTTGAGGGCGGCGTGCAGCACAGGGCTCCCGATCCGTTCCAGTTCTTGATAATGGAAGACCTGCAGTTCCTGGCGACGAAAAGCGGTTCCGAGGAAAGGATCATCCATCTGGAGCACGCTGCCACGCGGGGGAGGGTCACCGGGACGAATTTCGAGTGAGTGTTGCCGCAAAACTCCCAAATTGTCGTCGAAATAAGCGACCGAGGCGAACTCATGAGGGGCTACTTTTTGCAGGCTGCGTTCGGTCGCCGCAAAAAGCTGGGGCAGGTCAAGACTGGAGGCCAGGGCGGTTTCAGCCTCCAAGAGCGCCTTTGCGCCTAACGCCGCCTTGCTCAGCGTCCCCTGCACACACAGGGCTACCATTTCGGCCACACGGTTGAGGAATTCCAGGTCGTGGGGGGAAAACGAATGCGACTTGCGGCTTCCGAATCCGAGCGCACCTAGGCGCTGGCGTGCTGTGGTCAAAGGGAAGACACAATAGGACTGGAGATCGTAGTCACGCAACCATCTGAGACCCGAGGCAAAGCGGTGCTCCTGCCGCAGATCATCGATATACAAAGATTCCTGGCTGCGCCAGACTTCCCCAGCAGCAGCTTCACCGATACTCACCTGCAGGGGAGCGGAGAGCCATGAAGATTGCTGCCAAACATGAAGCTGCATCAAGTTCAGGACAGGGTCATGCAGCGCGAAATTGATGAAATCGAAGGCAATTACATTTTGCAGGATCGGGGTCAGTGCGCGGAACAGTTCTGCTGGATCCTGCTGATGTGACACCACGTCAGCCATCTGCAGCAGCGCGGTGTAGCGCTGGACATCGACTTCGAGCTTCGGGGCTCCGACGGGGCACATACAACGACGTCACGGACAAACATCAACGCGGATGCTTTTCCCCAGAGAAACCGGCCGCCATTAAGAATGCGGATTATAGTCGGCAGGTTAATCCAGCCGATATCTACGTTTTCCTGTTCCGTTTTTGTAACAAAAAGTGCCGATTGACGCAATATTCGAGCTGTCGTATCTCGGCAATGTGGATTATCGCCCCGATCGTATTCCGGTTTTTGTAACAGACGGTTTGCGCCTACTTTCTGCCGTTGGACCCAGGTGCTAGATCCGAAGCCGCTGGATCGGTACATCTATAATCACGATATGGCACGCGGCTGGGAGAGCAAGTCGGTTGAGGCACAGCAGGAAGAAGCGAAGCAAGCGACCCAGAGGACGAGTCCGGCATTGACGCCTGCGCAGGCCGCGCGAAAGCGGCAACTTGAAGTACTCAAGCTTTCGCGGCAGCGAGTTCGGGAGCAACTGGCAAGTAGTCCGGACGCTCGGCGACGAAGAATGCTGGAGAATGCAATGGCTGACCTTGATCAGCAGATCAAGATGCTGGAAGTCTGATTTCCATACGTCACAATCACAGCCACTTCCAGTTTGGCCGCGTATAATGAGTCTCCCCATGAAAGCTTACGTTTACGTGTCTCTTAAAAAGAGCGTTCTCGATCCCCAGGGAAAAACTATTCAGGGTGCCCTCAACAAGATGGGCTACAAGGGGTTAGAGGATGTGCGGCAAGGCAAATTCTTCGAACTGACGCTCGATGGCAGGTTGTCGCGCGAGGAAGCCCAGGCCGAGGTTGAGCGCATCGCAAAGGAAGTGCTGACCAATCCTGTCATTGAGGAATGCCGCTGTTCATTGGCGGAATGAAGGTCAATTTATGTGTGGCATTGTCGGATACGTAGGAAAAAAGCCAGTCGTCCCGGTTATCGTCGAGGGGCTGCGAAAGCTTGAGTACCGCGGATATGACTCGGCGGGCATCGCGGTTTGCGGCGATGGCGAAGGCTTGCAGGTCCGGCGGGCTGAAGGCAAGCTACGCAATTTGGAAGATGCCATCCGGCACAAGCCCATTTCAGGCACATACGGCATCGGGCACACGCGTTGGGCGACCCATGGGCGTCCCACGGAAGAAAACGCCCATCCTCACCGCGACTGCACGGGACGCATAGTGGTGGTCCACAACGGGATCGTCGAGAACTATCTCAGCTTGAAAAAGAAGCTGGTCGAAGAAGGGCACAAATTCACGACTGAGACGGACACGGAGATCATCGCCCACTTGGTGGAAAAAAACTTCCTGAGCACCGGCAATGGGCGGCGCCCATCGCTGGAAGAAGCGGTAAGGAAAACGGTGAAAGAGTTGACCGGCGTATTTGCGCTGGCCGTGATTGCGGTCGACGAACCCAACAAAATCGTATCGGCGCGAAATGGCCCTCCAGCAGTGATCGGTCTGGGCAATGACGAGTATTTTGTCGCTTCCGATGTGCCGGCCATCCTGGCGCACACGCGCGACATCTTCTTCCTCGCCGATGGTGATATGGCCATCGTGACTTCGCATGGCGTGGAACTGACCGATTTCGACGGCAAGCCGATTCGCCGCCAAGTGCAGCATGTAATGTGGGATCCGATCATGGCGGAAAAGGGCGGTTTCAAGCATTTCATGCTCAAGGAAATCTATGAGCAGCCTCGAGCCGTACGTGATACGACGCTAGGCCGCGTCTCGCAGGATACGGGGCAAGTTTACCTGAGCGAGATGAAGATCAGCGAGGCCGAGTTCAGAGAAGCTCAGAAGATCAATATTCTGGCCTGCGGAACCAGTTGGCACGCTGGACACGCCGGAAAGTTCATGATCGAGACGCTGGCGCGCATTCCGGTGGAAGTGGATTACGCGAGCGAGTGGAGATACCGCGACCCGATCGTAGAACCAGACACGATCACGCTGGTGATCTCGCAATCAGGCGAGACGGCCGACACGATTGCGGCCCAACGCGAGGCAAAATCCAAAGGATCAAAAACGGTGGCGATCTGCAACGTGGTCGGCTCGATGATCACGCGCGAAGCGGAAGGAACGATCTACACGCATGCCG
Source organism: Acidobacteriaceae bacterium (assembly GCA_027452245.1). Classification (GTDB taxonomy): domain Bacteria; phylum Acidobacteriota; class Terriglobia; order Terriglobales; family Acidobacteriaceae; genus Sulfotelmatobacter. The sequence goes on from DAIDGW010000090.1 coordinate 33,427, forward strand.
GGCCGGAAATCGGAGTTGCGTCAACGAAGGCTTTCACCGCGCAGCTCACCGCCCTTTATCTGTTCGCTTTATATCTGGCGCAGGTACGCGGCACAGTCACGCCGGAGCGAGCGGGAGCGGCCGTGCAGGAATTGACACGGATTCCCGCCAAGCTGGAAACGATTCTCTCCCACGATGACGAGTGCGACGAACTGGCGAAACGGTATCAGAAAGTACACGACTTCCTGTTTCTCGGACGCGGTGTTCACTATCCGATTGCGCTTGAAGGCGCGCTGAAGCTGAAGGAGATCTCCTACATTCACGCGGAAGGATATCCGGCGGGCGAGATGAAGCACGGCCCGAACGCGCTGATCGATGAGAATCTGCCCGTAGTTGTGATAGCAACGAAGGACGCTAACAAACCGGAATCCATGCTGCGTTATGAGAAGACGATTTCGAACCTGAAAGAAGTGAAAGCCCGCTCCGGCGTGGTGATTGCGATCGCGACTGAAGGGGATGAAGAGATCAGGGAATCTGCCGATCACGTGCTCTATGTGCCTCCGGCCCCGGAGGAGCTATCGGTCATTCTGGAAGTGGTCCCGCTGCAACTGCTGGCGTATCACATCGCGGTGCGTCGCGGATGCGACGTTGACCAGCCACGCAATCTGGCGAAGTCGGTCACGGTGGAATAAAGGTCTACTTTCGGTGTCCAGGTTTCAGGTTCTCGCCTCGGTTTTGAGCTAACCGGCTCATGATTCCGCGACCTCGACATCGGTCTGGCGGAAGTCGTCTCCCGTGAAAAGAAGGGGCTCATCGAGTTCTCTGGCCAAGGCGTGAGCGAAGCAGTCGCCGAAGTTGAGACCGGCCTTGTGACGTCCTTTGCCAAAATCGCGGTAGGCTTGGCGGGCGATCTCCGCTTGGCGCTGGCTGACCGGCTCAACCTGGATTCCGGCATTTCGGAGGAGATCGTCCAGTCGGCGACTCAGAAATGGGTCTTGATCCCGGTCGGTGATGATGCCGCTTTCAACGTAGCTGGTTGGAGTCACGGGTAAGGTCGATCAGTCGCCACATCACCCCTGCAAGGGCGGCCAGTGCGGCGATCCAGATTGCTAGCGCCACATCGACTACCCACTCTGAAACGTCCCCCACTCGGCGCAACAAGAACGGCAGGAAGTTCCAGGTTGTAATGTGAACGTAATCCCACGGATCCTGCGACATGGCTTTGGTATGAAGGCCCCAGGCGTTCATCTTTCCAAGGGCGAAAGCGGCGATGTTCTTGAAGCGCAGAGCGATCACAAATGTGGGATGCCCCAGTGTTTCCATCTGATAGATCTCGAGTGGCAGCCAGAACATCAATGATGCGAGCTGAATGGCAAAGCTCATCGCGATTAAAGCGAGTGCGGCGCGCCAAGCGGTTTTTCCGATCACATCCCGAAATTGGAGCAACAACGGCACGCCGAGCAAGGCGACCATTTCGACGGCGGTTGAAACGTAACGGTCTCCCCAAGCAAAATCGCCCGTCCAGTAGGTGTAGCGGGCGTAGAAGCAGATGTACATCAGCAGTAGGGCGAGCGAAGTCACTGCATACGCGCGAACCGGTGCAGCCATCCGCTTCCAGAGGAAGGTAACGAGAAGAATTGCCAGTATCAGGAGTGGATCGAACAGGAAGATGGATTTTTCTGGCTTAAACAAAGGGCCCAAAAAGCCTTGGTGAAATGGAGTGCTCCAGGGAAAGCTGGCCGGAAGAGAGGGATCTTGCGCGCGCTGCTCTTTGGTAAATAGCGAGACGTAGGTATTGGTGAACGACCCGAAGCGATAGAACTGGTAAAGACGGTCGATGAGGAAAAACGAAAAATATGCCGGAACAGCTACTTTGCAATAAGCGAGCGCCCGGTTCCAGATACTTCGGATCGGTGTGTCTTGGTACCACAAGATCAGAAGCATCAAAATTCCCGCCGCAATGATGTCGAGAGCGGTGGTCAGGCGGGTAAGGAGATTCAGTCCCAGAGCGGCAGAACCTACCAGCAATGAACGCAACCGCCCGGTTTGCAGCCATTCGTACTGATACGAAAAGCCTACGAGGGTGAGCAGCATGATGTAATTGTTCTCCATCATGTTCTGCGTGTAGTGCAGGTGGGTCGTACAGAATAGCAGCGCCAGCACGCCGTAAATGGATTCTCGGTGCGAGAATCCCAGTTGCAGTAGAAGGCGGAGGGCGATCAAGGAGGTAAGAACATTCACCAGAATGCTAGTGCCATAGCTGGCTACGATGCTTCGGACTGAAGGGTCGTCGGTGTAATCCGAAATTGAAGGAAGATGCGCGATCCCGGTGCCGATCAGATCGAAAGGCAGCATGATCAGGGATTGTCCGATGCCATACCAGGCATAGATCTGGCCTCGGCGGCCGTAAATGCCGAACTCCGGATACTCGTAGGGAAAGACTTGGGGCTCGGAGGTCCAAAGCCAGTGAGTCACCTGCAGCCGATGGGTGGTGTCGGCACTGCCAACTTCTCCTGATTGCACGACGAAGGCAAGCAGGGCGGCCGCAAAACAGAGAAGCACGACAGGATCGCGAAACCAACGAGTCATCGAAATGGCATGGTAATACATTGCGCGGTCGGCGGAGTTCCGGATCTCGCGATAGACTGTTGCGGGTAAAGAATCATGGCATTCTGTTCTTCCTGTGGAACTGAAATTCGCGAGCAGGCACACTTTTGCTCGCGCTGCGGCACGCCAGTGGCTGACAGCAGCGACGACATGGCCACGATTGACTATGCGACGCCCAGTCCGCGCCCCCGTTCCGGATTGGCGCCTTCGGGGCGTACAGCATCGGGGTCTGGTTCGTCGTCAGGTTCATCCCTGAAGACTACCGCCGAATATTCCATTAGCGAAGGGCGCTTCCTTCCTGGGCGATTGCTGGCCAGCCGCTATCGCATCATTGCGCTGCTGGGCAAAGGTGGCATGGGAGAGGTTTATCGGGCCGATGACCTGACACTCGGACAGCCCGTGGCGCTGAAATTTCTTCCGGACGAAGCCGCCAGTGACGAGGGGCTGGTTGAGCGATTCAAGAACGAGGTCAGGATTGCGCGACGAGTCTCGCATCCCAACGTCTGCCGCGTTTACGACGTGGGCGAGGTCGAGGGGCACACGTTTTTCACCATGGAGTACGTGGACGGGGAGGACTTGGCCTCGCTGTTGCGACGCATAGGCAGACTTCCCAATGACAAGGCACTCGATATCGCGCGGCAACTTTGCGCTGGATTGGCGGCGGCACATGCAAAAGGAGTTCTGCACAGGGATCTAAAGCCGGCGAATATCATGCTTGACGGACGGGGGCAGGTGGTGATCACCGATTTCGGACTGGCCGGCATTGGCGGTGAGATTCGCGGCGCCGAAATTCGCAGTGGGACCCCGGCATATATGGCTCCCGAACAGTTGGCCGGGCAGGAAGTTAGCGTGCGCAGCGATATCTATGCACTCGGTCTGGTGCTGTATGAGGTGTTCACGGGGAAGCGGGCATTCAAGGAAAAGCCTGCTGAACGCCTTCGCTCGTCGGCGGAACGGACCCCGAGCCGTCCGTCGTCGATGGTGCGGGATTTCGACCCGATTGTGGAGCGGGTAATTCTCCGCTGTCTGGAGACGGAGCCATCAGCGCGCCCCGCGACGGTACTGAGTGTGGCGGCGGCATTGCCGGGCGGCGATCCGTTGGCAGCAGCCCTGGCTGCGGGAGAAACGCCCTCCCCTCAGATGGTGGCCGCGTCGGGCGAAACGGCAGGGCTAAGTCCGAAAGTCGCAGTCATCTGCCTGGCGGCCGTCCTGATCGGACTGGGCCTGGTCTATTTCTTTGCCATTCATTACGACGGGATGCAGAAGTTGAGTCTGGATAGCCCAACCGATGTGCTCACGGTCAAGGCGCGAGAAATTGTTACGAAGCTCGGATATTCCGATCGGCCGGTTGATAGCATTTCGGCAATGGATTTCGACGGCGATTTCTTAGATTACGTCGAAAAGAATGATAAGCCGCATCCGGACTGGAATAAGGTGCTGCAATCCCGCCCTTCGCCGCTTTATCTGTGGTATCGGCAGAGCCCAGAATTCATGGATGCAAGCGGGTTTCGCGACCAAATGCTCACCCCGGACATCGTGACCCCGGACGATCCCCCGACAGTGCTTTCGGGCATGATCAATGTCCAGATCGATTCGCAAGGGAGACTAATTCATTTCCTGGCAATTCCTGCACAGAAGGCGACAGCCGCAACCACGCCTGTCCAGTTCGACTGGAATGTACTGTTCACGGCGGCCGGACTGGATCCGGCGCAGTTTCATCCCGTGCCCCCGGAGTGGAATTCACTGGCAGCGGCGGATGCCCGAGCGGCATGGACCGGCACGTGGCCGGGGACGAATCGTCCATTGCGCGTGGAAGCGGCAGCCTGGCATGGCAAGGCAGTCTATTTCTCCATGATTGGACCGTGGACAACACCGGACCGGATGAAGAGTCCGGAGGAGTCGCTATCGAAGAAAATCCGAGAGATCATCGTGGTCATCTTGATCATCGTGGTGCTGACCGCGGCGGTGTTGCTGGCGCGGCACAACTACCGGCGAGGCAGGGGAGACCGGGAGGGCGCCTTTCGGCTGGCAGTGGTGATGTTTGCACTGGAAATTCTGATGTGGCTCTGCCGCGCCCATCTCGTTCCGGCTTTGGACACGGTAGGCATGCTGGTGATCGCGACGAGTACGGGTTTGTTTACCTCAGCCATTACCTGGATTTTGTACATGGCACTGGAGCCCTGGGTCCGGCGGCACTGGCCACAGACCATCATTTCCTGGAGTCGTCTGCTTTCAGGACAATTCCGCGACCCGGTAGTAGGACGGGATATTTTGTTTGGCGTAATACTCGGAGTGGTCTGGCTTCTGATTTTCGCGCTCCGGTCGATTCCCATGATGCGGATGGGGGCGCCGCCCGGACTCGGCGGCGCGGACTACTTGACAGGGGGACGGACAGCACTGGGAGCATGGTTGGCACAGTTTCCGAGTTCAATCATGGGGACCTTGCAATTTTTCTTTATCCTGCTGGGCCTTAAAGTTCTACTGCGGAAGGATTGGCTTGCCGGAGCCGCATTCGTCGCCTTATTTGCCTTTCCCAAAGCACTTACCAGCTTGTACTTGCCGGTGGAGTTGCCCACAGAGATACTGATATACACGGTCGCCGTGATCATCGTTTTCCGCTTTGGCCTTATCCCACTGGCCGTTGCCATCTTCACAATCGACATGCTCGGAAACGTTCCTTTCACGTGGGACATCTCAGCGTGGTATTTCAGCACGACGATTCTTGCCTTAATGAGCGTGGTCGCGATTGCGGTTTGGGGGTTCTATCACTCTTTAGGTGGACAAGCAGTTTGGAAATTTGAGGAAGAGTGATACTTGATTGCTCCGGCGCCTAGTTATGCTCCAGAGAGCGCTGGCACGAGGTTGTCGTAGTGCCGCAGCCAGTTTCGATTACGTCTATCTAGCCTACAACTTCAAGCTAAGGCTTCACTCGAGAGCATTTAGGGCACTTGATTTTCCCCCACGCAGGGAATTCCAGCCGCATCTTAATGGCGTACGCATGCATCTAAAACTTGACAGTATCAGACTCAACTCTTATCATAGATTAAGGCGCAATAATTAAGACATTGATTTAGAGGTACTTACAAGTTCTGGAGGACCAAGTTATGGGAAAGATTATAGGAATTGACCTCGGCACCACGAATTCTTGCGTAGCGGTAATGGAAGGAGGGGAGCCCAAGGTCATCGCAAATGAGGAAGGCGGCCGGACGACGCCTTCGGTCGTAGGATTCACGAAGACCGGAGAGAGGCTGGTGGGGCAGGTAGCCAAACGACAGGCGATCACCAACCCCGAAAACACCGTGTATTCGATCAAGCGGTTTATGGGACGCCGCTATGACGAGGTGCAGGAAGAAATCAAGATGGTCCCCTACAAGGTCGTTCGTCAGGGCGATCATATCGCGGTGATGGCGCAAGGCAAGGAGTACACGCCTCCGCAGATCTCGGCTTTGATCCTGCAAAAGCTGAAAAAAGCAGCCGAAGACTACCTCGGCGAAAAAGTCACTGATGCTGTGATTACCGTGCCCGCGTATTTCAATGACGCACAGCGCCAAGCGACGAAAGACGCCGGACAGATTGCTGGGTTGGAAGTGAAGCGCATCATCAACGAACCGACGGCTGCGGCGCTCGCGTACGGACTCGACAAAGGGAAGGACGAAACCATCGCGGTGTATGACTTCGGCGGCGGTACGTTCGACATCTCGATCCTTGAAGTCGGCGAAGGCGTCATCGAAGTAAAAGCTACCAATGGCGATACGCACCTGGGCGGCGACAACATCGATCAACGCATCGTCGATTGGCTCATTGACGAATTCAAGAAGGACGAAGGCCTGGACCTGCGTGGCAAGGGCAATGAAATGGCTCTGCAGCGTCTCCGCGACGCGGCGGAACGTGCCAAGATCGAACTTTCCACGACCATGGAGACGGAAATCAATCTGCCCTTCATCACGGCGGATGCGAGCGGTCCGAAGCACCTGGTGAAGAAGTTGACCCGCGCCAAGCTGGAAGGGATGATCGAAGACATCATTCAGCGTTCTGTGGGTCCGTGCAAACAATGCATGAAAGACGCAGGAGTAGATGCGAGCAAGATCAACGAAGTGGTATTGGTTGGCGGTCAGACGCGCATGCCTCGCATTCAGCAGTTGGTCAAAGAGCTATTCGGACGCGAAGGTCACAAGGGCGTGAATCCGGACGAGGTCGTTGCGGTCGGTGCAGCGATTCAGGGCGGCGTGCTCGGCGGCGAGGTGAAAGACCTGCTGTTGCTGGACGTAACTCCGCTGACGCTGTCGATCGAGACGCTGGGCGGAGTTTCCACTCCGATGATTCCGCGCAACACGACGATTCCGACGCGCAAGACAGAAACGTTCTCGACGGCAGCGGATAGCCAGACCTCGGTCGAGGTGCACGTCCTGCAGGGCGAACGCCCCATGGCGGCACAGAACCGCACGCTGGGCAAATTCCATTTGACGGGCATTCCGCCGGCACCGCGCGGGATTCCACAGATCGAAGTGACGTTCGACATTGATGCCAACGGCATTCTGAACGTGACCGCGAAGGATACGGCTACGGGCAAGGACCAGAAGATCACGATTACGTCCTCTTCGGGCCTGTCGAAGGAGGAAGTCGAGCGCATGGCGAAGGAAGCCGAATCACACTCGGCGGAAGACAAGGCAAAGCGTGACGAGATCGAAGCGCGCAACCAGCTTGACTCCATGGTTTACAGCGTAGAGAAGATGCTGCGTGAGCACGGTGATAAGATCTCAGGCTCGGAGCGCGGTGACGTCGAAAACGCCTTAGCCGATGCCAAGAAGGCGCTGGAGGCGAACGACAAGGCGCAGATGGATCGTGCCCGGGACGGTCTGACCCAGGCCTCGCATAAGCTGGCAGAACAGATGTATAAAGCGGCCGCGCCGCAGGGCGGAGCTCCGGGGGCGGGAAGTGGTCCGACTCCGGGCGCGGGTCCGGGTCCGCAGCCCGGCGGGAACGGTCAGGCCAAGAAGGACGAAGGCGTGATCGACGCCGAGTACGTGGACGTGGAGGACAAGAAGTAATGGCGATCAGCGGGGCGTCGAAGCCCGCTGCGATCTCCCTTTGCCTGCGCGAAGGAATATCTTATAACGAATGGTTTGACGCGGGCCGTAATGCCCGCGTCATGCTTTTGTCCTAACCGCAAAGATTGGTTTCCCCCTTTAAGATCTGACAGAATTGTAGAAACCACGCGCATCAGAGAAATGGCGACGACGACCAAAAAAGATTATTACGAAACGCTGGGGGTGAAGAAGGGTGCCTCGGCGGAGGAGATTCGCAAGGCGTTTCGTAAGCTGGCGCGCAAGTACCATCCAGACGTCAATCCCGGGGACAAGGCGGCCGAAGAGAAGTTCAAGGGGATTTCCGAAGCTAACGATGTCCTGAGCGATCCCAAGAAGCGCAAAATATACGACCAGATCGGCTTCTATTCCGACAACATCGATCCGGCGGCGGCGGAAGCTTACGCGCGGGGCGGAGCGACGGGCGCGGGCGGTTTTGGCGGATTTCCTGGGGGGGGCCCGGGACAAGGTGGGCAGGGCGTTCACTTCGATTTTGGCGGATTCGATTTCTCTGATTTGTTCGAGAACGCCGGACGGGGCCAGCAAACGGGTCGAACCCCGGGCGGCGGAGGAGGGTTTCGTGACATCTTCTCGGGAATCTTCGGCGGAGGGCGCGGTGCGGCCGCATCTGAAATGGCCCCGGAGGCCGGTACCGAACTGGAGTACCAAGTCAACGTGCCTTTTTGGACGGCCATTCGTGGCGGGGTGATGCGGCTGAATATCCAGCGCCAGGACGTGTGCTCGCAGTGCCACGGGTCGGGATTTCTCGAAGCTCCGGGGAAATGCCCTGAGTGCAACGGTACAGGGCAGGTGACCCAGACCGGCGGGCGTATGAAGTTCAATGTCACGTGTCCGCGCTGCCATGGAACGGGAAAGAATGTGACGGTCTGTCCAACGTGCCATGGCCAAGGCACGGTTTCACGGACCGAACCGCTGGAAGTTCGCATCAAAGGTGGAACGCGGGATGGGCAGCGTATCCGGCTCGCTGGAAAAGGTAATGCGGGCGCCCGCGGAGCGGCGCCAGGCGATCTTTATGTGATCATCCGAACCGAGCCGCATCCGCTATTCCGACGCGATGGCGACGACATCTACCTGACGGTTCCCGTGAACGCTACGGAAGCGGCTCTAGGAGCCAAGATTGAAGTACCCACGATCGACGGACGGGCGCTGCTGAAGATTCCCCCAGGGACGCAGAGCGGCCAGAAACTGCGCCTGCGCGAAAAGGGCGTGCCTTCGGCGACCAAGGACGGTATGCGCGGAGACGAGATCGTCGAGATTACGGTGCACGTTCCCATGCCGCGGGACGAGCGTACCAAGGAACTGCTGCGGGAATTGGCCAAACTGAATCCGGAAGATCCGCGATCGGAACTGTGGAGCAAGGTGTAGGCGATGCGTATCGGCGGCAGTGGCTCTCCCGGCATTACCTCCGTGCCACGTCTCCCGCTTACAAAAACTTTCGGCAAAAGCGAAAATCTTCTTGCATCTCCTGAAAATTTCCGTAATCTCACAATTGCGAACTAACTTTGCCGAAATGTCCGAGCAATCGCAGTAGCCCGGAAGCCGCGAGAATTCAAGGGAGACGCGGTGGTGAGAGTGAGTCGCTTGAGGAGGCAGCCATCGAAATTGGCCACCGCTAGCGCGCTGCAACGAGAAAATCCCCGTAACCTCGCCCCCTTACCCAACCGGAAAAAATTCGTTCGCCTCACGCTGTGGCCTCTGGTCGCCGCCACGTTCTTTATGGTGTCGGGTGGAACTTATGGCACGGAAGATATCGTGCACGGCGCCGGCTACGGGCGCGCGATTCTCATCCTGCTGCTCACGCCTTTGCTTTGGAGTCTGCCGACCGCTTTCATGATCGGAGAGCTTTCGAGCGCGCTACCCTTTGAAGGCGGATATTACGCCTGGGTGCGCCGGGCGATGGGCAATTTCTGGGGATTTCAGGAGGCATGGCTCTCGCTAGTCGCGTCGATTTTCGATATGGCGATCTATCCCACGCTCTTCGTAGCCTACCTTACCCGCATGTTCCCCTGGTTTGAGGTGAATAACCGGGGATGGTGGGTCGCGCTGGCCGTGGTCGTCGCCTGTGCGCTGCTGAATATCGGGGGCGTCAAGGTGGTCTCGACGACGTCACTGTGGCTGTTCTTCGCACTATCGGCGCCGTTCGTCGCGATTGTGCTGATCGCGCCGTTCAAGATGGGAGCGCTCGCCAATGCGGTCACCAAACCGACGACTTCGACGGTCGACATTCTGGGCGGACTACTCATCTGCATGTGGAACTACATGGGATGGGACAACGCTTCCACGATCGCGACCGAAGTGGAGCGTCCGCAGCGTACCTATCCCCGAGCGATGCTGGCGGCAGTGGTCATCGTCGCGTTGAGTTATGTGCTGCCGTTCGCGGCTATGTGGATGACCGGACTGAAAGCGACGGCGTGGGAAACGGGATCGTGGGCCGATATCGCCGGGTTGATTGGCGGACCGTTGCTCCGCGTCGGAGTGGTGGTCGGGGGCATGATCAGCGGTTTCGGCATGTTCAACGCCCTGGTGATGAGCTATTCACGCCTGCCGCTGGCGATGGCACAGGATGGCATGCTGCCCAAGGTGTTCGGCAAGCTGCAACCGAAATCGAAAGCTCCCTGGGTGGCGATTATCGCATTGGCGATCTGCTGGGCGCTATGTCTTGGTTTGGGCTTTGCCCGGCTGGTGACACTCGATATTCTTCTTTACGGCGCGAGCCTGACGCTGGAGTTTGTTGCCCTGATTGTTCTGCGCTTCCGCGAGCCAGGACTGAAGCGTCCATTCAAGGTACCGGGTGGATTGGCGGGAGCCATCGCCATCGGTGTTCCCCCCGTCATGCTACTCGCGTTTTCCGTGATCCGTAGCGAGCATGAATCGGTGTTAGGGATGAGTTCCCTCGCCTTCGGGATGATCCTGATTGCAGCGGGCGTAATAGCATACTTCGCGAATCATGCATTGAAGCCAGCCGGCTGGACTGCGACCGAAAAGCCAGAACCAGTGGCTTAGACTGATTCTCCTCTTGAGCAAAGCGGATTTCAGTTGGCGGAGATCTGCGGCGAGATGGAGCTTGCGGCAACGACAACAGCGCATCTGATCAAAAGCGATCATTCGAATGTCGCCAACGCTTAGCCTTTGCGGCTACGCTCAGGAACACACCTTAGCTGGGAGTGTTGTAAACTTCCCACAATGACGAAGCGGAAATCCAAAGGTGCTTATATGATCTCCGCTGTTGCGGAGATGTATGGTATCCATCCGCAGACGCTCCGGCTCTATGAGCGCGAGGGGTTGCTGAAGCCGTCGCGAACCGAAGGCAATACCCGCCTCTATACCGATGAAGACCTGCAGCGCCTGGAGTTCATTTTGTCGCTGGCGCGCGATTTGGGCGTGAATATCAGCGGAATGGCCATCATCCTGCAAATGCGCGAGCGCATGGAAGAGATGCAGCGCCAGATCCAGGAATTCGTGCAGTACATCCAGCAGGAGGTGCTCACGAGGGCGACTGCGGCGGCCGATCCGGCCAAAGGCGCGATTGTGCCGGTGAGAAGGCCGATCGTGTCGCCGAACATGGCGTCGAACAAAAAGCGCTGAAGCGATCCGATAGAACTGTTGCAACGAACCCCGGAGAAGGTCCGGTGGAGGATGCGAACTCGGCATCGTTGCGTAGCAGCGAACTTCACGCCTTGGCGAGAGTGCGGCTCTCGCGCAGAATGCAGATCCCGAGGGTATGATCGAAGCGCAATGCTTCCGTTCAAGCTCATCTACAGCGACGCGTACTACCTTCCCATCGGACAGCATGTTTTTCCGGCCGAGAAATATAAGCGCATTCATGATCGACTGATTGAGACCGGAGTTGCTGAGGCCAGCGATTTTCTGGAACCAAATTCCGCGTCCGATCAGGACATCCTGCTGGTGCACAAGCCTGATTATGTCCAAAAGCTAAAAACCGGGACGCTCACCCCTCGCGAAGAGATGCAGATGGAGATTCCTTACTCGCGCGACCTAGTCGATGCTTTTTGGCTGGCGGCGGGCGGTTCGATCCTTGCAGCCGATCGCGCGCTGAATGATGGAATTGCCATCAGCATCGGCGGAGGTTTTCACCATGCGTTTCCCGATCATGGCGAAGGCTTTTGCATGATTCACGATGTTGCGGTGGCAATTCGCCGCATGCAACGCGATGACAAGATCCGCACAGCCCTGACCGTCGATTGCGACGTGCATCAGGGAAACGGCACGGCCGCGATCTTTGCGGGAACGCGCGTGCCGTCTGCGCCGCTGCCGTCGAGCAGCGCTCCTACAGTCTCGGCTCCGGGGTCAGGACGCATGCGCAATGCGCATGCTGGCGAAGTCTTTACGATATCGCTGCACCAGCACAACAACTATCCGATGCACAAGCCGATGTCCTCGATAGACGTCGACCTGCCGGACGGCATTGGAGACGACGACTACCTGGCATGGCTGGACAACGCGCTCAGTTCTGGACTCCGGCAGTTTGAGCCCGATCTCATCTGCTACATCGCCGGCGCGGACCCTTATCGCGAAGATCAACTGGGCGGATTGGATCTAACGATCGAAGGGTTGAAGAAGCGGGACGAGTTGGTGTTTCGTGTTGCCCGCACGCGCGGCATTCCGGTGATGGTGACATACGCCGGTGGCTATGCCCGTAATGTGGAAGATACGGTCTCGATTCACTCGAATACTGTGATTGTCGCCAAAGAGGTTTTCACCGGCTGAGGGCTTGGCCAGGGGGAAGGTGCGGTTACACAACTCCCCTAATCCGGCGGGGTTTACAGTCGTGATATCCATATTCAACGAAAGGGAAAGTATTCTCTTATTTGAGGCGAGCGATGAAAACGTGTATGCAACGATGGTCTTGGGCTTTGATGATGGCGATTGCAGTGTTTTTGCAAGGCGGCCGTTTGCTGGCGCAGGACGATCAGAATTCCGACAATGGCGCGCCGAGTGCGGAGGTTCAAAACTCGTTGCCGAATGCCGATGGGCAAGATCAGCCAGATCAAGCGGATCAGAATAGCGATCAGGATCCGCCGGGGCGGGTGGCGGATCTCAACTATTCGCAGGGATCGATCTCGTATCGACCAGCGAATCAGGACGAGTGGATCAGCGGAGTGCCGAACGGTCCCTTAGTGACCGGAGACGATCTGTGGGCGGACGAAAGTTCCCGGGCCGAAGTACACATCGGCTCGACCGCAATCCGTATCGGATCAAAGACTGGAATCACTTTTCTCAATCTGGATGACCACACGACCCAGATCCGATTGGCGCAAGGCAAGATGATCCTGCGCGTGCGCCATGTCGATGACGACGATGCTTATGAGGTCGATACGCCAAACTTGGCGTTCACTATCTTGCAACCGGGAGAGTACCGGTTTGATGTGGGTGAAGACGCTGCGAAGACCACCATTACGGTTTGGAGTGGCCGTGGGCGTGCGGTCGGAGGTGGCTCGTCGTACACGGTAGTGGCGCAGCAGTCGGCCGTATTCACCGGAACAGACAGCCTCAATTACGAACTGGATCAGGTTCCAGATCCTGACGACTTCGACATCTGGGCCTTCGATCGTGACAAGCACGAAGACAACTCAGAATCAGCGAATTATGTTTCCCGCGAGATGACCGGATACGAAGATCTCGACGAGTACGGCGACTGGAGCTATGTGGCGGGTTATGGTCCATGTTGGAGGCCGTATATGGTCGGTGCAGGCTGGGCCCCGTACCGCGTGGGACGATGGGCGTTCGTTGCTCCATGGGGATGGACCTGGGTCGGGGGTGAACCTTGGGGCTTCGCGCCTTACCACTACGGACGCTGGGCATTTGTCGGAGGCGGATGGTTCTGGGTCCCGGGACCGGCTGTAGTGCGCCCTGTTTGGGCACCGGCGCTAGTGGCATGGGTTGGTGGTCCGGGGTTCCGTGTCGGAGTGGGTGCCGGAGTAGGGTGGTTTCCGCTGGCTCCGGGCGAAGTCTATATTCCCGCCTATCGGGTAAGCCGGGCCTACGTAAACAACGTCAACGTGACGAATACCAACGTTAGCGCGACGCGGATCACCAATGTTTACAACACCACGGTGATCGATCGCAACACCACCGTGAATCGAGTTGCGTACGTAAATGAGCATGTGAATGGAGGAGTGACAGTTGTATCGCATGACACGTTCGTGAATGCGCGTCCGGTAGCTCAGAACGTTGTGCACGTCGATCAGCGGCAATTGCAAGCAGCGGCGCCAACGACGCGTTTTTCCCCGGCTCAACCGGTGCGCGCGAGTGTTCTGGGGGGCGAACATCCGGCCGCAGTAAAGCCGCCGGCATCGGTGATCAATCGTCAGGTGGTTGCTGAAAGAATGCCCCCGCGGGCCTTCTCGCAAGGCGGAAGTGGGGGGAACCAGACCGTCCGAGTAGAGACTGGGCCCACCCGTCCGGCGCCGGTCCAGGACGGAGCACATCCGTTGGCGCGGCTGCCTCAGGGTCAACAGCGGGAAGAAGCGCAGAACGTGCGAGTGCGACCAGCGCCTCCGGTGCAATCGAATCCGCAGCAGGAGCAACAAAAGGCGCAGAAGTTCCGCAAGTGGCAGCAAAAGCGCCAGCCTGCGAGTCGCCAGCAGCGTTCGAGTCCGGCACCACGCGGAGGAGGCGGATATAGAGGACATTGATGGTGTAATAACGTGATGGACTTATCTAACTTCACAATTCCTCGCCGGTGGGCAGTTTCGCTGCTTCCGGCGTAATCTTTTTTAAATATGGATGTGATCGACAAGGCGAGACGAGCGGGAATCAACTGGTTGGATCTACTTTGGCTGGGCTTTCTTGCTGGCCTGGCATTTCTTCCGCCGGTCACGGAATATCACAAACTGGCGATCCTGCTGGTTTTTGGTGCCCTGCAGTTGACAGAAGGCTGGATCGTTTCGAAACTGCCAAAGCGTGGCACCTCCTATGTGGTCGTTCTGAAGATTGTGCTGGCCATGCTGCTGCTCGACCACACGGGCGAGGTCAGCATAAATAGTACATATTGGCCAATCTACTTTCTGCCGATCATGACCGCGGCCGAGTATTTCGGGCCATGGCCGACGCTGGCCTGGACGGCTCTGGCCGCGACCAGTTACTGCTCCTATCTCATTCCCGCGTTGCAGGAATATGAAATTACTGCGGAAGCGTATGAGTTGCTGGCCATCCGGGTGCTGTTCTTTTTCCTGGCTGCGATGGTGGTGAATCGCTTTGTGGTCGAGATCCGCCGGCAGACACGAAAATACCAGCAACTGGCGGAAACACTGGCGGAAACCAATCTGAAGCTGGAGCAGGCGCAGGCCGAAGCACGGCGTTCCGAACGACTGGCGGCCTTAGGACAGCTTTCGGCTGGGCTCGCGCACGAGATACGCAACCCGCTAGGAGTGATCAAAGGTTCGGCGGAGATGTTGGGCCAGAAGCTTGGCCAATCGGATCCGCTCGCCACCGAGTTGGCCGGATACATTTCGAGTGAGACAAACCGGCTCAGCGATCTGGTTACTCGCTTTCTAAACTTTGCGCGACCGTTGCAGGCCGATTTGATTCCGCAAAGCCTTATCGTGGTGCTCGATCGCGCGCTTAGCGATGTAGCCAGCGTGCGAAAGGATCTGCCCGTACAGGTCGAGAAACATTACGATGAGAATCTTCCGGACGTTCCGCTCGACGAAAGTCTGAGCGAGCAGGCCTTCGTCAACATCGTGCAAAATGCCTATGACGCGATGGGACCTGCAGGCGGCAGGCTGCAGGTGAGGGCGGAGCGGACGCAATCCGACGGAATAGATGGAATTCAGGTGCAGATTTGCGATTCCGGCCCGGGCATCGCTCCGGAACTGCGCGAGCAGATCTTCAATCCATTTGTGACGACGAAGAAGACCGGCGTCGGCCTGGGATTGTCGATCGTGTCGAAGATCATGGACGGACATCACGGCTTCATTCGGGTGCAGCTGCGAGCGGAAGGCGATGCCCAGACGGGAGCATGCTTTGTGATGTTTTTTCCGGCCGCGAACGAAGATTCCACCAACCGAATGGTCGCCCCATTGATTGCTTCCGGTTCGGCAGGTATGAGGGATAGGTTATAGGGAATGCCAACAATTCTCATTGTCGAAGATGAAGCGAAGATGCGGCGGTTGCTGGAATTGAACCTTAACGAGGATGGCCTGACCACGCTGTCGGCCGGCGATGCGGAAGCCGGATTGAAGTTGCTGGCGCAAAATCCTGTGAACCTGGTTGTTACCGACCTGAAACTGCCGGGCATAAATGGCCTGGAATTCCTGCAAGCCGTTAAGCGGCAAAATGCGGGGATGCCGGTAGTCGTGATGACGGCATTCGGCAGCGTGGAAACGGCGGTGGAAGCGATGAAAGCGGGCGCCAGTGACTATGTGTTGAAACCATTTTCGCTGACCGAGATGCGGATGGTTATCCACAAGGAGTTGGATGTCCACAGGCTGCGGGAAGAGAATCGCTCGCTGCGCGAAGCGCTGGGGAAAAAATATTCGCATCCGAATATTGTCGCCAGCAGCCCGAAGATGCAGGAAGTGCTGGCGACGGTGGAGCGGGTGGCTCCGACAAACTCCACTGTTCTGCTGGGCGGCGAGAGCGGAGTGGGGAAAGACCTGATCGCGCGTGCCATTCATGAAAAATCCCGGCGCGCTTCCGGACCGTTCGTGAAGATCAACAGCACGGCGATCCCCGAGAATTTGCTGGAAAGCGAACTCTTCGGATACGAAAAAGGCGCATTCACGGGAGCGGCTGCAAGCAAGCCCGGGAAATTCGAACTGGCGGATAAAGGTACGTTATTTCTGGACGAGATTGGAGACGTGCCTGCGGCAACACAAGTGAAACTGCTGCGGGTGCTACAAGAGCGCGAATTTGATCGGCTCGGCGGGACCAGGACCATCAAAGTCGATGTGCGCCTGGTTGCCGCGACCAATCGAGATCTGAGGGCCGCGCTTGAAGAAGGTACGTTCCGCGAAGATTTGTATTACCGGTTGAATGTTGTGCCGATCGATATTGCCCCTCTGCGCGAACGGAAAGAAGACATTCCCGAACTGGCCAGACTCTTCATGTCGCGCTTCTGTTCGGATTCTAACAAGCCGGTCGAGAGCATCAGCCGGGAGGCGATGCAGGTGCTGGTGAATTATCACTGGCCGGGTAATGTGCGGGAGTTGCAGAACATCATGGAGCGCGCCTGCGCTTTGGCCAAAGGTCCAGTGCTGGAAGCCGCCGACATACACATCGATGTGCGTCCGGCAAAGACGGAGAATGGCGGGAATCATTTCCTGCCAGAAGGTCTGACACTCGAGCAGTGGGAAGACGAGATGATCCGCGAAGCGCTGAAGCGCGCGAGCGGCAACAAGAGCCAGGCCGCACGCCTGCTGGGACTTTCACGAAACGCGCTCCGCTATCGCTTGTCGAAAATCGGCATTTCGGATGAAGGCGAGAAGGAAGCTTAGGCGCTTCCTGTAATCGGGACGAGAAGGCTCCGGACAACGGGCACAAGCCAAAAATTACTTCTTGGATTGCGATACTATTTAGTGCACAAATGGGGGACTGAATATGGCATTGAAGAAATATGGCTCATTCGTCATTTGCACTGCTTTGTGGCTGAGTGGGGTGGGGGTAATCGCTACCGTCCCGGTCCAAGCGCAGACTACAGCCGCAAGTAGCGCAGAGTTAGTCAAAGAACTGACGAAGGGACTTTCCATCACTCCAACACAGGCCCGAGGCGGTGCGGGAACGCTGTTCTCGCTGGCCAAGAGCCGCCTGACCTCAGAAGAGTTCAGCAAAGTCGCTTCGGCAGTGCCGGGTATGAGCGGATTGCTCAAGGCGGCTCCGGCACTTCACCAGAGTTCCGAGTTCTCGGGGCTGGAAAGCATGCTACCGGGGAACATGGGCCGCATGGCAGAAGCAGCCGACGCTTTTCATAAGCTGGGACTGTCTCCAGAGATGGCATCGAAGTTCTTGCCCATCATGAGCAAATTTGTGCAAATGAAAGGCGGCGCGAGTACGGCCGCGCTACTGGAGAAGGCCCTGAAGTAAGTTCCGCTCGTCCGGGAGCACAGGAGCGAAACCTCGGGCGCGCCTGCGTCCAAGGCACCACAAATCAAATCGGGTAACAACCCGACCTGCGCCAATAGTAGGTGGCTGAAAAGCACCAGTCTGGCTGAAGGCGGCCATTTTCATCCGGCAGGCTACTTCCCTCCCTTCCAAGCTGTGCCCCTGATCACTGAAAACACGCGACTTATAGTCAGACCCATCTTCGGACTTTGGCATGAGATTTGCCGATACGTTGCTCGGTACACCAGCGGTCCGAGGTGGGTATGAAAAGCAAAGTCCTGTCGCAATTGGCAATGGTGATTCTGGCGCTGGCGAGCGTGTTGAGTCTGAGTGCGATGGCACAGACAACGGATGACGGGACCGGGCCATCGGAGCAGCCGGACGCCCCTCTCGAAACGGCCCAGCCGGCACCTCCGCAAGCCAATGCAGAGCCTCCTGCGGCGAATGCACAAAATCCGGCCGAGCAGCCTCCCACAGACATGCCTTCCGGCGAAAAGCCGGCCGAATCCGACCAGGGCGTCGGAAGAATCAGCTTTATTCATGGAGATGTTTCAACTCAACGAGGTGACTCACAGACGTGGTCGGCAGCAGCGCTGAATGCTCCGCTGGTAGGTGGAGACAAGGTTTCGACTGGCAACGATGCTCGTACTGAAGTTCAACTGGACTTCGCGGATGTCCTTCGAGTAGGGCCGAATTCGGAAGTAAATGTTCCGACTCTGACCAAGAAGAGCATACAGATCCAATTGGCGCAGGGCATTCTGGATTTCTCGCTGTCGAAGGACGGCGAAGCGGAGCCTGAGATTGATACTCCGAACGTTTCGGTGCATCCAGCGCATCACGATGGTGTATTTCGCATCGAAGTGCGACCCGATGGCGACACCGTGGTCATCGTGCGCAAAGGCGAGGCGCAGATTTCAACCCCGCAGGGCGCAACCGAGGTGCAGTCGGGCGAAATGGCCACGGTACGGGGAACGAGCGACGAAGCGCAGTACAAGATCTCGGAGGCTCCGGAGCGCGACGATTGGGACCAGTGGAATAGCGAGCGCGATCACATTATTCAGAACGCACAATCGTATCGTCACACGAATAAATATTATGTTGGCTCGCAGGATCTCGATACGTATGGCCGTTGGGAGAACGCACCCGATTATGGAAATGTGTGGGTTCCCAATGAGCCCGAGGGCTGGGCTCCGTACCGCGATGGCAACTGGGTCTGGGAACCGAGCTACGGCTGGACTTGGGTGGGTTATGAGCCATGGGGATGGGCCCCGTATCACTACGGTCGTTGGATGTGGTACGGCGGGGCATGGGCGTGGTGGCCGGGGCCGGTGCTGGGAGTAGGTTTCTATCGTCCGTTCTGGGCTCCAGCCTATGTGTCGTTCTTCGGATGGGGTGGCGGCTTCGAGTTCGGATTTGGCTTCGGCGCCGGCTGGGGGGGATGGGGTGGGTTCGGATGGATGCCGATTGGGCCGTGCGACCGCTTTTATCCGTGGTGGGGCGGCTACCGCGGGCACTTCGGCTGGTATGGATACAACCGCTGGGGCATGTATAACCGCGGTGGTTTCGCGCCCTTACATGCGGGTATGCGTTATTCCAACCTGGCGCACATCAATGATCCGCATATCGGCAGGGCGATGTCCACGATGGGCGCCAACCGGTTTGGAACGCATTCGACAGCGATGGCAGCCAGTTCGGCGCAGATCCGCGGTGCGCGCGTGATGCAAGGCAACATTCCTGCCATGCCGACGCGGGCGAGTTTGTCGGCAAGTGGAAGAGCGGCGGCACCTTCGACAATACGCAACACCGGAGCGCAGCACTTCTTCGGAAATTCGAACAACGCTGCGCGCCCGGCGTCGTTTTCGCAAGAAACGGCGCACTTGCAGCAATCGTTCAACAGGAGCCACGTGTCTCCAGCATATTCAGGTGGACGGGGCGCAGCGAATATGAGTGGTGAGCGGGCGGCGGGGAATTTCACAAAGCCGACTGCCGGAGCTGGCGGTGCAGGCAGAGCGGCAGTCGGAAATGGAACGAATAGCGCGCGATCGCCGGGCAATACGGCGGCGAATCGCGGCGGCTATCGTCCATTCAATGCGCCCAATGGTAATAACAGCCGTTCCGGATATTCGGGCAATACGGCCAGTCGTTCTGGATGGTCGAATACGGCACCGCAGCGCAGCCCATCGGGTGCGGGAAATTATCGTCCATTCACACCCCCGAGCAGCAGCACTCGCTCGGGATGGTCGAACACCGCGCCCCAGCGCAGTTCAAACTTCTCGCGCGGGTCGAGTACCGGGAATACAAATGGATTCCGGTCGTTCAGTCCCCCATCGGGCAGCGGTTCTGGCAATTCGAATCGAGGTGGGAGTACGAATTACTGGAATCGCACGGCTCCGAGTTCGTATCCCAATCGTGGGGGATATAGCGGTGGCGGGTATGGTCGTCCGCAGTTGAACATGCGGCAACCGGTGGTACAGCCGCGATCGTACGGTAACTACGGACGGGGATCGTATGGTGGCGGCCGGAGCTACGGCGGGTATGGCTCCCGGCCGTCCGGCGGCTTCGGTGGAAGCCGCGGCGGGTCTGGCGGAGGTGGACATAGCTTCGGGGGTGGCGGACACGGAGGCGGTGGCGGGCATTCTGGCGGTGGCGGACATCGATAGGTTTCCGAAAGGCGCACCATCGGCCTTCCGGATGGCAAGTGCAAGTAAGACGAAGTGAAGGTCAAAGGCGAGACAAAGGGCGTGCTAGCCGGCACGCCCTTTGTCTTTGTGGCAAATGGCCTCGAGGGAAAGTCTCTGATGTCGTAAGATTATCGGCTTGCTTACCTCTTCCGAATCTGATCGCCTCCGCGTGGTTCTGGTGGAAGCGCGCAATCCGCTGAACATCGGCGCGGTGGCGCGCGCCATGAGCAATTTCGGATTCACGAAGTTACGGGTGGTCAATCCGTATGAAGTAGCTTTTCGCGAAGCACGATCTGCCATGGGCGGCGCTGGAGTCCTGGAGCAGGCGACAGAGCACAACTCGGTTGCGGATGCAGTCTCGGACTGCACACTGGTGGTGGGCACTACGGCGGTGCGGCATAGGCAACTGATGCACCCTCTGCATTCTCTGAGCGAAGCGGCGAAACTGATGCGAGCGGAATTGCACTCGGAAAATGTGGCGCTGTTGTTCGGCTCGGAGAAATTTGGGCTCTCAACCGCCGATTTGAGCTATTGCCATTGGGTGCTACACATTCCCACGCACAAGTCGAATCTCTCCATGAATCTTGGGCAGGCAGCGGCCGTCTGTTTATACGAATTGATGAATGCTTGCAGGGATTTACCTCGGAAAAAGTCGAGCAAGCGGGTGACGGCAGCGCAAACGGAGCGATTGAGCGAAACACTGCTAGATGCGCTTCGTATCAGCGGCTATGTTAAAGACAGGACAAAACGTTCAACGGAAGAGAAAGTCAGGCGTCTGGTGCGCCGGCTGGATCTCGAACCAGAAGATGCGGAAGTGATGTTGGGGATGCTGCGTCAGATCGTGTGGAAGTTGAAAACCTGAACTTGCCTATTAGCGCCGTTCCTGCTCAGGGAACACCTGGGTTCCATTCCGAGTGAACTGGAAGCGCAGGAGCCAAACGCTCGGAGTGGACTGTCCATCGGATTGCGGTGGGCTGAACTCCCATCTCTCGGCGGCGCGTTCGGCGACTCCAGCGAAATAGTGGCTAGGGCCGGGAGACGTAAGTTTTTCTGAGGCCACTTTGCCCCTCGAATCGACGTTGACTCGCACTGCTACCTTGATTTTTCCGTGGATCGTATGGCGCGCACTCCGGGGAACATCGGGCAGAAATTGATGGAGCACAGCGCCTTCCTTGTTGGCCCGATTCATCGGAGCGGCGGGTTCCGGCTGAGGAGAAGGCGGTTGTGAGGTTTGAGGTTCTGCCGGAGTAGAGACGGAAGCTGTCGAATCGCGGGCTATCCGAAATGAGCGGAACGCCAGAATCGCCACGACCAGCAGAACAATGCAGACCGCCAGAATGACGAAGGGACGTGAGCGATTCGCGGATTCGGGAACACCGGCGTTTCCAGGGGAAGATCTGGCGGCAGCCGGTGCAGATCTTGCGGGAGTTGCCGGTTGTTTTCCCTGAAGAATCGCTGAAATATCCGACAACTTGCAGCGTGTTTCAGGGTCCTTGCGCAGACACTCACGGGCGAGAGTCTGAAAGGGCTCCGGCAGGCTCTTTGGGACTTGAGCATCGCCGGAGGAATCAAGTTGCGGAGGCCACTGAGTGAGCGCGGCGACAATCGTGGCGCCTATTCCCCAGATGTCCGACGCTGCAGAGAACTTGCCAGAAAGTGCTTCAGGCGCATTGTAGGGACTTGGATTTATAAGAGGCGCCCTAGGGCTCGAAGCCTTGCGCACAGAATCTGTCGAGAGCTTGATGCGGTCGCCAGCTGCGCGGATATTGGACGGGCAAATACGGCCATGAACAAAGCCTCGTTCATGTAAATACAGCAGCGCATCAAGAGTCGGCTGCAGAAATTCGCGGGTTTCGGCGGGAGTCAGCGCACGCTGCGGGAGGATTTGCGAGAGGTCCTCATCCGCAAATTCCATAACGACGTAAATCAGCTTTGCGCCATCAAGTTCGCAAGGGCCGCTCTCGAGAATTTGAATGAGGTTGGGGTGTGAGAGGCGGGACAACTCGCGGAGACTGGAAAGGCGCTCATCTGAAGCGGTGTCTTGGGCAACGAGTTTGATCGCGGCCGGGCGCGGTTCGGACCCGGAAAGTTGTGTTTCGAATGCGGCGCTATGGTCCGAGCTCCCAAGCCAACGCATGAGCCGGTATTTTTGGGCGACGATTCGGCCTGCCCAATTTTTCGAGTTCGACAAAACAGTCAATTCTGGAGAGTCATCCATCCGGCACACCTGCGCGCACATTGTAGTGGAAATTGAGCTGTGGCAATGCTCAGAAGTTCCTGTGACTACCGCGATGGTGGATGGATTAAGCGACTGGAAGCGAGAAATAGAACACGGAGCCGCGTCCAAGCTGGCTTCTCACGCCGATGGTGCCGCCGTGCAGTTCTACAATTGCCTTGGCAATGGCAAGGCCCATTCCGGTGCCTTGCACGTTGGCGCGCTGGGTGCGACCACGATAGAAGCGCTCGAAGATCATGTCCTGTTCCATCTGCTCGATGCCAGGGCCACGGTCAGCGACGCTGATGACGACATCTCCTCCCAGCCGAAGTTCCGCGATGATGATGATGGGCGTGTCAGGCGGCGAGTATTTCGCTGCGTTTTCGATGAGATGTACCAGGACCTCGCAGATACGGTCGGCATCCATCCGAACCGAGGGCAGATTATCTGGGACCTTGATTTCCAGCGGATGCCGCTGCAGAACCATGCGCGACGATTGCACGGCGGCGTCGATAGGCTCGCGCACGGCATGCAATTCAAAATGCAACTCGAGTTGATGAGAGTCAAGCTGCGCGACTTCAGCGGCTTCTCCGATGAGACGGTTCAGACGGTCGCTTTCCTCGTTGATGACCGTGAGCAACTCTTTGCGCTGATCGGGCTGGAGAGAACTGCTGGAAAGCAGGGTTTCCGCCGAGGCCTTGATAGCGGTGAGTGGGGTACGAAATTCGTGGGTGACGGAATCCAGAAGGACGGAGCGGAGGCGCTCACTTTCGCGTGCGGCATCGGCATGCGTGAGTGTTTCGACTGTCTGTGCACGTTCAATAGCAATGGCGGCAAGGCTCCCGATAGCTTCGAGAGTTTCGCGGGATAAGGTGCAATTTCCCAGAGCGATGGCGCCGACAGAGCGAACTCCCATGCGCAGGGGCATGAAGCAAATGCGATTGTCGCGGTCAAGAACAGGCTCTCCACGCACGCTGATGGCAGTTAACTGGTCCATGGGGAATTGAGTTTGACTGGCGATATCGAAGAAATAGGCCTGTTTCCCATCGACATACATCGCGGCAGTGCTGACTCCAAAATTCTCTACGATGAAACGCGGAATGGAGTTCAGCAAGCCGTAAACATTGTCACTGGCCAGAAGTTGCTGACTGAAAGAGTAGAGGCGTTCCACCTCGTGACGCCGTTGGTTGGAAGCTACCGCTTCTCGCCGGGCGCGCTCCGACAATTGACTGCCTACAACGGCAGTGAAAAGAAAGGCAAACAGTGCGATCCAGTTTTGCGGGTCGGCAATCGTAAACTGGTAGAGTGGTGGCAGAAAAAAGTAGTTGTAGCAAAGCGTTGCCAGCAGCGCCATGAAGATGGCGTAACGAAGTCCCCAAATGGTCGACACTATCAGTACGACCAATAAAAAGGTAAATCCGACGGTCGTGGGATTTACATGCAGCCAGCGGGAATACAGAAACGTGATGCAGGAAACGACGATGGCGCAGGCGGTGAATAGTGATATCTGGTAAAGTGTCGATCGTTTCACTGGCCGATTTTAGCTGATCCGTCAATCCGGTATCCGATGTCGAGCGAAACGTGATGCCTAAAACACCAGAGCAGTGGCTGGAGGAAGCAGCACCGCAGAAAAAGAAGGGCATTTTCAAGCTGTTTCTCGGCTATGCACCTGGTGTGGGCAAAACCTACAACATGCTCAGCGAAGGGATTCGCCGCAAGGGCCGGGGTGAGGATGTGGTGATCGGCATTGTCGAAACCCACGAGCGACAGGGCGTGCGGGAACTGAGCTCAAAACTGGAAACTGTCCCGCGGCGCGATCTGACCTACAAGGGAACCGCGTTTGAAGAGATGGACGTGGACACCATCCTGGAGCGGCATCCGCAGGTTGTTCTGGTGGATGAATTGGCCCACACCAACGTGGAGGGCAGCAAACACACCAAGCGATATGAGGACGTGATGGAGTTGTTGGATGCCAATATTGACGTGCTCTCCACCATGAATGTGCAGCATATCGAGAGCCTGATGCCGATGGTGCACAACATCACTGGAATTCGGGTGCGGGAGACCGTGCCGGATTGGGTGATGCAGCGGGTTACGGAAATTGTGCTGGCCGACCTTACGCCTGAGGCACTGCAAACGCGGATGAAACGTGGAGATATTTATCCGTTGGAGCGGGCGGACCGCGCGCTGAGCAACTTCTTTCGTCCGGCCAACCTGATTGCCCTGCGGGAGATCGCGCTGCAGCAGGTGGCGCATGCCGTGGACCGCAGTCTCGAGACTTATCTCGAAAAAGAAGGAGCAGCACGAAGAGTCGGAGTCCAGGAACGGATCGCAGTCTGCGTCAGTTCAAGTCCTGCGGCGCAATATCTGATTGCGCGGGCGGGGCGCATGTCCCAGCGGATCGATGCGGAGCTGTTCGTAATTTACGTCGATACGGGAGTGGACGGGAACCCTGACGATCAGCGATCCCTAGCCCAAAACCTTCAGTTCGCAAGAAATCTGAACGCGCAAATTGTACGGGTGCCGGGCAAAAGCGTGGCAGAAGAAGTGGCGAAGGTCGTGCGCGACAAGCACATCACACAGGTCGTGTTCGGGCGGTCGGCACAAACGGGATGGCGACGTTATCTTTACCTTTCAGTAATTCACAAATTTCTGCGCGATGCCCCGCCGATCGACGTGCACATTGTCACCCAGGAAGTGAAGTAGTGATGGAGAACGTTCAGAAGGGCAGTATTCTTGTTGTTGATGACGAACCGCAGATCGCGCGGGTGCTGAAGACCACACTTTCCAGCAATGGATATTCGGTGCGGACAGCTTCCGATGGCGACGATGCGATCCAGGTACTGAAAACCTGGATGCCCGATCTTCTCATCACGGACTTACGGATGCCCAACATGAGCGGACTGGAGCTCTGCCGGTATGTTCGAGGGAAGTGGCGAATTCCGATCATCGTTCTCTCGGTCAAGGGCGAAGAGCGCGCGAAAGTGGAGGCGCTCGATGCGGGTGCCGATGATTATGTCACTAAGCCATTTGGCGTAGAGGAACTACTGGCGCGGGTGCGCGTTGCTTTGCGACGGATCAGCGGAGAGGAGCAGATCCAGGACCCGATCGTTCAAGCAGGTGATTTCCATATCGATGTTGCGGCTCGCATGGTGCGGGTGATGGGCAGTGATGTTCATCTGACGCCCAAGGAATTCGACCTTCTCATATACCTGGCGAGGAACGCAGGAAAGGTGCTCACTCACCGCGCGCTGCTCAAAGCTGTCTGGGGCTCGAACTGCGTGGAGCAACCGGAATACCTGCGAGTCTTTGTGGGCCACCTACGGAAGAAACTCGAACTCGAAGCGGGAAAACGATACATCTTGACCGAACCCTGGGTGGGGTATCGTTTCGAGCCAGCGGGCACAACGGAATAGACCTCTTTCCCCAACAATAAAGCCCCGGCTTCAGAACTTTGGTCCCTACGGCTGTGCCGTCCTGATGCGTCCGCCTTTATACCTTTTTTACAAACTTTTTATTCGAGGTTTATAGGACTTCTTGTCCAATGAGTAAGGCTGGACGGAAGGATGACTCCGGTCGGCAGGATTCAGACGATGGCATGGCCCATGTTCGTTACGGTTTGTGCTGTGGGGTTGCCGTTCTACTTTCGATGCTTAGTCGAACTGTGGAAGGAGATTCGTCCGAAGAAACTCTGCTGTATCGAGCGAATTCGTTCGAATGACACTTCCATGCCGCGCACAGAAACCGTACAAAGAAAGCGCGAGTGGCGCGCGGGCTAAGGGAAGCGCAAGAGGCAAAGGGAGCAAAACTCAATGTCGTTTCAGGATATTTCGCCCGAGGCAGTTGGCAACTCTATTCCATGAGATCTCATCCATGAACACAAAACAATGCAGTGCAAGCCATTGTG
Source organism: Acidobacteriaceae bacterium (assembly GCA_027452245.1). GTDB lineage: Bacteria > Acidobacteriota > Terriglobia > Terriglobales > Acidobacteriaceae > Sulfotelmatobacter. The sequence continues at coordinate 59,983 of DAIDGW010000090.1, forward strand.
CTGGCTGGTTGTTGACCGTTGTTCTGTGCGCCATGGCATTTCCGACAATTGCCGTTGCGCAAAGCGAAAAACCTCAAACTCCGACGAAGAGCGGTGATACAAGCCCCAATGATGATTCAACTGCTGCCATCCTGAAAGAGTTGGAGCAGATGCGGGCACGCATTCAGGAATTGGAACAGAAGTTGAAAGATTCGGCGGCGAAGAATGCCAGCAAGCCAAGCGCTAGTTCGACGGCAGTAGCCCCGGCGAATGCGACGCCTTCAGCAGCCAGCGGGGCCGATGCTACGCCGGTACCAGCAACGGCGACGAACTCGGCCGCGGCGACCGCGCAGCCAGCCGCTGGCGCGTCCGCACCGACAGTCTTAGCGGACCAACCTGGAGCCTTGAACGCAGCCGTCCACCCAGCCGCCCAAGACACCGCCGCACAGTCGAACGGTCAAGTTGCCGCCACCAGCAAGCCGCCGAAGCCCGATCCTTTTTCTCTCTATGACTACACCTGGCTGAACGGCAATCCGCGTATCAAAGAAGTACCGCTGGACACAAAGTTCTTCACGCCGGAAATCCGTTTTGACGTCCCTTACACGTACGACTTCAATCACCCGGCCGACGACACGATCGGCGGTTCCAGCGAGGTCTTCCGGGCACAGGAATTCCAGGTCACGCAGGCAGGTGTTGGCGGCGACTTCCATTGGGACAACGTGCAAGGCCGCTTCATGACGCAGTTTGGAATGTATTCGGCAACGACACCTCGCAATGACGCGAGTCCCGGGCGCGGCAACTGGAACCTGGACACTGCCTACCGCTATATCTCCGAGGCTTACGGCGGATATCACTTCAATTTGCTCGATGGCGTGAACGTGCAAGCCGGCATCTTCATGTCATACATCGGCCTGTTCAGCTATTACCAGTTCGACAACTGGGCCTATCAGCCTTCTTACGTCTCTTCGAACACGCCATGGTTTTTCAACGGCATGCGGGTGCAGATCTTCCCTACTCCGAAGCTGAAAATCGAGCCCTGGATCATAAACGGGTGGCAATCGTACGGCCGGTTCAATTCTCGCCCCGGGATCGGCGGGCAGGTCCTGTGGCGTCCGAACGGCTCAATCTCCGTAGTCGGCAATCAGTATCTGCTCGGTGCCGACACGCTCGGCGTGCCGGGCCGAATAAGGTACCACACGGATGACAGCCTGCAAGTCAAGTACTACGACAACCCGGGGCGGCTGGTGGACAAAGCTGCATTCTCACTGACTGGCGACATGGGATGCGAGCACGGCGGCGGGGTGAGTTGCGCCACCAATTCGGTGCACTACGCGGGCGGCAAGCCAACGGTCTGGCCCAAGCAGGATTTTCTGGGCTTCATGGTCTACAACCGATTGTGGTTTGACCGCGACCGGTTTGGATTCACCGTGGGCGGAGGAAAAATCAACAATCCAGGACGCTATCTCGTGTTGTTGCCGCCGATCAATGGAGCGACAGCGCTGACGGGCACGCCTTACTTCCCGGAGAGCCCGGGCGATCCTTTCAAAGCCTGGGATGCGTCGGCGACCTTCGATTACATGCCGAAGCAATACATCACGTTTCGCTGGGAATACAACCATCGGCACGCGAACGTCCCATATTTCACGGGGCCGGGGGGAATCACGCCTCCAGGCGGGGATACAGGAACGCCGGGGAGCTTTGTGCCGGGATGGGCACCGGATTTGCGCCACACAGAAGATCGGGTAACAGGAGCATTGCTGGTGATGTTTTGAGCAATGAAAACCGAAATGGAGAGTTACGAATCCGAAGCTTACGCTGGAAGGAGAAGGTGACTACTTCCATCAGCAGCTTTGGGAAAATGCCGGGCCCGGACGGCCGGCGGATCCCATGCATGTGGTTGGTGGCGCAGCTTATCTGCAATACCAGTTCAACCAGAAGTTTGCGGTGGCGACGCGGGCCGAGTACATGTCCGACCGAGGCGGACTGTTCAGTGGGATTACCCAGGCGCTCAAGGAGAACACGGTCACCTTCGACTACAACGTAACGAAGGGGCTGCAGATGCGGTACGAGTGGAGACGGGACTATTCGAATCAACCATCGTTCCTCTCCGATGTGCAAGGCATTTTGAAATAGCAGCAGACGACGGCAACGATCGGGTTGATTTGGTGGTGGGGCCGAAAGCAAGGCTCCTGGTAGACGGTTGCGGGAGATACCTATGGAAGACGTTATTTGGCTTATGGTGACGATCGCGTTTTTCGCGCTCTCGATTGCGTATGTGCATTTCTGCGAGCGCGTGAAGTGAGGAAATTATGAACTGGGAATCGATGATCATGCTGGTGGTCAGCGCGCTGACGATGGTGTATCTGATCTACGCACTGCTGCGGCCGGAGAAATTCTGAAATGACAGTCAATGGGTGGTTTCAAATCTTGTTTTTCCTGCTGCTGGTGTTTCTGGTAACCAAGCCAATGGGTGTCTTCATGACGCGGGTGTTCAACCGCGAGAAGACTTTCATGGATCCGGTAATGCGTCCGTTGGAGCGTCTGCTTTATCGCGTCACCGGAGTGGACGAAGACCACGAAATGCGATGGACGGAGTACGCGATTGCGATGCTGCTGTTCAGCGTAGTCTCGATGATCGTCCTGTACCTTATGCAGAGGCTGCAACAGTACTTGCCCTGGAATCCGCAGAAGTTCGGCCCAGTCACTCCGGCGCACGTAGCCTTCAATACGGCCGCGTCGTTTACCACCAATACAAACTGGCAGGCCTATGCGGGTGAGACGACAATGAGTTATTTCACCCAGATGGCGGGGTTGGCGTTTCACAACTTCGTCTCGGCGGCAACCGGCATCGCTCTGGCGATTGCATTCATTCGGGGCATCGCCCGCCGGCAGATGAAAACGATCGGAAACTTCTGGGTTGACCTCGTTCGTGGCTGTCTGTGGGTGCTGTTGCCGTTTTGTGTGGTGGGCGCGCTGGCGCTGGTTTCCCAGGGAGTAGTGCAGAATTTGCATCCTTACGAGACCGTGAAGCTCGTTGAACCGATGCAGGTGCAAAAGACGGACGCGAGCGGCAAGCCCATGGTCGACAGCCACGGCAAACCGGTAATGCAGACAGTGACGGAACAGACGATCGCACAGGGGCCGGTGGCATCGCAGGAAATCATCAAGGAATTCGGAACGAATGGCGGCGGCTTTTTCAATGCGAACAGCGCGCATCCGTTTGAGAATCCGACGCCGCTCACGAATTTGATTGAGATGGTGGCGATCTTCACGATCGGGGCCGGGCTGACCTACACTCTGGGTCGCATGACGGGGTCCCAAGCGCATGGATGGGCTGTTTGGTCGGCAATGGCAATTCTGTTCCTGGCCGGCGTGATGGTTGCATATTGGGCGGAAGCTCGAGGCAACCCGTTGCTGACGGGAGTCAATCCACACGTCACCGCACTGCAACCGGGCGGCAATATGGAAGGCAAGGAAGTGCGGTTCGGAATCGCAGACACTGCGCTATTCGGAACCGTCACCACCGATGCCAGCTGCGGCGCGATTAACGGATGGTTCGATTCGTTCACTCCACTGGGTGGGATGATTCCGCTGGTAAATATCATGCTCAGCGAAGTCATCTTCGGCGGAGTGGGCGCCGGGATGTATGGGATGTTGATCTACATCGTGCTGGCGGTGTTTATTGCCGGCCTAATGGTCGGGAGAACCCCGGAATACCTCGGAAAGAAGATCGAAGCCTATGACGTCAAGATGGCGATGCTCGTGGTTCTTGTGTTTCCCCTGGTCATTCTGGCCTTCACTGCTGTTTCGAGCGTGAACGGATTCGGTACTTCGAGTATTGCGAATCAGGGGCCGCACGGCTTGACTGAAATGCTATATGCGTTTGTGTCCGGTGCGGGAAACAACGGATCGGCCTTCGGCGGCTTGACCGCAAACACGCTCTGGTATGACACCACCGTCGGGCTCACGATGCTGGCGGGACGATTTTTGATGATCGTCCCCATGCTGGCGATCGCGGGCAATCTGGCGGAGAAGAAGTATGTTCCACCGTCTCTCGGAACGTTTCCTGTGACCACTCCGTTGTTCACCGTGCTTCTGATTGGAGTGATCCTGATTGTGGGAGCGCTGACGTTCTTCCCCGCGCTCAGCCTGGGACCAATTCTCGAGCACTTGCTGATGATGGCGGGAAAGACTTTCTAAGAGGATCTATATATGGCAATTTCGACGCAACCACAGGCTCTTCCTGAGATCGAGAACGTTCGCCTTGGCCACTCGCCGATGAAGCCGCGCAAGAAAGCGATCTGGGAGTGGAAGATTGTACGGCGCGCAATCTGGGATGCATTTGTGAAACTCCACCCGCGCAAGATGATGGGCAATCCCGTCATGTTTGTGGTGGAGATCGGGAGCGTAATCACAACGGCTCTGCTGTTCAAAGGCGGCACGGCCTTCAAATTCAATCTCCAGATTACGTGCTGGCTGTGGTTTACCGTGCTGTTCGCCAATTTCGCCGAAGCTATGGCGGAAGGACGAGGCAAAGCGCAGGCGGAAACCTTGCGGCGGGCCCGATCGGAGACGATGGCGAATCGGTTACTCGCCGATGAGAAAGTCGAACAGGTGCCGAGTTCGAAACTGAAAGCTGGGGATTTCGTGCGTGTCTCGGCCGGAGAATTCATCCCGTCTGACGGCGAAATTATTGAAGGTGTCGCATCGGTGGATGAATCGGCGATCACGGGGGAATCCGCACCTGTGATTCGCGAAGCCGGAGGAGACCGTTCCGCGGTAACGGGCGGCACGCGTGTGCTTTCGGATCAGATCAAAATCCGCATCACCTCCAATCCAGGCGAAACATTCCTCGACCGGATGATTGCGCTGGTGGAAGGCGCCGAGCGCCAGAAAACACCGAATGAGATTGCGCTGAATATTCTGCTGGCCGGATTAACCATCATCTTCCTGCTGGCGGTGGTCACCCTACAGCCGTTTGCGATTTATTCAACTGCGCCGCAATCGGTGTTCGTGCTCGTCTCGTTGCTGGTCTGTCTCATTCCGACGACAATTGGCGGCTTGCTTTCTGCGATCGGAATTGCGGGCATGGACCGGTTAGTGCAACACAACGTCCTTGCCATGTCTGGCCGTGCAGTGGAAGCGGCGGGAGACGTAAATACGCTGCTTCTCGATAAAACTGGAACCATCACCTTGGGAAATCGCCAGGCAGCGCGGTTCATTCCGGCTCCGGGTGTCAACGAAAAGGAACTGGCGGACGCGGCACAGCTTTCATCACTGGCGGACGAGACTCCGGAAGGACGATCGATCGTTGTCCTTGCGAAAGATAGATATGGCTTGCGAGGGAGAGAACTTGGTTCGCACGACGCCCGGTTTGTTCCGTTTACGGCACACACTCGTATGTCCGGCGTCGATCTGAACGGATTTGAAATCCGTAAGGGTGCAACGGAAGCAATTCAGGCATACATTCGGCAACACGGCCACCAGATGCCGAAGGAAGTTCAGACCACGGTGGAACAGATTGCCCGTTCTGGAGGAACGCCTCTTGTAGTCGCGGAAAAGAACCGGGGTGCGCTGGGCGTCATTGAACTAAAAGATGTAGTGAAGGGCGGCATGATGGAGCGCTTCAACCATCTGCGCGCGATGGGAATTCGCACCGTGATGATCACGGGCGACAATCCCCTGACCGCGGCGGCCATCGCGCGGGAAGCTGGAGTCGACGATTTCCTGGCCCAGGCAACGCCAAAGGACAAAATGGACCTGATTCGCCGCGAGCAGGCCGACGGCAAGCTGGTGGCGATGACGGGGGACGGAACCAACGACGCTCCTGCCCTGGCCCAGGCGGATGTGGGTGTCGCCATGAACACGGGAACACAAGCAGCCAAAGAAGCTGGAAACATGGTGGATCTTGATTCCAATCCGACGAAACTCATCGAGATCGTGGAGATCGGAAAACAGCTACTGATGACGCGAGGGTCGCTGACGACCTTCTCCATCGCCAACGATGTGGCGAAATACTTCGCGATTATTCCGGCCATGTTCGCCGGAACGTTTCCAGTGCTGAATGCATTGAACATCATGCATTTGCGGACTCCGGAATCTGCCGTGTTGTCGGCGGTCATATTCAACGCGCTGATCATCATTGCGCTGATCCCGCTGGCGCTGCGCGGGGTGAAGTATCGGCCGATGGGCGCGGCAATTCTTTTGCGGCGCAACCTGCTGATCTACGGAGCGGGCGGAGTGATCATTCCATTCATTGGAATCAAACTCATCGACATGGTGATTACCAGAGTGGGAATGGCGTGAGGGCACAATGAAAAAGAATCTGATTACGGCATTTCTGATGACGATTGCAACCACGATTTTGCTGGGGATCATCTACCCCCTGGTTGTAACCGGGCTGGCACAGCTTTTCTTCCCTCGGCAAGCGAATGGAGAACTGATCGAGGCCAAGGGAACCGTTGTCGGGTCGCGACTCATAGGGCAGGCATTTTCGGGCCCGGCTTATTTTCATTCGCGGCCATCGTTTGCCGGGTATGGCTATCAAGCGGACAACTCCAACGGTTCGCAACTCGGACCCACGAACCACGCGTTGATTGACCGGGTGAAAAGCGACACGGAGGCGCTGAACGCGGAGAATCCCAACGTGCCGGTACCTGTCGACCTCGTTACGGGGTCGGCTTCGGGATTGGATCCAGACATTACGCCGGCTGCTGCTAAGTTCCAGATAGTTCGCGTGGCAAAGGCGCGATCAGCAAGTCAGCAACAGATCGCCCAGATAGTAGCGCGGAACACACAGGGACGACAGTGGGGGTTTCTAGGTGAGCCCCGAGTTAACGTTCTCGAGCTAAATCTTGATCTCAATGCTCATTTTCCAATGACAGGCCATTAACGCCGAGAACGAACGTGGCGCGCAACTTCCCGGTGAAATGGATTTAAGCTGCCTTGTCGGCTCTCGTATTCGCAGTGTCGGCGATGTTGGTGAGGACGGCGTCGGCATGCTTTTCTTCCTGCAAGGTTTGCTGCAGCAAGTTTGCCTGATCAGCATGTCCTAGAATCTCGGCGAAATTTCGTACCGTGCCATAGGCCGCCATTTCATAGTGCTCGACTTTCTGAGCCGCGGCAATGATGCCAGCGTCGCGAACGGAGTCATCTGTCGCATCCGTAATGACATCTTCGCCTTCAGCGATGAGAGCTGCCATGCCCTTGCTGCGCTTGGAATCAACTTTGCCCGTGGCTTCGTGCATGATTTGCTCGAGACGGGTTACGTGTCCCTTGGTTTCTTGTAAGTGGGTTTCCAGAGCCTGCTTCAATTCCGGATCGGAAGCCTTCTGGATCATTTTGGGCAGAGCCTCTGTAATCTGCGTTTCAACAGAGTAAAGATGTTGAATTTGATCACGATAGAGCTTTCGAAGGCTGTCCAGATTTGCTGAGAAGAATTTCACGGCAATACCTCAGGTTGTGATTGTCTGTGAAGACGAAGTTAGGATGAGGTGAGGCAAGTCTATGTTGCTTTGGATTTTAGTGTGACAAGGCGATACGACGACGATCCCTCGCCATGAAGGATGCAGTGGGCGATGAAAGCGGCCGTATTTGCGTCGTTCTTAGACCGAGCGCATGAAATCTGACGGATGTTGTCATACTTTTTGCCACGGATCAGAAGGGCTCGTTTGATGACCGCTGCCAGTTAGGATTACTCGCTGGCGCGTACAGGAGAAAGGCTGGGACGGCCGATTGCCTTGCCGCGGGCGCTTGATTTCTCGCCACCGTAGACCAAATCCAGTCCGCCATCGGCATCACTGCTGGCCTCAGCCAGAGCGGTAGCCAAAGCACGGAAAGAGCGACTGATTTCGGAGTTCTCCTGCTGAACCACGGGTGCTCCGTGATCGATGGCCGGAGAAATCGTCTGATAAGCATTCGGGATCTTCCACAGGACTTTGCAATTGGTCGCACGCTGAATGTCTTCGTCAGTGAAACCGGGAATTTTCTTAAACCGGTTCAGAACGAGGCGCATGCGGTCACGCCCGGTTCCTTCTTCAAGAAAACCGTGGATCCGTCCGGCGCTCCACAAAGAGACGACATCTGTCTGGGCAACAACCAGAACGGCGTTGGAAAGGTCCGATAATAGCCGCGTAGTGGCATCGAGACGGCTCGACGCATCGACTACCACGTACCGATAGTGATTCACGAGCAGATCGAACAGGCGGGCAAGTTCAGCGGGAGTCGGGACGGACTGATATGGCTGCTGAGCACCGGCGAGAAGGTGCAATCCATCCTTCGTCGTGGTCATCAAGCCATCCAACAGTGAAACGTCCAGCCGATGTAAATTCTGCAAAGCGTCCAGCACGCCAAATTGTGGGCGAAGGTTCAAATGCAACGATGCATGCCCAATCGGTGCAAAGTCGACCAGAACGACATCCCCATGTGCCTGCTGTAATGCGACCGCGGTATTCACAGCAGCCGTAGTGGCACCAGCTCCACCCTTGGCACTGAGAAAAGTAAGGATTCGAGCCTTTCCAGCTCCCCCCCGAGCCCTTGTGCGAGCCGAACTGAAGCGGGTGAGTGCTTCCAACAGCGCATCGGAACCGCCGGCATCGTCGAGGTATTCGCAAGCACCTGCCCGCATTGTGGCCACAATCGTTGTGGGCTGCGTCATCAGGCCATTGGCAAAGATCGCGATTTGCAGTGTGTTGGACTGAATTAATTCAATAGCGCGAACCGCGCGTTGGGCATCGTGTGGCGGGATGTCGACAACCACTACCTCTGCGCGGGACTCCTGAATCTGGCGCAGAATGGAATCGGTTGGGCCAAGAGGAAACCCGGGATGGCCAAAGACGGTATGGCCAAGGCGGGTGGCCTCGAGCCGGTTTTGCAGTGCGGATAAGTGTTCTCGGTCCTCACTCAGGAGGGCCACGGCAATGCCGTGCATCGTTCGGTTCTCGCTGATTTCTCTCGGTGTCTGCATGTTAGAAAGAGCGAGTACTTTCCGCCAAATGACTTAAGTAACCGGCTACATAAGCTCTTCTCAACAGTCCATGCAAAAACTATCCCTCGACGTAACTGGCACACTACGGTTATTTGCGAGAGACATGCACGGCAAGAACGTTGAGCAGCGCCCTGTGTAAATTCTATTCCAACTTCCTGAGGAAAAGGAAAAAATCGATGAGGGGCTCGCCCTGCGGCTAATGCATTCCAGGGCGTACCGGTGGAGAGGAGTCGTGCTCATCGCTTGACCGATTGGATTGAACAGACACGTGAGCGGATGCTGAACCTGGCAGATACTCGTAGCCTTCGAATCGGACCGCTACCCCGATCTTATTCTCTGTCGTTATCGTTGTGTGGGAAGACATTCCATTCAGGGATTTTATCACCCGGAGAACATGTCCCCGACATCGCACTCGCATGCACTCTCCCAGAGTGATCTCTGACGGCATATTGAGAGTCAACTCGACTTTTGTACCTTCCGACAGCGGTGAATCAGTAATGAAGAAGACTCCTCGTGAACTCAAATCCTGGGAAAAACCTACACCCTCGGTTCCAAGGGTGAGATCTCGGAAAGAAACAGGAAGCAAGTATGAGAAACGCTGGCCCGCGCGGCGTTCGACCCTAACCGGGGAAGAAGACGACATAGTGGCGCACATCCCTTCAGCTTCGCCGGGGACGCGAGTGCACTACTTTAACTCAGTCGGACTCGCGTTGAGAAGTTGGCGACTTAGTGACTGATAGGATCATAATGCAAATCTGCTCGCTCGGAAAGAACTGAAAGGCGGACGGTGGCGGAAGGCGCGATACTAAGGAGAAAGCCTGAGGTACGGGCGACGTAGATTGCGGCGAAGAGTGGACGATCATCAAAGAAACGACTGTGGCGGAATCAAGAGAGATGCATAACGGCGCAGCAGACCGGTCAAGTGCGCCCCCCTCTTCCAGGTGGCAGGCCGCCGGACGTGCCCTTCGACATCGCAACTTTCAATTGTTTTTCGGCGGCCAATTGATCTCTCTCATCGGCACCTGGATGCAAAGTGTTGCACAGTCTTGGCTGGTCTACCGCCTAACGGGTTCTGGATTCCTGCTCGGGGCGGTGGGGTTTGCCAGCCAGATCCCCGTATTCCTCGTAGCCCCCTTGGGTGGAATCACGGCGGACCGGAACAATCGTCAGTATGTAGTAATTGCGACCCAAATCGCGTCTATGATTCTCGCTTTTATCTTGGCGGCGCTTACCCTGACGCACCGCGTTCAGGTCTGGCACATCTTTGTTCTTGCGGCGTTGCTGGGAGTGGTGAATGCATTCGACATCCCCGGACGGCAGTCCTTCCTTGTCGACATGGTTGGCAAGGAAGACCTGATGAACGCCATCGCACTGAATTCTTCCATGTTCAACGGAGCGCGGGTGATTGGTCCGGCGATCGCCGGCATTCTCGTGGCGAGACTGGGAGAGGGCTGGTGCTTTTTCGCGAACAGCGTTAGTTATATCGCCGTGATCGTCGGCCTATTTCTGATGAATGTACATGCTCCAGCCCGTGCCTCGGCGAAAACTCCGGCACTCGAGCACATTATTGAGGGATTTCAATTCGTCAATCGCACTGCACCCATCCGCGCTCTGCTGCTGCTCCTTGGACTGGTCAGCGTGACATCGATGCCCTACGTGGTGCTTATGCCAATTTTTGCCGACCGGGTCCTGCGTAGCGGCGGCGAGGAGATCGCGGCTCTGATTGGCTCCAAAGATCTGGGTGCGCTCCGGCTCGGCATTCTTATGGGGGCGACGGGAATTGGAGCATTATTGGGGGCGTTGACGCTTGCGGTGCGGTCCGGTGTGAAGGGTCTCGGACGATGGGTTGCAATTTGTTGTGCCGGCTTCGGTGTCAGCCTGGTTCTGTTCGGATTTTCGAAGTCGTTCTGGCTGTCGGTCATCCTGATGCTTCCAGTCGGCTACTTCATCATGCTGCAGATGGCATGCTCGAACACACTGATTCAGGTGATGGTGCCCGATGCACTGCGCGGGCGAGCCATGGCCGTCTATTCCATGATGTTCATGGGTATGGCCCCGATTGGGGCGCTGCTGGGTGGAGCGCTCTCAGATCGATTGGGCGCTCCCCTTACGGTTGACCTCGGCGGCTTTGCCGCGATTGCAGGGGCCTGGTGGTTTGCCCTGCACTGGCCAAAGATCCGGATGGAAGCGAAGAATCTGATCTTGGCGCAAGCAATGGCACCTGGCGATCCTGCCGAAGAAATGAGCACTCCGATAATAGAAGACTAAAATCAGTACTCGGCAGTGAGTTGCAGGTCTTGAGATGCAACCTGCTCACTAGGAGCGGGCTATCACTGTAGAGAAGGTTTTCCAAGAGCACGTTTCATCACCGGTAGGCTTCTTCCGGAAGACCGGTAATGCGAATTCCGGAATGCCCCTTGTGCCGGATATTCAGCCCGATCAGCAATGCTGTGATCTGCTCGATGATCCGGGCGTTCTCTAACTTCCCGCCATCGATTGTTCTGATCCCGCTGATCTTCGCCGCAAGCCTCCGAGTCAGATCGGTAGCTTCCGGATCGTCACTGCAGACGATGACATCGCAATCGAGAGGATCGTCTCCATTCAAGAGTTCGGCAGAGAGATTATGAAATGCCGCCGCAACACTGACACCTTTTGGAACAAGCTCGGCGGCTTGCTGAGCGGCTGAACCCTGCCACACTCCGAGCGGACGCGATGCGCGTCCCCCGATGGAAGAAGCCAGCGGAACGGTAGCATCGATTAGAACGCTACCCGGTCGAAATGCCGGCTTGAGTTGCTTCAGAAGGGATGTTTGGCCTTCGAATGGCACCGTCAGCACCGATGTTTCACATGCGGCGCAAGCCGCGATGTTTTCCACGCCGGACACCTTGGCCTGTAAGCCGGCTCGCTGTTTCAGTTCATCCGCAGCTTGTTGCGCGCGTTGTGGATCCCTCGATCCGATCACGATGGATTCTCCAGCCCGTAACCAGCGCAGAGCCAAGCCCATGCCTGCTGGCCCGGTTCCTCCCAGAATTGCAATTGGGGATGAGTTCGAGCTCACGCGAACTCCGCAGCCAGCGCTTGCTCGGCCGTGAATTCATCGGGATGAACTTTAATCTGGATTCGCGTATAAGTCGTGTTGCGTTCGGCTGGAATGCGTCCCGCTTCCACAATCAGGGACTGAAAATCCTCGGGACTGGTGTACTGGCCCGCTGTGGCTCCCGCCTCACGCGAGATATTCTCCTCCATCAGAGTGCCGCCATAGTCATTGGCTCCGGCATGCAAACAGAGCTGCGACAGTTCACGATTCAACTTCACCCAGGAAACCTGGATGTTATGGATAGAGCCAGCGAGCAGCAGGCGAGCGAGAGCGTGTACTTTCAAATGCTCAGCCATGGTGGGTCCAGTACGCGCCAATCCTTGCTGAAAAAGAAGCGTATTTTGGTGCACGAATCCTAGAGGGACAAATTCGGTGAAGCCGCCAGTTTCGTTCTGAATTTGGCGTAAGAGCAGCATCTGGCGCACCCAGTGCTCAGGTGTTTCGCGATGTCCATACATCATGGTCGACGTGGTGCGAATTCCGCAGTGGTGCGCGGTCTTGATTACCTCTATCCATTGCGCCGTAGAAAGCTTGTTGCGCGAGAGAACATTGCGGATCTCGTCGTCGAGAATCTCTGCGGCTGTACCTGGTAGAGTGCCCAGGCCATTGTCACGCAACATCGAGAGATACTCGGACAGCTTCATGCCCGATAGTTCGACTCCGTAAACAATCTCCATCGGAGAAAAGGCGTGCACGTGCATCTGAGGCACTGCGCGTTTCACAGCCCGGAGTATGTCGCGGTAATAAAACGGGTCGATACCGTGCGGCAGACCACCCTGGATACACACCTCGGTCGCGCCAAGTTCCCAAGCTTCTGTCGTTCTGCGAGCAACATCGTCCAGCGTCAAAAAGTAGGCGTCTTCCTCCCGGGGTCCCCGGCTGAAGGCGCAGAACTTGCATCCCACGAAACAGACGTTGGTGAAGTTGATGTTCCGGTTGACGATGTAGGTGACGATATTGCCGCATAGTTCGGAACGCAATGTGTTTGCGGCAACCAGCAAGCCGATAAGATCGTCGCCTTGTGCGTGGGCCAGGGCTAACGACTCATTCACGGACAGCACAGCGCCATTTTGCCTTTCCAGAACTTTTTCCAGAGATGATCGGACGCTCGGGCTAAGTCCAGTGGCGATGTCGTTCCAATCGAGAGTGGGAAAGCGTTGGAGTGCGGAGGCAGAGAGTTCGTCTTGCACAATTCCTCCATTTCTGGCGAGCGGCTATGACTTGATTAGTCTATCGAAACAAGTCGCGGGTTGCAGGGCGAAGCAAGTCGCAAACGCTTCCCGTACCTGGCTCATACTTCAGCCCGCGAACGATACAGGCTGGAGTTCGATTCAATTTGCCGCAGACTAGACCAGCGGCGCAGGCAAGTTCGTCAGCGACTGCTTCCAGGCTGACGCGAAGTTCGTAGCCGTGGGGATCACGTCGTCCGCGATCGTCTCGCAGCGGCTTCATTCCCGCTATACCGATACAAAACTCGACAAGACCTTCGCGCCATGGACGTCCGAAACTGTCGGTAATGATTATAGGAATCGTGAGGCCAGTCTTGCGTTTGAGCTCGGATTGAATTTGAGCAGCCGATTTGTCGGAATCTTCGGGCAGAAGCAAGGCCTGCCGGCCACCGTCCACATTGGAAACATCGACCCCGCTGTTGGCGCAAAGGAAACCGTGCTGGGTCTCTGTAATGAGCACGCCATTGCGGCGGCGGATGACGCTCCGGCTTTCGCGCAGAGCCAATTCCAGCACTCGGGCATCCAGAGCGAACTGATCAGCCCATGCGATTGATTCCTTGGAGGGGCGAATCGTCGAAAGATCCACGATCCGGCCCTCTGCTTTTGAAACGATCTTATGCTTGACGACAAGAATGTCGCCGGATTCCAGTGTGACACCAGCGGTCCGGGCAGATTGTAGAACTATCTTTGCGATCGAATCGCCTGGGACAATCTCCGCCGCGACCGAGATCGGTATTATGCGCAGTTCAGCCACCGCGTTCGCCGGTGGAAGGCGCTCCGCAGGAACTCGCTCATTAGGTGTTTTCTGCCCCTTCATATCCGGTCAGAGCCGGTTGCCTGCAGCCGATCCCCAACACTCCATTGCCGCAACAGGCGCTGCGCTTCCGTATCTCCGGGCATCTCGATCAGTTGCAGCAGATCAGAAGGATCATCGATATCGATTGCGATTCCCGGAAGTTGAAGCACGATGCAGGGTTTTCCCGTCACCTGCGCTGCGGCACGATGCGGTTTAAAGCTATCGTTGCCGAAGCTAAGCGGGAACAGATCCGCAGGACGGCGAAATGCAGCATTCGTTCCACGGCCATCGCCGGCAGGCACCAGAACACTACCAGCCGGCGGTGCCTGACGGTAGATCTCTTGAAGTTCCCAACCGGTGATCAATGGAATATCGGCGGGAATGACGAGCGTACTGTCCGCTCCCCCCTCGACGCATGTGCGGGTTGCCATCTCGATCGCAGCGGTTTCTCCCGAATTGTCAGGATCAGGGATGACTTGGAAACCAAACCCGTCCGCCAGTCTCAGCGCGTACGGGTCGCTGCTCACAACGGCCACCGCGGGGCAGGAAGTCCAATCATGCAGAGTTGAGAGCACATCGAGCAGCATGGTTTGTGCCAGCCTGGTGCGGGAAGGCTGGTCGAGGACGGAAGTAAGACGTTGCTTCGCAGACGAGAGATTCTTAACGGGAACGAGGATCACTGCGAGCCATCCGCGGGTGCGCCGGAAAGAATACCGCTGGCGCGAGCACTGAGCTTCGTATCCGTAGCAAGTGCAAGAACGGTTCGTGCTAATGCTACCTTGTCTTCGGAACTGCGCATGATGGTTTGCGTGCACTCCACTCGAAGCGATGCTTGACGGAGTTCAGCCGCTGCACGGGCATCCCGGGAGTCGCAGACAAGGATATCGAGAAAATCAGCATACGCTTTGGCAACCCCCGCAATCGAGCACGGCAAGCCTTGCGCCTGCATGAGAATCCCGGCCGGCCCCGCCACAGGCGCAGATCCCACAATCGGACTCACGGCAGCAATTTTCCCACGAGCGCGACAGAGTGCGTCTCGAATGCCTGGTACGGCAAGAATCGGTCCAATGCTCGATACGGGATTGCTGGGCGCAATCAGCACCGCGTCCGCCTTGGTGATCGCATCGAGAACGCCATCTGCAGGCTCGGCATCGGAGACTCCGGCGAAACGGACTGAGTTCACCGGATCCTGATACCAGCGTTGCACGAAGTACTCTTCAAAGCTCAGTTCGCCAATGGGAGTATCGACACGCGTCTCCACTCGCGAATCGCTCATCGGCAGGATGCGGGCCTTTACTCCTAGTTTTTGCGAAATCACGGCTGTCGCTTCAGAAAGTGTTTTGCCTTCCGCCAGGAGACGAGAACGCAGAATGTGTACGGCAAGATCGCGATCCCCGGCATGGAACCACGTGGGTTCGCCCAGTTGTCCCATGGCCTGCAGGCAGAGAAATGTATCGCCCTTTACGCCCCAGCCGCGTTCCCGGCTCAACATGCCGGAAAGAACGTACGTGATGGAATCGATATCAGGGGAGACATAGAGTCCCCACCACATCAAATCGTCGCCCGTATTGACGACAATTGTGATGTCTTCCGCCGGAATAATCTGACGCAAGCCATCGACGAACTTCGCGCCGCCGGTTCCACCACTGAGAACGCAGATCATGCCGCCCTCCGCGCAAAGCCTTCACCATCAACAGCACAATTAACCTTGTCGGAAAGCAATCCTGGACGAGCGACAATCCGTTTGACGAATTCAGGATATACCGGCAGACGCTGCCGCAGTTCGAAACCTTTCGCCGCCGTGCGCATCCGAAGTTGCTCCAGATGAGGCCAGGGCTTTTCGGGATTGATAAAGTCCGGCGTCAGCGGAGAAATCCCTCCCCAATCATTGATGCCAGCATCCAGCAAATCATCATAATAAGGCGCAGATAAGTTGGGAGGAGCTTGAATATTTACGTCCGGCATTAACAAGCGAGCTACTGCTAACGTCCGCAGCATCTCGTCCCTGGAAGGTTCGGGCCAGTTCATCATGGGGATGTGCGGCTTCACTCGGAAATTCTGTACGATTACTTCCTGAATATGCCCATAGCGCTCGTGCAGGTCGCGAATTGCCAGCAGCGTGTCGACACGATCTGCCCTCGATTCCCCAATGCCAATCAGTAATCCAGTCGTGAATGGCACTCCTTGCCTACCCGCTTCTTCAATGGTGCGCAGGCGCTTGGCGGGATGCTTGTCGGGAGCATTATCGTGTGCTGAACCTGAAGCCAGCAGCGAAGCCCTGGTAGTTTCAAGCATCAATCCCATGCTGGGCGAAACTCTTGCCAGCCGGGAGATCCATTCGGCACTGAGCAGCCCGGGATTCGGGTGAGGCAGAAGACTCGTTTCGCGCAGCACCAGTTCGCACATGGCTTCAAGATAGTGGAGTGTGGACTTACACCCAAATCTCCGAAGCGTCTCTCGCATTTCCGGAAACAGCAATTCCGGTTTGTCTCCTAGGCTGAACAGTGCTTCCGTGCAACCCAGTTTTTCTCCAGCTTGCGCGACAGCGAGAACCTCGTCCGGAGCCATGGTGTGCGCCCCTGCATCTCCGGGATCACGTCGAAAAGTGCAGTAGCCGCAATAGTCGCGGCATAGATTCGTCAGCGGAAGAAACACTTTACGGGAGTACGTAATGATTCCTGGACGAAAACGTTCCTTCGCGGTGCGTGCGGCGGACAAAAGCGCGGGCAGATCGTTATCGCCGCAGCCGATCAACTCGATGGCCGATCGACGTGTCAGGGGAGCGTCATGATCCGGCCCCGATAAGCGCATAGCACTCGATATAGGTTGCGTCGACTTGATCGTCGGTACGGACACGGGGTGTGCCTTTCAGCCCTTAGCAGATCAGATGATAGCGCAGAGCCTGTGGCTGCTGGTAATTGTCTATGCAGACGGCATGATAATGTAAGCAGTTTGACGACTAAGGCTATGGCGTTTAAACAGGCAGAGTTTCGAGCGGCAATGGGAACCTTCGCCACGGGAGTTACCATTATCACTGTCGATCTCGACGGTGAGGTTCACGGGATGACGGCAAACGCCTTTGCCTCAGTTTCGCTGGACCCGCTCCTGGTGCTCGTCTGCGTTGATCGCACGGCGCGCACGCACACCCACCTGCAGACCAAGAAACGCTTTGGAATCAATGTGCTTTGCCATGACCAGCGGGGCATTTCGGAATACTATGCCCGTCCCGAGCGGTCAGATTCTAATGCAGAACGGGAAGCCGGGGCCCGGTTTGACCGAACTGTCCATGGAACTCCGGTACTTCATGGAGCGTTGGCTTATCTCGAATGCCGATTGCAGTCCGCTTGGGAAGCAGGCGACCACACAGTCTTCATCGCCGAGGTCGAAGACGTCCTAGTGCGGGAAGGCGACCCCCTGATTTTTTTTCGCGGAAAGTACTGGAGAATAGGTGAAGCCATTCGTTAACAGCCCTGCCACTTTTCCGGCAGGAAACCATCCAATTATCCGAGGTGCTATTGATGGCACAAGATACTCCAAAAATCGCAAAGTCCGAGGCTGAGTGGAAGAAGCAACTTTCTCAAGATCAGTACTACATTACCCGCCAGCATGGAACGGAACCCGCTTTCACCGGCAAGTACTGGAAGACGAAAGATAGCGGGATGTATCACTGCGTGTGCTGCGGTGAACCCCTGTTTAATTCCAATACAAAGTATGATTCCGGCTCCGGTTGGCCCAGTTTTTATCAGCCCTCTGATCAGGCAAAAGTTGCAGAGCACAGAGATGGGAGCTATGGCATGGTGCGGACCGAGGTCCGCTGCGCGAAATGCGATGCGCATCTGGGACACGTATTTGAAGATGGGCCCGCTCCCACTGGACTGCGCTACTGCATCAATTCGGCTGCCTTGGATTTGAAACCGGAGAAGAAATAGATTTCACCAACAAGAAAGAGTCCTTCGCCTGGCGAAGGACTCTGAACGAGGAGCGAGTGCGTGAATGTTAGGCGCTGGCTCCGGCAGCCAATGCTTTGGGAGGCTCTGGAACCATAGGCTTGGGCGCTTCCGGCTGTTTCGCTGGCGGTTGCTGCTGCTTCTGATCTCCGCTGCGCACTTGGATTCCGCCCTTGAGAGCGGCCCCATCTTCTACGCTGATGCGGACAGTCGAAATATCTCCGGCGACAGACCCTTCGCTGCGAATATCCACCCGATCGCTGCATTCGATGTTGCCGTTGACTTTCCCCATTACGACAACTTCACGAGCCTGGATGCTGGCATCCACTTTGCCGTTTCGCCCGATCGTGACGCGGCTTTCCGGCATGTTGATCTTGCCTTCGACGCGCCCATCGATATAAAGCGATTCCGAGCCGCTGATTTCGCCTTTAATGCAGAGAGTGCGTCCGATCGTGGCCTGCTCGATAGGCGGCGCAGCCGTTTTGACAGGATTGAAAGAGTTTGGGTTGGCGGCAGGTGAAGCCGACTTCACGCCGTATGGATCTGAAGATTGGAGCATGCGACCTTCCTTGGGTTCCCGCGCGGCGCCTCGCCCCGACTTGCGCCCGGCACCGACCTTGCGGTTGGTCTTGAGATTTGTGGTTTCGGCGAGCCGTTGACCACTTGGCCAAGGTGAATATCGCACGTCTGTAAGCAAAGCAGAGAGATTACGGAAGGTGGTGTACGGTTGCGGAAGAGTAACCACGCGTTCGAGGGGCTTGCGGCCCTTCGTATTACCGCATTCTCTAGTTCGAACTC
Organism: Acidobacteriaceae bacterium; assembly: GCA_027452245.1. Lineage (GTDB taxonomy): Bacteria > Acidobacteriota > Terriglobia > Terriglobales > Acidobacteriaceae > Sulfotelmatobacter. Next base: position 78,815 of record DAIDGW010000090.1, read on the forward strand.
TCCAGCACTTGCGAGAGTTCTTCCCACTCCTTCATCAGAGATGTCAGCTCCTGCCGACGAGCCTGGAGAGCCTCGCTTTGACGCAGCGTTTCTTCAGCGCTGACAAATGTCATCAGCGATGCTTCAGATTGTGCAATGGCGCTCTCTGTGCTTGAGATGGATTCCTCAATCTGCCGAATACGATCTTCCATCTGTTTGCGCTTCATGGGATTGAGGCGCTTCCCAGCGGCGTGCTCGGTCTGGCTGTCGCCATTCAATGGCTCGGCGACAACCGCTTTAATTGGGGTCGCAAGTGGAGAAGTTGTCAGGCCCGGCACATCGTCGAGCGTTGGCGCATATTCCTGGCCACCCTGCTTGCGCCAGAGATAGTCCTCGTAATTGCCGGGATAAATCTCGACTTTGCCGCCACCCACCTCAAATACGCGTGTCGCCAGCTTGTCGATGAAATAACGATCGTGAGATACGAATACGACTGTACCCGTATATTCCATCAGTGCATTGAGCAAAACATCTTTGGCACGCAAATCCAGATGGTTTGTCGGTTCGTCCAGTAGAAGAAAATTCGCAGGGTGCAGCAACATCCGAAGCAGCGCGTATCGCCCGCGCTCTCCTCCGGAAAGGACCCCGATTTTCTTGAATACTTCATCCTCGGAAAACAAAAAACATCCGAGCAAATTGCGCAGTTCGGTCTCGCTGGAGCGGGGCGAGACAGTTCCTAGGTCATCAATCATGCGCGCTTCGGGATCGAGTTCCTTGTACTGATCCTGCGCAAAATAATCCGACTGGACGTTGTGTCCGAGCCGGAATTCTCCCGCCGTGAGAGGTTCGGAACCAGCCAGCAGCTTGATAAGCGTTGATTTTCCAGCACCATTCACGCCCACCAGGGCGATACGGTCCCCGCGCTCGATCATGAAGCTCACGCTCCGAAAAACTTCTTTCTCTCCATAGCTTTTTGCAACTTGCTTAAATTCGGCAACGATTCGGCCGCTGGGCTTGGGCTGGGGAAAAGAGAAGTGAATCGTCTTCTCTTCCGGCGGAATCTCAATCCGCTCCATCTTCTCCAGTTCTTTAACGCGGCTCTGGACCTGTTTGGCCTTCGTTGCCTGGTAACGGAAGCGATTAATAAACACTTCCAATTGCTCGATGCGCTCGCGCTGGTTGCGGTAGGCCGCCTGCAATTGTTCGTTACGCTGTGTTTTCTGCGCCAGGAACTTGTCATAATTCCCGGTGTAAAACCACATGCGCTTGTTCCAGATTTCCGCAATTTTATTGACTGTTACATCCAGAAAATAGCGGTCGTGCGAGATCAGCACGAACGCATGCGGGTACTCGTGCAGATATTCTTCCAGCCAGTTACGCGCTTCGAGATCGAGGTGATTAGTCGGTTCGTCGAGCAGAAGCAGTGTGGGCTTCTGCAAGAGAAGCTTGGCCAGTGCCAGGCGCATCTGCCACCCACCTGAGAATTCTTCGGTCAGACGGGGCCAGTCATCTTTACTAAAGCCAAGTCCCATCAACACGCGCCCAACTTCAGCTTCGATGGAGTATCCATCTCGAGTGCGAAATTCATGCTCCAAGCGGTGATAGCGATCGGCGATGTTTTCGTATTCCGCACTTGTGTGATCCACTTCCGCCATGCGATGTGTGAGCGATTCCAGTTCTTTCTCTATGGCACACAGGTCGTCGAATACCGACATGCACTCGGCAAAAACCGTGCGTCCGGAAAGGCTCAATCCATCCTGCGGCAGATATCCAGCGGACGTGCCCTTAGCCACCGTCAGTGACCCATAGTCGAGCGTGTCCATCCCGGCAAGCGTCTTCATGAGCGTGGACTTCCCTGTACCGTTCGCACCCACCAGTCCAATACGGTCATGCGGCGTGATCAGCCAGTCGACATTTTCAAAGAGAAGCTTGTGGCCGAAGCGTTTTCCGGCTCCAGAAAGCTGAATCATTAGGGTAAAAATATCGTCTCACATTGTGGATGCCGACGTACATTTGACAGTGCCCACCATCCTGTAGAAGCATCGAAACATGCCATCATTGCGGGCAGCTTTTAAGCGCCGAAAGGGACGATATTCTTATCTGCTGGCGTTCATGTTGGTGCAGTTGGTCTTCTCTCCCTGGACCGAGACGGGCGGAGCCAGAGGAAGGATCGTAAGCATTCTGGCGGCTGGAGCAGTGCTCGCGGCACTCTACTCCATCAGCGGAGGGCGTAAGGTTTGGATTGCCGGTATCGCACTTGCCATCCCGGCCTTCCTTCATCGTGTTACTGCTTCCCCGGACCTCAGAGGCTACATTCCGCTCATTGGCTTGGGACTTTCAATCTTCTTTGATGTATTCATCACCGTATTCATTTTGCGGGAAATCCTGGGCCATGACGACATTACCAGCCAGACTATATTCGGGGCGCTTTGCGCATATCTGACCTGCGGCTATGCCTTCGCGCATCTATACATGCTGCTCGTTCACCTGCAGCCGGGCTCCTTCGTTCTCGACCCGCATCTGTTTCGGCATTCCAATGTTACGCAAGCTGATCTTACGTTCTATAGCTATTCAACTCTGACCGCCCTGGGGGCCAATGGAATTTCGGCCGCTGCTCCCTATGCGCGCTGCATCAGCATGATAGAGGCGATACTCGGGGTTATGTACTTGACAGTACTGTTGGGACGATTAGTCGGATTGCATGTATCTCAGCGGATAACGACTTCGCAGAAAGTAACCCATCACCTGCAAGAAGCGAGCGCGTCAGCAGAAATACATCGTAAGGTTTATTGATTCAGGGGGGAAGTGGGGTTTAGGATTGGGCCGCAGCGCGTGCGTCGGGATAATTCTCCACTAGATCTCCGCGAAACTGGATGCGTTCCAGAGCCCGGTCGACCACCGCCTCAAGTTCGCGGCCGTATTTGGCTTCGCGTCCTTTAGCCAATCGGAGTTTTGCTTCGTCCCGATTGAACCACGTGGGCTTTCTCATCGCCTCGTCTGGCCTTCGCATCTCCCGCACTTCCATCAGAAATGCCTTGACCACAAACTCCTGCACCCCACCTTCCTGCCAGAACACGCCTTTGGAGTGAATGTAGAGATGAAAGTGCCGCGGCTCGATCGTGCCCAGCGCTCCGGCCTCTTCCGCGGCTTCGCGTTCAGCAGCTTGGCTGTGCGATAAGCGCGAATCAGGAGATCCCTTCGGAAAGGTCCACTTACTTCCGCCATTGGTGTTGACGAGCAGGAACTCAATATCGCTGCCGCGTCTTTGATAACAAATGGCTGCCACTTGCAGAGGCAGAGATTTGGCAGCACGTGAGGAAGCCATGCAATCTCCTGGATCTATGCTATTCAGAAGATATTTCAACCGTGTTAACTCGCAAATAAAATTGTGCGGGGGATGGCGTTACGAAAGGGTGACGCCGGCGTACACTCCCCCTTCTCGCTGAAAATACTCGACAATATTTATCCGATCTAACCGGCGCTAGTCGTGGCTTCGCGATCTCCTGCGTGAGACGGGAGCACCTGCGAGGCACGACTCCGTCCCCAAATCAGATATACGGGTATGCCAGCCACGATCAATCCAAGAGCTGCGCCGGAGGGCGCTGGCCGCGTCCAGATCATATTTCCCAGAAACCACGCGGTAACGGCGAGGAACAGGACCGGAGTCACCGGGTATCCCCACATCTTGTATGGACGTTCGAGATCCGGCTGCTTGATTCGCAAAACGACAACGCCGGCAATCATCGCTCCGTAGGAAAGCCAGATGGCGAACATCGAGTAATCGATCAAAGACTCGTACGACCCGCTTACCAGAAGAATGGCCGCCCACGCGAACTGGGCGAGAATGGCGAACCCCGGTGTATGAAATCTTGGATCCACCTGGGCAAACCTGCGGAAGAACAGCCCGTCGCGAGCCTGGGCAAAATAAATTCGTGGCACAGTCAGGAAGCAGCCATTCAGACATCCGATGATCGACAGCAGAATGCTGGCCGATACCAGGCTGCCTCCGAAATGGCCCATGACACGGTCGGCCGCCGTGGCACCGACATGCTCGCTGCCGGCGATTTCAGGAATTGTCAGCACGCGTAGATATGCGAGATTCGCCAGCAGGTAAACACCTATCACTAGCAGCGATCCCACAATCAATGCCCATAAAACATTGCGCTGCGGATCGCGAATCTCGCCGGCAACAAAACTCAACTGCACCCAGCCGTCGTAGGCCAGTACGCAGGCGATCAGCGCCACGCCAAAACTGCGCA
>DAIDGW010000091.1 GCA_027452245.1 Acidobacteriaceae bacterium
GTTGGTTGCGGGGGGTGGATTTGAACCACCGACCTTTGGGTTATGAGCCCAACGAGCTACCAGACTGCTCCACCCCGCGAGGTGATTCTACCATAACGTCTTGTGACGGTTTTTCTGTTTCCAATTCCAACGATTAATCGACGATTTCGAAGCGTGGTTCCGTTCTAGCACAGGGCCCAAAACGGAACCAGGTAGAAATCTATGACGGTTTGCAACATGCTTCAGGGATTTCTTTGTGCTAGCGTCAATTCATGTATGTCGAAGAGTTTGTCTGCGATGCCGCAACACTGCGAATGTTGCCAGGGTGGGTCATCGCGGGCACGCGGAGTGAATATGGAAGTAAAGCGCGGAAGTAAGGTCGAAATTGTATCCATCCCATGGCATTTTTCTGCGTTTGGTTACGAACTTTTAGATCAGCTTTTTGTACCTTTGCTCAGCACGGCCCAGCGTGCCAATGACCTGCTGGGGATACGCGTCCGGGGTGAGAGTTCGGCGTTGCAGGCGGCAATGTACATGGGAGGAGAGTTGCTATGCGATGCGAGCTTTTTGCCGATAAGACCGCGGGATGAAATCTCATCCTCAAATTTGTATCGAATTGATTTTGTCCAGGACATATTTGAAGTCTCAACTATTACGTTCAGTTCAGTCCAGAACAAAGAGGCATTGTTTACCGTCGTGATTAAGGGGCGTATTCGGGGAGACAAGTTTCAGGTTTTAGACGCTGCAACTGGAACAACGCTGTTTTCCTTCAGTCGCTTTGAAGCGGAAAAGCCGAACTTTTTCACGCGTGAATTCCCTTTTGTTGCCTACGAATCACGACGCGATCCAGCTCTGTTTGGAGCCGGAACGAACGATCACCTTGTTGAGGACGCTATCTCCATGACGCTGAGCATTCCAGTAGCGGGAGGGAGTGCCAGGGTATTGGTGGAAAAGAAAAATGGCGACGTACACGCCGAGGTCATGACCCCGGGAACGACTGCCAGTTTTATGCGTCTTCCATTGTCTACGCTGAACAGTATTCCAAAAACGGTGAATGCCATAGAAGAATTCTTCAAGGCACACCCCGATCACACTGCCATTACGAGTGTGCTTCCTGCTGAAAGTGAGGGAAACAGAGTCGGGCCGAGTGAAACATGAAAGATATCGGGCACCGTGGTGCGAATTCTTCATTTGGTGAGGTGTGCGGCATTATGGGATCCCGAAGGTTGAGGTTTAAATACTGCGTCGACCACCGTCGTGATTTCCTCCATGGCTGCGTCGATATCTAGGGTGAGGCGGGCCAAATCAATCTGAGCAAGCTTCGGATAATACTCCACCAGAACCTGCCAGGCATGCTCGCCGGACAGATCCACGCCCATGGCTTCGTAGTATCCATACCCCAGGTCACGCAATCGGCACAACAGATCACTGAGATGAATTAAAGCGACCAGGGGAGGGGCTACGGGTGCGGGCTCAGGATCATGATGATGCTCGATCACGGCTCTCAGGTCGGTCGAAAATTTCCATTGCTCAGCCAGAATCCCCCCGCTTTGACAATGGGAAAAACCAAGATACGCATCCTCGCACAGATGGAGGGACTTGTGTCCTCGGCCAGCAATCTGGAAACAATAGCGAAACTCGTCCGTACACACGACAGTGTTGACAAGAATGCCCATGTCATGCAACAGGCCCGCAAGATAGGCTTTTTCCGAATCTGGATAACCGATGAGCTTGGCCATCCTGCTGCTCACCAGTGCACAACCTAGGGAATGGCGCCAAAACGTAACCGACTCCAAAGCCCATTTTTCCGGTGGAACGATGCGGTTCAGACAGCAACTGAGCACAATCGCTTCGATTCGCTTTATTCCCAGTGCCAAAATCGCGCTGCGAATTGTTTCCGTGTTCTGGCGCCCGAACAGAGGGGAGTTCGCCATGCGCAGACATTGTGCGGCTATGGTGGAATCATAAGATATCAACTCCACCACTTTCTCGAAATTGATCTGCTCCGGTTCCATCTGCAAGACCGAGATTAGCGGTTGAACTACAATTGGAAGGGTCGGAATGATCCCCAAGGTCTTGATTTTCGGAAGGATTTCATCGAGTGTGCTCATGGCTTGCCAGTTCCCGCCTGCCCGACGGGCAGTTTCCTGTATCCAATCGTTCCTGGAAAGTGAACTAAATGAAATCGATCGTCAACTTGATACAAGGATTCTGCATGTCCAAGAAACAGATAGCCGCCCGGTAACAGATTCGAATAGAAGTGCTGCATGACCTTGCGCTTCGAAGCCAGATCGAAATAAATCAGAACATTGCAACAGAAGATCAAGTCCATGCCCTTCAGGAATGTCATTTTGCTGTCATCATGTAAATTGACGCGATCAAAGCGGATCAGCGATTTCAGTTCGTCGGTGGCTTGCAGCCGTTTTTCATCATACGGCTTGAAGTATTTGTTGCGCAGCAGGTCGGAGGTGCTGCGGAGCGCGTACTCGCCGTAAATGCCAGCTTTGGCGGTCGCCAGCGAATTGTCATTCAAGTCAGTTGCCAGAACATCAAAAGTCCAACCAGCCAACAGCCGCTGTCTCTGCTCCAGCAGGAACATGGCTAATGTGTAGGACTCCTCTCCCGTTGAGCAACCCGCGCTCCAGAGATGAAGACGCTTGAAACCCATGGCGCTCTTGGTTTTCAGAATCTCCGGCAGAATGACATTGCGGAGCGCATCCAGTTGCGGCGGACTGCGGAACATGTAGGTTTCTCCAATCGTGATTTCATTGAGAAGAAGGCGCAACTCAGCTTCCCTGTTACCGCGCATTGTGAGATGTTCCAGATACTCAGTTGGCGTGGCAGCATGCACCACACTCATACGCCGCGCGCAACGCGACGCCAGGAGATACAGCTTTTCATCGGGCTGATAAATCCCGGAGATCTGATATACGAGATCGCGAATCTTCAGGTACCCAGGATCGCTCAAATCCTCTGCCTGGGTCTTCGCGCCCGCATTAGCTGTAGCGGCTTCCACTATCTGGTTGTCCCCTGAGCAGTTGCCCCGTCAGTTATTTGGTTAGCGCGGCTGACGCCAAGAGCTTGCGTTCTTCCCGAGGTGACACGTTGGATCACCTCCTTGCTGATTTCCGGCAGGGGACAAATCTTATCGGCGGCCCCGGCGCTGACCACCGCTCCAGGCATCCCCCACACCACGGAAGAGGCTTCGTCCTGCACCAAAACTTCGCCCCCGCCTTCGCGAATATGTTGCGCTCCGCGCGCTCCGTCGGAGCCCATTCCGGTCATCACCACACCCAAGACACCTGCTCCATACACCCGGGCAACGGACCGAAATAGGACGTCCACTGCCGGTCGACAGGAATTTTCCGGAGGGGTTTGATTCAACGACAACACCACGGTATCGCCCCTGCGCTCCACCGCCATGTGATAATCACCTCGAGCGATCCACACGTGCCCAGGTTCGAGCTTAGCTCCGCTTTCAGCCTCCTCTACTGCGAGGGGCGACTGTGTATTCAATCGCTCTGCAAGAAGGCGGGTGAATAGCGGCGGCATATGCTGCACGACCACAACCGGCACGGGGAACTCTGCCGGAAGTCGTGGGAGCACCTCCGCCAGGGCGTTTGGCCCTCCGGTAGAAGTCCCGATGGCTAGAATATTAATGGGCTGCCGCGGGGACTTCTTTCCGGTCGCGACCGTGGGCACAGAGGACGCCGCGGGCTGCGCCTTCCGTCCGGCCAGGGAAATGATCTTTGCCACCAGTTCGCGCTGCACCTGTTCCATCGCGCCCGCCAGGCTGTCGCTGTTGCTGGGTTTAGTCATGTAATCAGAGGCGCCCTGGGCCAGTGCTTCCAACGTGGTTGCCGCACCTCGTTCCGTCAACGTACTGAACATGATCACGGGTAGCTTTGGATACAATTTGCGAATTTGAATCAAGGTCTGGATTCCGTTTAGCCCCGGCATCTCGATATCGAGCGTGATCACGTCCGGATTCAGCTGCGGAATCTTGGCCAGCGCCAGCGCGCCGCTGGAAGCCGTCCCTGCGACTTGGACCTCCGCGCGGGCAGCCAGAGCGTCGCCGACCAACTTACGAACGACAACCGAATCATCGACGACAAGAACCCGAACGGGCGGCATTGACGGTATCTCCTCGCATTGCCGTGAGTGCTGCGCCTTCGCGCAGCATCACGGCAGTGGGTATAGCAAACCAGGTCCCTAAATGTCGGTCAGATTTTGAACTTCTGAACCAATTCCCGAAGTTCTGTGGCTGTCTTGGCCAGGGATTGTGCGGCTTTCAGTGAATCGTTGGCCCCCTGAGTTGTGCTCTTGGCGGCTTCGGCTACGCCAGCGATGTTTTTGGTAATCTCGCTTGCTCCTTTTGCGCCTTCGCCGACGTTGCGGGCCATCTCGTTGGTCGTAGCGTTCTGCTCCTCGACAGCCGTGGCAATGGTATTGGAGATATCGTTGACCTGGCGGATCACGGAGCTGATCTGGCCAATCGCGCTTACGGCTGCTTTGGTATCGCCCTGAATGGCTTCGATTTTTCGGCTGATATCTTCGGTCGCTTTGGCTGTTTGTTTCGCCAGTTCTTTCACTTCGTTTGCCACCACGGCGAACCCTTTGCCCGCTTCCCCAGCACGGGCAGCTTCGATGGTCGCGTTCAAGGCCAGCAGGTTTGTCTGCTGCGCGATGGACGTAATGACCTTGATCACCTGCCCAATTTCCGTCGACGAATCGCCAAGCTTGGTCACAACTTGGTTCGTATCTTCGGCAACCTTGACCGCACCGGTGGCGACTTTCGCTGATTCGTGCGCGTTCTTGGCAATTTCCTTGATGCTGGCGCTCATTTCTTCGGTACCGGTTGCCACCGTTTGCAGGTTCTTATTGACCTGCTCCGCGCTGGCCGAGACCACATTTGCCTGCGTCGAGGTTTCTTCTGCATTTGCGCTCATCTGCTGGCTGGTCGAGGATAATTCCTCGGAAGCATTTGCCAGCGATTGTGCGTTCTGCAAAATGGCCGACACACTGCCGCGCAAGTCCTTGAAGAACCGGGCGAGGCCTTCTCCCATTTGACCGACGGCGTCCTGTCCATTGACTTTGATTTCATGTGTCAGATCACCGGCGGCAGCGGCCGACACAACTTTCAAAATGCTGTCGACCTTTCTTTTCAGGTCTTCTGCTGCCCGCTTTTGCGGGGTGACATCGGCCGCGTATTTGACCACCTTGAAAGGCTTTCCGTTCAAATCGAGGATGGGGTTGTAGGAGCCCTGTATCCATACCTCTTTCCCCCCTTTGCCCAGTCGCCTGTACTCTGCCGCCTGGTATTCACCGCGATTCATTTTGGCCCAGAACTCAGCGTATTCAGGGCTCTGCCGGTACGCTTCATCCACAAACATGCTGTGGTGACGCCCTTTAATCTCATCAAGTGTGTAGCCGAGCGTTTTCAGGAAATTGTCATTGGCGGTCACGACAGTCCCGTCCATCTTGAACTCAATCACGGCCTGCGACTTGCCGATCGCGGAAATCTGTCCGGCATAGTCGGCGTTCTGCAATTTCTGCTGGGTGATGTCGGTTGCGTACTTGACCACTTTGAACGGTTTTCCGTTAAGGTCCATAATCGGGTTATAGGACGCCTGGATCCAAACTTCTTTTCCTCCTTTGCCAATCCGCTTGTACTCCGCCGCATCGTACTCGCCGCGATTGAGCTTGGCCCAGAACTCCTTATAGTCGGCACTGCGCCGGTACTCTTCATCGACAAACAGGCTATGATGTTTGCCCTTAATCTCGGAAAGTGTATAGCCCAGCGTTTTCAAGAAGTTGTCGTTGGCGCTGACGACCGTGCCGTCCATATTGAACTCGATTACCGCCTGGGACTTGCCGATGGCGACAACCTGTCCCTGTACATCAGCCGTGGCCAGTTTCCGCTTGCTGACGTCGGTGAAATAGGAGAGGACCTTGGTCAGGTTTCCGTTAACCGAGATCGGGTAGTACCAGGCATGGACCCAGACATCTGCTCCGTCTTTGCGGACGCGCTTCGATTCGTCCTCATAAAACTCGCCGCGCTTCAACCGGCCCCAAAGTTCGTTGTACTCCGCGGTATTCCGGGTGGCCGGGTCGATCATGAAGCTGTAGTGCTTGCCCCGGACTTCTTCCTCGGCGTAGCCAAAAATATCGCGAAACTTGTCGTTGGTTTTCAAAATCGTGCCGTCCATGTCGAACTCAACAATCGCCTGAAATGCCTGCAGAGCTGCGACTTGAGCTTCATAGTCCTTGTTCATTGCTTCCGCGCGCAGTTTCTGGGTCATAACGTCCCATGTGACCACCGCGCCGGCGTAATTATCCTGCGCGTCGTAGATGGGCCTTACCAGAAGGCTCAAGGTTTCCGAACCTAGTTGGATCAGGGCGTGATGAGGAAGATTGGCCGGATCGCTCAGGATACGCCGCACGCGGGTGGGTTCCTTGTGGAAGATGTCGATGGACTTGCCGATCATCTCGTCCACTTTGCAGGGCAGCAGGTGCGCGATGGTAGCGAGCGTCGTCCGGGATGCGGTATTCATATAGCGAATGATGAATTCACGGTCGGCGCGGATGACGTTAATCGGGGCGTTCTCAATGATCTGCTGGTTGAACAGAGCTTCTTTGTTGTCGGCCGCACGTGAGGCGCCGCTGGCTGTCGCTTTCATGTCTTTCTCCTTATTTGCTTTGACCTTGATCGGCAGTTTTATATGAATGAATGAATGAGTGCGCCCATCCACTCGTAACGATCAGCTGCGATGACATGGGGTGTGCCATTCATGACCCTAGTTTTCCCCACGGCCGGTTTCGGTTCCGGCAATTGCTCGTTCCGGGTCGAGCACGAGCATCAGCCGGTCCTGCAGCTTGTACACGCCACGCACGAGTTCGCGCGCCTTCCCGTGAAGAGTCTCGGGCGGGGGTTCGAAGTTCTCCTCGCGGGCTTCCAGAACATCGCCGATCTCATCCACCAGGAAGCTGACGGCGCCGTCTTCGGTGCGTACTACGACGTTCATGGGCAACTGGGAACCGGGTCGCTCCTCCATCTCGAAGCGACGGCGCAAATCCAAAGCCATCACAATCTGTCCGCGCAAATTGATGAGGCCGCGGATCTCGGGGGGAACCAGCGGCACACGAGTCATTTCCTGATAGCGAATCACTTCCTGGACGCGCTGGACAGGAACGCCAAAGAACTGCTCTTTCAGGAAAAACGTGCAAAACTGCTGGGTATCGGTCACGTATGTTTCTCTCCTTCAGGCGTTCGCCTCCAACAACTGCCTCTGCTCAGCCGTTGCGATCAGACCTGGCACATCGAGAATGTCGGTCACGCGTTTCTGAATCACTGCCGATCCCAAAGTTCCCTTGCGTCCGGTGTGGGATTGCATGACAAGCGATTCCTCGACAATGTCGAGAATGCGATCCACTACAAGTCCCACGCTTCTTCCTTTTTGGGCGTAAACCACCACCTGCAGCGACTCGTGATTGTTCTGCGCACTGTTGATGCGGGGGCCTCCAAGCAACTCGGAGACCCGTATCAAGGGCATAATCTGGCCGCGGTACTGCACGACCTCCTGATGGCCGGCAAATTCCACGTCGGCGCGGGAGAATTCCTCCAGACGTGCGACCAGCGCCAGATCCACTGCCATCCTGCCGCTCTCTCCGTACTGGAATAGCAATACCGCGCTGTGCTTACCCAGCTTGTCTGCCCCCAGTGCATCGTCGTTTCCTTTTTCAACCAAGGCGCGGTCGCGGACTTCACTGATGACACTTGCTCTCTGGGCTAGTCCCATCACATCGAGAATGAGTGCCACCTTCCCGTCTCCCATGATGGTGGCCCCGGCGTAGGTATTGATGATCTTCAACTGCTTGCTGAGCGGCTTTACAACGATCTCCTCGGTATCATTGATCTCGTCCACTACCAGCCCGAATTGCCGGTCATCGGCCCGCAGAACCACGATGTTGACGCTCTCGCGGTCCTGGGCGTGCATTTCCACGCCCGCCAGCAGTTGCGTAATCGTTTCCGAATGCAGTTCCAGGGCGGCGAACTCCTGTGATGCCTGGGCAGCATTGCCTTCCTGTTTCAGAGTCAGAACCCGGAGGATGCTCTGGTGTAACTTCCGATGACTGTCCTCCAGCAAGTGCGTATCCGACAATTTACTCAACTGGCCCGATCCGATCGAATGAATCCATTTCCCCAACTCGCACTTCTCGTGCGAGCCTGCCTCCCCGGCAGCCATCGTGAGTTTTCCATTCATGACCTGCCGTATTTTTTCCACCCATTGCCGGTGTTGATCGCGAGCAAGAGAAAAGTCCAGCTGTGGCTGGTTGGAGACTGGGGAGTTGGCTGCTTCAGTCTTCAATTCGCGTTTGAGGTACACCAGAGGCAGTAGCTTGCCGCGCAAGCGATGTACCGGAGCGCCATTAACCAGTTCCACGCCATTGCATGCTTGCTCGCCTTCCAGGCGCACCAGTTCGAGCAGACTGACCTGCGGAATGGCATAGCGATCGCCTCCGGTGTGGACTATCAGAGCGGGGATAATGGCCAAGGTCAGGGGAATCTTCATTCGGACGGTTGATCCTCTGGCGGGCCTCGACTGCACGTCCACCGTGCCGCCGATCTTCTCGATGTTCGTTCTGACCACATCCATCCCCACCCCTCTGCCGGAAACGTTTGTGACTTTTTCTGCGGTCGAGAACCCAGGGAGGAAAATGAGGTTGGTGATTTCCCGCTCCGTCATGCGAGCTGCCTGGTCGGCGCTGACCAGCGCTTTTTGAATGGCTTTGTTACGGATTTTCTCGAAGTCCAGTCCGGAGCCGTCGTCGCTAATTTCAATGTTTACTTGGCCGCCTTCGTGAAACGCTCGCAGGAACAGCAATCCTTCAGGGCTTTTCCCGGCCGCCCGGCGTGTCTCGGGAGACTCAATACCGTGATCGACGGCATTGCGCACCAGATGCGTAAGCGGGTCTTTGATGGCCTCAATGATCGTTTTGTCGAGTTCGGTTTCTTTGCCCTCCATCTCGATGCGCACCTGCTTGCCGCAGGTCAAAGCAACATCCCGCACGGTGCGGGGAAACTTGCTCCAGATATTGCCGATCGGCTGCATGCGCGTTTTCATCACGCCTTCCTGCAGTTCGGTGGTGAGCAGATTCAGCCGCTGGCTGGTCCCTTGCAGTTCACTGTCATCCGTGGAATTGCTGTACTGCACGATCTGATTGCGCAGCAGGACCAGTTCGCTCATTCCGTTCATCAGTCGGTCAAGCTGACCTACGTCGACGCGGATGGTGCTCTCGCTGGCGCTTTGCCCATGTGGCGGGTGCGGGCCATTAATCGTCGCGCCCCCCTCCGGGGAGCTGTCAGTTCCATGCTCTACTAGAACCCCTTCCACCCGCCGTGGCTCTCCTGCGTTTGGCCGCGCAATTGCTGCAGCTGCGTCATCGGCATTTGCTTTGTCCTCGCTAAACGGAACGTTACTGAGTTCGGTCGGCGCCTTAGGCAACCCCCGTGGCGGGGGTCCTGTTTCCGAGAATGCCGCAGCTGAGATATTCCCCACCTGGTTCTGCAAGAGCCGGGTCAGCGTATCAATCAGTTCCTGATCGTTGCGCTTTCCCTCTTGGCCGGTCGTTTCAATGTTTCCTAGAATCTGCCGGACCGCGTCCACCATGGACAGCAATGCGGTCGTGATTTCAGAAGTGAGTACGAGTTGGCCATCACGCAACCGCGCCAGCAAGTTCTCGCCTAGGTGGGTGACCGCTTCCAGCTGGTTAAAAGCTAGAAAACCTGAGGTGCCTTTGATGGTATGGATCGTGCGAAAAACGCTGGCTAAAGTTTCCCGATTAGCAGCGTCTTTTTCCAGAGCAATAAGCTCCTGGTCCAGGCGATCCAGATTTTCGTAGCTCTCGATTAAGAATTCTTTGATGATTTCCGTGTCACTCATAGGACGAATGCCTCTCGAACAGGACATCTTCTTGCCAACCTCAATCTGTGGGCGCTTTGACGTTCATCTTGTTGGGGGGCGGCACTGTACCTGCTCTTTATCGTCATCGAGTCCCCCGACTTTAGGACGATGTATGTTGAACAACGGAAGGTATTTGCTCCATCGGTTCAGACTGAAAGTGCCGGTTCCTCTCCGTCTTCTCTTCATCTTCTGTGCTTAATGCGCTCACCAGTCTCTTGAGGATCAGAGGATTCTTAGAAATCAGCGATGCGACACTTCATCTGTGCATCTCAATGTCCAGTCACTGGCTCAGCCCAGTTACGGAACGATGTGTCCATGAGGGCGGGCATGACAGTCCAGACGGAAGGGATCGCCGCAATCCATGGGGAGATCAGTTTCAGAGAAGCCGGGTGATATCTTCCGAATCCTACGTGAGGTTGCGCTACCTTCCGATCCACTGCTCGGCCTCCTCGAGCGTCGCAAAAATCTCGAAATGTCTCTGCGTGCGCAAGATTTTGTGCATTTGTGCAGCATGTCGTTGCACGGGCGTTTGCGCCACAAAGGCGCGCTTGGATTGGAATGCGAACGGGTCAACCTGATCGGCGAGTTTCAAAAAATCAGCACCTTCGAGTGGGAGTTCCTTGACGCTGCTGATGTCGGCCACTTCAGAATACGAGGGATCAAAACCGGGTTGACTGCATAGATTCTGGACGTAGAGGTGAATATCGTGGGCGGTTATGCGTTCGCCAAATTTGGCAATTACCAGACGCCGTTTGGGGTCTATTGTAAATCGTACGGGAGCGGGATGGTCTTCGCGGGAAGGCGACTGTGAGCGCGTACCAAACCCAAGAGTCTGCTTCTGGTCGAATGCTCCCACTTCATCATCTCCTCTCTACTACGACATCGGCGATCGGCTCTCAAACTTCACCGGGGAGCTTTGGTGCTGCAACAAGGGCTGCGGTTTCGGAACCGATATTTCCCCTCCCGAGCGGGCGAAATTCGTCGGCATCCAAAATACAGTCCTAATACTCCAAGTGCTGTAGTCCCGGGAATAATCCAATCCGCTGGAGGATACGAACGTGCCCAAGAGAGAAACTCCCAACAATCGACCCGCGATCAGTGCGCAGCCTCGGTTTCATCAACGGGCCGGCGAATTGCAAGCATATGGCACCGTAGAGCAGATGATCCCGCTGGAACTTGAAGAACCCGTCCGGCTTGAGATGACGGAAAAACTGAACCAGATGCTGGCCGACACGATGACCTTGCGCGACCTGTATAAGAAGTCGCACTGGCAGGTCGCCGGACCGACTTTTTATCAACTGCATTTGCTGTTCGACAAGCACTACTCCGAGCAGGTGGAGATTGTGGACCTCATCGCGGAGCGCATCCAGTTGCTCGGGGGTATTTCACTGGCCATGGCCGCAGATATCGCCGAGGCCACGCAAATCGAGCGTCCACCGAAGGGGCGGGAAGAGGTCCCTGTACAGATCTCGCGATTGCTGGATGCCCACCAGATCATCATCCGGCAGTGCCGTGAGTTATCCAAACTTTCATCTCAACTTGGGGATGACGGAACCAACGATCTGGTAGTCAGCGATGTCCTGCGCACGAATGAACTGCAGTGCTGGTTCTTGAGCGAGCATCTGGTGGATGCTCCTCTGGTTCATGCCAAGGAGCCGCGATTACGCAGCGCCAGCTAAAAATGCCGGAGGATTGAAGAAGGCCCGGGATTCCGGGCCTTTTTAAATTCCAAAATGGCGCCACTCGGTTCTATCAGAAGCAGAGTACATACATGACAAGATGTATGGAGATATGCAGAACCGCAGCTAAGAGCCGTTTGCTGCCCCTGGCACAGTTGAATTTAAATCTGGGCTGCTAGTATGCTTGCGGGGCAAAGGACAGCGTTGCTTGCCTTTCCTCGCGGACACCGACCATGAACTCTCAAATTCCTGTTTCCACCATCCTACAGAGCTACGACGACGACGCCCCTCTGGCAGAAGCATCTACTATTCCAGCGCCCTGGTACACGGACCCGCGTATTGCGGAACTGGAGCGGCTGAACGTCTTCAGCAAGACATGGCAACTGGTGGCTCGTACCGACCAAGTAGAAAAGGGAGGACAATTCATCTCCACGCGCGTTGCCGACGAGCCCATTGTCGTGGTTCGCGGCAATGACGGCGTGCTTCGCGGCTTCTACAACGTGTGCCGGCATCATGCCGCAGCCGTGGTGACGCAGGCTTGCGGCCAGGCGTCAATGCTACATTGCCCCTACCACGGTTGGAATTACGGCCTCGATGGATCGCTAAAGGGAATGCCGGAATTCGATGGCGTAAAAAACTTCAACCGCGCCGAAAATGGATTGGTTCCCATACGAGTGGAAACCTGGGAATCTTTCGTGTTTGTGAACCTTGATCCCGAAGCTGAATCTCTGCAGGATTTTCTCGGAGGCATAGTACCGCGAGTGGCGCCTCTGGGGATCAGTAAATTGCATTTCTTCGATCGCAAGGCCTACAGCATCCGTTGCAACTGGAAGGTGTTCGTCGATAACTACCTTGATGGCGGATATCACGTACCTCATCTACATAAATCTTTGAACTCCGTTCTGGATTACAAGCAGTACACCATCGAAAATGAGGACCGCTATTGCCTGCAATCGAGTCCCATGGTCTCTTCCGATGAAGATGCCGAGACCTCGACCACGCGGAAAGGCGACCGTGCCTGGTATTACTGGCAGTACCCCAATCTCATGATCGATTGCTACGAAGGATACATGGATACGATCCTTGTATTTCCAACCGATGTCGATCATTGCGAAGTCATCTTCGACTTTTACTTCGATGATGTGAGCGAAGCGCGGCGGGAGTACAACGCGCAGTCGATGGGGGTTGCCTGCCGGGTGCAGGACGAGGACCTGGGAATTTGTGAGGACGTGCAGCGCGGGTTGAAATCACGGGCCTACGGTGCGGGACGGCTTTCCGTGCGTCGCGAAGCCGGCGAGCAATTGTTTCATCGGCTACTCGCGGCAGACCTGAAGGGAGTTCGTCGGCCGAGTGCGGTTCCCGTAGGATGAGGCGCGAACCTCAGTTCTCCTGTTCGCGACGTATGCTGCGGAGATCAATGCCTAATTGCTCTGCTTTCTTGTAAAGATGGCTTCGCTCGAGCCCGAGCGACTTAGCGGCAAGGGTCATGTTGTACTGAGCGCGCTTCAATTCCGAGAGAATTATCTCGCGCTCGAATACTTGCACACGCTCTGCGAGTGGACCGGAGTTCGGTCCAACTGAGGCTGGCAGGGCGCCTATGACTTTCGGGAGCGCGAGTTCTACCGTTCCCAGATCAACTCGGCCATCGCTGGCCAGCAGCATCAATCGTTCGACCATATTCCGCAACTCCCGAACATTGCCGGGCCAACGATAGGATTGCAGAGCCTGCATGGCGTCGGGCGTGAACGGGACGGGCTTCCATCCATTTTGTGTGCTGACTTGCGCCGCGAAATGCTCAACCAGCGATGGGATATCCTCGTGCCGTTCGCGCAAAGGAGGCAGGGTGAGTGGGAAAACGTAGATGCGATGATAGAGATCCTGACGGAATTTCTCTTCGCGGACGCGTTCTTCGAGATTCCTGTGGGTGGCGACAAGTACGCGCACATCTACCTTGACCGGCTTATCGCCGCCAATGCGCTCGACTTCGCCCTCTTCCAGCACGCGCAGAAGTTTCGCCTGCATCATGAGCGGCATGTCACCAATTTCATCAAGGAAGATTGTCCCTCCGCTGGCCTGTTCGAATTTTCCGATGTGGCGTGTGCCTGCCCCGGTGAACGATCCCTTTTCATGGCCGAATAACTCTGATTCGATCAATTCAGCCGGAACTGCAGCGCAATTCAACGTGATGAACGCCCCGCTCGCCCGGTTACTGCGCTCATGTATCGTGCGCGCGACGAGTTCTTTGCCCGTCCCGGTTTCTCCGAGGATGCACACGCGAGACTCGCTGGCAGCGACGCGTTCGATCTGCGCCATAATGCGGCGCATCGTCTCGCCTTTCCAGACGATTTCGTGCTTTCCGAGCCGCTGCCGGAGTTGGCGATTTTCGCTCTCCAATCGCTGCAGCTTTAACGCGTTTTCGACGGTCAGTAGCAGTTTTTCCGTGGAAATCGGTTTTTCCAGGAAGTCGAGCGCGCCCAGGCGTGTCGCCCGAACCGCCATCTCGATATGTGCCTGACCTGACATCATCACCACTGGGCTGGAAATCCCCTGTCCCTTGATCTCTTCCAGGAGCGTAAGGCCGCTTTTGCCGGGCATGACGACATCGGACAAGATCAGGTCAAAATTCTGGGATTTCGCGAGTTCGAGCCCGCGTTCCGCGTTGTCGCACACGGTTGCTTCATGGCCAGCCAGCCGGAATGCCCGTGCCAGTGATGCCAGCGTGTTGGCCTCATCGTCGACGATCAGAAGATGTGCTTTTGGCACCATTCCTTGACTACGTTCCTTCGCTGGTGACTGTACGATCTGTTCTGCCGGCTTGCGTGTTTTGCAAGAGTTCGCGGCTTTGTGGCAACTCAATAGTGAAGGTCGCACCATGCCCGGGATCGCTATGAACTGCAATTGTCCCACCATGATCGCTCACGACCGACTGCACGATCGCCAACCCCAATCCGGTGCCGTGCTTCTTGCTTGTGTAGTAGGGCGTGAAAATTCTCGCGCACTCTTCCTGCGTCAGTCCCGATCCTGTATCCGAGACTTGGATTGAGACCTTGCCATCCTTCTGCTGAGTCCGCAGCGTCAGGGAACCGCCTTGCGGCATGGCATCCATTGCATTCAGAACGAGATTCGAAAGTGCGCGATGAAGCAATTCCGGATCCGCCGCGACCAGTTCGACCGATCGATCGAGTTCCAGCACGCATCGAATCGCCGGACGACCGGGAGCTTCAAACTGAGCCTGGAACAGCTGCGCCACTCCGCGTAGGACATCATTGACATGGACGGCTTGCAATTGCGGTTCGGGCATTTTAGAGAATTCACTGAATCGCGAAATGATTGCTTTCAGATTGGAGATTTCCGCCAGCAATGTTGTGGAGCTTTCCCGGAATGCTTCGTCAAATTCTTTTGATCCCAACTGCTTGGCGCGCAAGAGATTTTCGACCGTGAGCTGTAAGGGAAATAGCGGATTCTTCAATTCATGAGCCAGCCGACGCGCCAGTTCGCGCCACGCTGCTACTCGCTCTGCTTGTACAAGACGCTCTTTTTGTGTGAGCAGTTCAGTAGTCATGCGATTGAAAGATTGGGCGAGTTGCGAGACTTCGTCCTTTCCTCGTACCTCGACGCGGGCATCCCAGTTTCCCTGCGCGACTTGCCCGGCGGCATCGGCCAGTTGCTCAATGGGACGCGTCACGCGGGCAGCCGCCCAGCTGCCAAGAAGAACAGCGATCAAGATGCCGCCGCCGCCGACCAGCAACGCCGAAGCTGCAATACTGTGCTCGAGATCCACGTAGGCGCGACGGGAATTGGCCACCAGCAGGATTGCCAGCACGGGACGTCCGGTCTCAATTCCGCGCAAGGGAAAAGCATGAAACAGTTCGTCGTCTGCTTTGTTGGCGGTCCAATGCACGATCTGAGTCAATTCCTGATTTCGCTGCAGAATGTCGCCAATCAGAGGCGCCAACTTTTCCGGCGAGCGTGGGTTCCGCGCAGAGGCAGAGGAAGGATCAATCAGCCACTCGGCATTGAACTTCGGACCTCGATTCTGATAGAGCAACACCCGCATGTCTGCGGGCAAATCCAATGCTGACAGGAAGCTCTTGTCGAGCCTCTTTCCGCCGATCACATATACCGGACGCTCGCTGATGTGGGTCGTGCGTACCGCAAACAATCCCAACGCGGGACCGTCCTCCAAATCTTCTTGCTTCAGGAATGCTGGCCGGTCGTCCCAGGAAGAGAAATTCGCAAACGAACTATCGGGATATCCAAACTTTGCCGGCCACTGAGCGGAAGCGACGATCGTTCCCTGCGAGTCGACGAACTCAAGGAAATCAAGCCGATAGCCCTCGGCGAACTGCTTCGTCATTTCAAGGTATCCGCCCAAATCGGAGGAGGAGCGGTTCACTGATGCCGCCATGCGGGCGATTGGCTCGGAGCCTGCAATCATTGCGACGCGGCTCGCTACATCGTCCCCCTGCTGCGCAAACTGCCGCTGAAACTGCGTGAGCAGCGCCGCGGTTCGTTGCTCGTCGGTATGCTCAAACGCGCGCCTTGTCATGGTCGAGACCAGCCACGCTACTGCACTGACTGACAACGCGACTGTCAGGGCGAAGACGAGAAGAAGTTTGCGGCGAAAAGTCATCGATTGGGCGTTTCCATCCAGACGTCAGCCAAATTCCACGCGCCGCTGGCTGACAGGCGGAAATCTTTCAATGCAGGTGCGTATGCATAACTCACCGGTAAATGAAACAAAGGAATGATGGTCCGGCTGGCGAGCAAGGCGTTTTCGGCCGCATATAGATCCCCGGCAGCATCGGATTTGATTCCCGGCTGCACTATACCGGAAAAGCTTGCGACTGAGGTGAGCGCCATTCGCGGGTCGTTCAGAAGGGGAATTCTAACGACACGAAGATCTGTCTTTCCGCTCGCCTCAGGCTGGACGCTGAGTCCGGCGTCGCGAGCGTTCAACGCAACACGCTCTGCGAGAAACCTGGCGACGGCGTCACTGGGATCAAAACTGATTGTCCAATTGGGAATCGTCCGCGCCTGCTGCCGCAATGCGCGAGCCTGCGCCAAATTCGAATCAACCGGGAAGACAAAACCATATCCGCTCATCCAGGAAGGAAGAATTCCTCCCGCCAGTTCTCCGCTGCCTTGCAATATCACGCTGCGAATCGATCTTCTTTCAATGCTCACGGCCAGCGCCTGCCGCGATGCTTTCTCCTCATCTGACTGCGCGTCGCGGGTGAACAGCAACGCCAAGAGTTCGATCGGCTGGGAACTGAGCAGCATCTGTCCCTCCATCGACACTCGGTGTACTTGCTCGGCAGGAACGTCGACGAGATCGTTCCGGCCCGACTCCAAAGACAATTGCTCATCATGGGGATTCCCGCCGAACTCGATTTCAATGCGATCCAAATAAGGACGGCCGCGCCAGCAATTTTCGCTGGCTGCCAAAGCAAGCTTTTTCCTTTGCCATTCCACAATGCGGAAGGGCCCTGTGCCGCTCAAGGAACCATCAGAATGTCGGTTGATGATGGAATACTGCGCCTCTGCCAGCACAGAGGGAAGATTTGGTGAGGGAATGTTCGCCTGAATCACGACTCGATTGCGCTCCGCTGCGACGCGCCATTCCGAATTGGCTGAACGAATGCTGGCCGCAACAATGTCTGCAGTCAGAGATGTATCGTCGTCGAACATCACGTCGCTTCTCAGTGTGAACGTCCAGCGCTGGCTGTTGGCGTCCGAGAGCCATGATGTTGCCAGTTGCGGAAGAACATGTTCGGCGTCATCGACGGTGGTGAGATTCTCGAAGATCAAATGCGTAATGTTCCGGAAGGCGAACGAATCGTTCCTGCTCTGTGTCGGATCGATAGAACTGGGCACTTCGTGCAAAGCGATGTGCAGCGTGCCTCCGTACTGAGGCCGATTCCCCGCCAGAGCACATTGAGCAGCGAAAACACTACTGATTACAAGACACAGAAATGCGAGACGCCTCATAATGTCCATCACTCTTGAAGACTGCGATTGCACTATCGCCCTTGCCCTCCGTCCATAGCGCTGTGATCTGGCCTCCGAAACTCAGAGGGGCGCTGACCGGCACCGGATCGCGGTCGGGGAGTTCATAGGCGCGCAGGGAATCACCACTCTGTACGTGATCGCTGTCAGTCAGCACTTGCCATCCTGCGCCACACGACGTGCGCACACTGGCAATATCACTGCCCCAATTCAGCCGGGCCGCCTGATCGCTCATGCCATCGAGGAAGTGAACTTGCCCGTCCACTGCGGCGAAAAGCCAAAGTACGTACTTCTCTCGTGCGACAGGAGCCGCTGAATAGAATTTCGGAGCGGTACTGACTCCTCCGATTCCGGGCGCGAGTACTCCCGTGAAAAAATTTCGTGAGCTGGCATAAAATCCGCTCACTGCCGGAATGCCGACGGCGAATCGGTTCGCGTCATTGGAAAGAATGCTATTTCTAGTCGCAGAGAAAGTCGCGGGAATCAGCGGCCAGGGATCATCGCTTTGTTGGCAATTCAGACTGAGCGGAGAGTTCGGTGCTAGATGGCAGCGAACACCGGGCAGATAAACCTCGAGTAAGTTGTCTTTGCCGGTAAGCAGGCGTCCCCTCAGGTCACGTGGCCAAGGATGCGCATGAGGGATCGTGAGGGACTGCTCGGCTTGCCACTTGCCAGACTGCATCCGATAGAACGAAATACTTTCCGGGCTGAGCACCGCAATATGCGTAGGAGCCGCGCCTTCTTCCATCACCATCACATCGAGAATGCGGTCGGCCTGTGACCACAGCGGTGTCTCCCGCAAGGTGAGCGGAAAAGAATCGTGTCTGGCAGTGGCACTTTCCGTTCGAGGAATTGAAACCATGACGACTGTGGGATCACCCGATCCTTGGTGGATCTCAGCCACCCATACGTATGCGGACGGGCTTTCTGATAACCGGATTGCAACTGTGGCGACCGATTGATCGGCGTTCACCGTCCGAAGGCCGCGTGCTTGAAGGGCTGCGAGCAATCCATTGCTGACGATTTCCGCGTCACGCCGCCCGAGAGATGATCGATTCTCGACGGTCACGTAGATTGCTCCGGGCCCGGTAACATTGGCAATTTTCCCCACCAGTTGTTCTTCTGGAGAACTCCAATCAGTCGCATGCAGGTGGATGGTGAGAACAAGAATCACAACAGGAAACAGACGCAAACTGCGCAAGCCAAGCGCGACGCGGATGGCGGAATTCAACATTCGTGGAATAGAGAAATTATAAACGTTGCCGTTCATAGAACCTCGACAGCCCTATCGAA
This sequence comes from Acidobacteriaceae bacterium, assembly GCA_027452245.1. Classification (GTDB taxonomy): domain Bacteria; phylum Acidobacteriota; class Terriglobia; order Terriglobales; family Acidobacteriaceae; genus Sulfotelmatobacter. The sequence continues at coordinate 18,926 of DAIDGW010000091.1, forward strand.
CCTAGACAACTGTGGAAGAAGGCGGCTCGCCAAGTGGACGCGGACGAACCGCGCGCGCCCACCCTAGCGCTGTTCCGCCTGCCCTGCCTGGTTTGCCACGTTCATGCTGCGCAAGACGTCATTCGCGAAAAAGAACTTGCCATCGGCCGGCACCATCATGATCTGCAGCTTGTCGGAGAGTCGTTCCGCCACAATTTTGTTGATGAGTAGTGGATTATCTTTCAGGATTGTCGCCTCGCTCCGCATCCGTTCTGCGTCCGCCACTGCCGTCACACGGATTCTGTCTGCCTCGGCATCGGCCAGCAATTTACGCCGCTCGGTCTCCGCCTTGCTGTCGATGATCTTGGCTTGCGCTTCTGCTTCCGCATTCTGGATCGTTGCGGCTTTGCGCGCTTCGGCCTCAAGCCGGCTCTGCTCAATCTGTTTCTGTTTTAAGGGTAACGTGTACTGCATGGCGTCAGCTTCGCCTTTTGCCTGCAATACCTGTACCTGCGCTTCACCTTCAGCCTGCTTCACCTGCTGAACTTTCGCGGCCTCGGCCTCAAGTTCGGCGATCCGTACTTCTTTTTGCTTGAGATCTGTCTCAACTCCCATGCGATCGTTTTCTTGTTCTTTCAGCAGCAGAGTTTCGAGGCCTTTCGCGTATTGGGGCGGCAATTGAATATCGCGTAGCATTACCTCCTTGACGACGATGCCGTCCTGCGAAAGTTTCTTGGCAATCATTCCGGCTGCGCGAGCGCGAACTTCCTCACGTTTTGCAGAAAATACATCGTGAACCGTGTAGTTGGGAACCAGTTCCCGCCACACGCTGGCCACGACCGGGGGAACGATTTCTTTTTCTACCGGGCGCGGGAGGTTGCTCTGAATGTAGTCGAGCTTCCTCGGATCGAGCCGGTAGCGCACCGTGATTGCCAACCCCAACGTCAAGCCTTCTTTTGCCTGAACGTCCAATAGTTGCGTTTGTCCGTTCACGTTTGCCCGCGCGGCTTTGTCATCTTCCAGCGATCCCGTAGTGAATATCTGGTCGCGTGTATCGAACAGCGTGACATCCTCGACCAGAGGCATGATGAAATGAGCTCCAGGATAGAGAGTTCCCGGCTCGGTTCCACTTACCTGGCTAATCCGCACGCCGGCCATGCCGTTGGGCACGACCACGATGCTGAATGCCAGCAACATCGGTCCCCAGGCGAGCAAAACCAGAGCCAACGACGTTCTCCAGCGCAGTTCGGGCAACGCCGGAGCAGGTTGGGTTTCTACCGCACTGAGGGACCGCTTAAAGAGCAGTTCCACATATAGGTCATATGTCAGAATTCCAACGGCCACGAGAATCATCCCGAGGGCGGCTGCCATCAGCAAATACTTCAGTGCCAGCATGAAAGTTCTCCTACGCGCCTTAACGCTGTTCGTGCGACTTGATTTCAACTCGCTGCCGCTTCACCCGTGCGGAAGCAAAAAACAGCCGAAAGACTTGCCCGAATATCAGTTCCTCTGTTAGTAAGGCCACAGCCAGCGAGAAAACCAGGCCTGCAACGAGTGCCAGGAATGTGATTGCCATCTGCATAACCTTCCCCTGAAATGGTTTGATCCCAACCTTTACTGACCGCCGGCTTGAACGGCCATCTGCATACCGGCACTGACCATCACCGGACGTGCAGGTTTGCCGAATACTTCCTCTGTCTGCTCATCGCGCTCGCCGCGGATCTCCACGATGTCGCCCACCTGCAGCATCGTGTAGAGCCGCTCCACATCGTGATTACGTAGACGGATGCACCCGTGTGACGCCGCACGTCCCGCGGATCGCGGTGTATTCGTTCCGTGAATGCCGTATCCCTTGAGGTTCAGCCCCAACCAACGCGTCCCGACGGGATTGCCTTGTCCGGGAGGAATCACGATGCCATCGTGGTAATAAGTTGGATTGGCGAGGCGATTCACGATCGCGAATTCGCCACGAGGGCTGGGACTGATGGAGGCTCCGACGGCAACCCGAAAGGTGGCGAGAACCTGGCCGTCTTCGAGGACCGCCAACTTACGATCCGGAATGCTTACGAGGACAATCTTTTTAGCGCGCGCGGAGGAATTGGGAGACGTGGGCTGGGCGGTCGCGATGCTGGCCAATACCACGGGCATAGCAGCGAGCAGCAGAGCTGCCATTCCTTTCTTCCACGTGTGGCTGAAACTGGTTCCCATGGCGTCCTCCTGCATGCTGATAGACGAATTGCAGCGAGGTTGCCACAGTACATGTACTTGGTAATAAAGGGTTTAATGTTGCAGTCTCAATGTGCTCTGGGCCACACCGTGGTTAGACTGACACGCTTCCGAAGAGAGATTTACCAGTTTCTGGGATACGGGGGTAGGGAGGGCTAATCTCTTTCGCTATGGCCTTCGAGCGCCCGGCCCCTGCCGTCTGGGGTTACGGCTTGTGGGGTTCTGTGGGTTGGGGCCGGGCGATTCTTCAACTAGAAGGCCTAGTTCAATTGTCATTGTTGTACGCGGGTTAGCTATGCAATTCTGTGACACTGATCACAGTCGAACGTGATTTTTATCAACGGCCTTTCTAGGGGGAATTGTGCGTTCAGAATCGGCGCACAACAACCTGTGATTTGAATCACCGCCCCTGCTCTGCTGCTCCCTTACACTCCAGTCGAGTGCTAGATGCGCTGACTTTATTCCGGAGATCGAATTCCTCATGGCCTACGTAATTGTTGATACTTGCATTAAAGATTCACTCTGCGTCGAAGTCTGCCCGACTGACTGCATCCATCCCAAGCAGGACGAGCCGGAATTTGAAGCGGCCACCCAGATGTACGTTGATCCCGATGGCTGCATCGATTGCGGTGCGTGTGTCCCGGCGTGCACGTCGGACGCAATTCACGCGCTTGACGACGTGCCGGAAGACAAAAAAGATTTCTTCGCTAAGAACGCCGAGCACTACAAGCACTAATTGCCTCGATCTATCGGCTTGTTCCGCAACTGCCGGGCGTCTGGCGTAATCCAACCTCCACCGCCGGACGCCCTTGCAGTCGGTCCTAACGTTGACTTACTTATCTCCCGCCCATTATTGTTCGCGACATGAACGTGGTAAAAGCTACCCGCCAGTTTGAAGACTGGCTTTCTCGTCGGACGGAGATTGTCAAACCCGACCTGCGTTTCAAACATCAACGCATGAAGGAAGATGTCTTTCCGTTCCTGCGGGCTACCTTCTATCGCTGGATTCAGACATGGCCGAAGGTCTGCGGAGAGTTGGCTGGAGCGCCCGAGGTTCTTGCCGTCGGAGACCTGCACGTCGAAAATTTTGGAAGCTGGCGCGACAGTGAAGGCCGCCTCATCTGGGGCGTGAACGACTTCGACGAAGCCTATCCGCTTGCTTATACGAATGATTTGACGCGGCTGGCTGTAAGCGCCTGCCTTGCCGCGGATGCGGGACACCTCGCCGTAAAAGAAAGGGACATTTGCGACGCCATCCTCGAGGGATACAGCGAATCGCTGAAAGCCAAAGGGCGTCCGTTTGTGCTGGGAGAGGAACATACCTGGCTGCGTCTGATTGCGGAGAGCGAATTGCGCGAGCCAGTTCATTTTTGGAAGAAGATGGATGCGTTGCCATCCCTGAAGGGGAAGGTTCCGGTCAGCGCGATTGATGCGCTAGAGCATCTTCTACCCGCGAAGCAGATTCCCTATCGCGTCGCTCACCGGGTTGCCGGACTAGGCAGCCTTGGGCGCTCCCGCTACGTCGCCATCGCGGAATGGCACGGCGGCCGCATCGCGCGGGAGGCGAAGGCTCTGGTCGTTTCCGCCTGCTCGTGGGCTGAACAGAAAGATCAGCCTGTCGAAGTTTTCTATCAGACGTTGATCAGCCGCGCCGTTCGATGTCCCGACCCGTTTGTACAGTTGCGTGGCAGGTGGATAGTCCGCCGATTGTCGCCACACTGCTCCCGCATTGAACTGACAACGCTCGATGCCAAGAACCTTGAACTACGGCTGCTGCAGGCGATGGGATGGGAGACCGCGAACATCCATTTGGGAACGCTTTCGGCAGAGAAACAGATCTCGCGCGACCTCGGCAAGCGCAAAGCCAAATGGCTGCACTCCGCCACAGACGCGATGCTGAAGCAGGTGCGCAGCGATTGGAAGGACTGGAAACAGGACGGCTGGATTTAATGCGTCACGCGAGGACGTCATCGGAGCAATTCTGGGAACTTGGGCTGTGAACTGGCTGAACCTTGGGAGTAAGCACGATTCCGCGCCGGATGTCGTAAACCAGCGTATAGACCTTCGCGCACCCGTCGCAGAGCCAGTAACGCTCAAGCTTGGGATTTGATCGGCGGCTGAATCCGTCCGGCGAGGGCGGATGATTCGGCGATTTTGCGTGTCTGGCTTCCACCTGAAACAGCTTTCCTTCGCATAACCGCCGGAAGGGTTTTGCGCATTCTGAATTGGCACAGTGGCTCAGCATTAGGACCTCTTTCGCAACTCGGTGCGTATGAAAACACAAGTTCAGAACCGCTGCAGGTTGTATTCCAATGAGCGGTTATTTATTCCTGATTTGTTGGGAGGTGCAGCATTTCTTCCCCAGATTGGGAAAAGGATGTTTAAGAGAGTTCAATCTGTTGAAGTTGTTTACAAAGTTTTTCTATAACCCGAGCGGAAGCGAAATATTTTGCGAACGGTTACACGCCTGAGTCAGCAGTTTCCGTGTGCCAATCTGAAGCGCGATTCATTCCGGGTTGAAATAATTCGCTGCTCTTCCTGATGCGGGAAGTTCAAGGACCGATGGCGCGTAAAATTCCGCATGACATCGCGTGAAAAGCCCGAGAGGGCGCTCTGCTTAAGGACTTCCACATTTCCCTTGCGAATTCCAGAGCGTAAGCTGAAACTTGCACGCAAATGAAAGCTTTTCGCAACCTTCGAACCCTTGGCATTCTCTTGCTGCTGGTCATGGCCATCGGCACCGCGGGTTTTCACTACATTGAAGGATGGACATGGTTCGATGGCTTTTACATGGTCATCACCACGCTGACCACTATCGGATATCAGGAGGTACATCCGCTATCGCATGCAGGTCGAGTCTTCAATGTCTTCGTGATATTGGCGGGCGTTTCACTCGTTTTGTTGGGCGTGGGGGCGCTCAGTCAGGCTTTGCTAGAATTCGAACTGCAAAGCTTCTTCGGAAGGCGCCGCATGGAGCGCGAGATCGAACATCTCGACAATCACTACATCATTTGCGGGTTGGGACGCGTGGGGCGCAGCGTGGCTCGGGAGTTGGCTCGCAAGCCGGTTCCGTTCGTGATTATCGAAAGTACCGAGTCCAAGCGCGAACGCTACTCAACTGAAAAATGGCTGATCCTGGCGGGCGATGCTACGCAGGAGCAGACGTTGCGCGAGGCTCAGATCGAGCGTGCGGCAGGCCTGATTGCAGCTACTACTACGGATGCAACTAACCTCTATATCGTTCTGACAGCGCGCGGCATGAATGCGCACCTCAAGATTATTGCCCGGGCCAGCGAGGAGAGCGCGGAGAAGCATCTGCTCACGGCGGGAGCGGATGCCGTAGTGTCTCCTTATTCTTTTGCCGGACAGCGCATCGCCCAATCGCTGCTTCGTCCTAATGTGGTGAGCTTCCTGGACACGGCGACCACTCACCTTGGCATCGACTTGGAAATTGGAGAGATCCAGGTGCGCGACCACTCGTCGTTTGCGGGCAAGACGATTGAGAGTTCGCGCATTCGCCAGGAACGGGGCGTCATCATCCTCGCCATCAAGCGCCAGCAAGGCATGCGCTTCAACCCCGCCCCCGATGAGCGCATCGAACCGGACGACTGCCTGATCGCCATGGGAGAACCGGCGCAATTGCGCCGCCTCGAACTCAGCGCGGCATCCAAAGCATGAATCCCCAATGAAAATCGTAAGCAGCGAAGAGATGCGCGCCATCGACCGCGCCACGAGCGAGCGCTTTGGAGTGCCCTCTCTGACCCTGATGGAAAATGCCGGAACCGCAGTTGCGGAATACCTGCTGGCGCAATATTCGCAGGCACGCCGCATCGTAGTTTTCTGCGGAAAGGGCAACAATGGGGGCGACGGATTCGTCGCGGCTCGCCTTTTGCATCAGCAAGGCAAGAAGGTGCAAGTTATTTTACTGACGGATCCCGCCGAGTTGCGCGGCGACGCGGCCAGCATGTTTCATAAGCTGCCGGTGCAGGCCGTCGCGGTGCATTCTGCCGAAGAACTGAAGATGGACCGCGTTCGATCGGCTCTAGCGGCAGACATTTATGTCGATGCCGTCCTGGGAACTGGATTCAAGCCTCCCGTAGGCGGTTTGTATGCCGAGGCCATTACCTTGATGAATGCCAGTCATGTCCCGGTAATTGCGGTGGATATTCCTTCCGGCACCGACGCTGATTCCATGAATCCTCAGGCCGGGACCATCGCTCGAGCCAATGCAGTCGTCACATTCAGCGCCCCGCGGCCGGCACACATATTCAGCATGTTGACTACCGGCCCCACTTCTGTTGCCGATATCGGGTCGCCGGCAGAAGCGATCGTTTCATCGCTCAATCTGAACGTGATCACCGCGCGTGATCTCGCGGCGGTTCTTGGACCTCGTCCTGCCGAATCAAACAAAGGTCTCTACGGCCACGTGCTGGTGATTGGCGGAGCGAGCGGGAAGAGCGGAGCGGCGGCAATGGCTGGGATTTCGGTGCTGCGCGCGGGAGCAGGACTCTCCACGGTTGCGACGGCGAAATCGGCGTTACCGACGGTCGCGGGATTCTATCCGGAACTCATGACCGAGCCGCTCGCCGAAACCGGCGAAGGAACGATCGCGAAGGCTGCGCTCGACCGCCTTCAGGAGTTGTCTGAAGGAAAGTCGGTTTTGGCCATCGGCCCGGGAATCTCGCGGAACCCGCAAACCAGCGAACTGGTGCGCACGCTTGTCGCCCGAAGTGAGGTTCCGCTCGTGATAGACGCCGATGGCCTGAATGCGTTTGAAGGAAGATCAGAGGAGCTCAACGGCAGCGGACGATCCATCATCATCACCCCGCATCCGGGAGAAATGGCGCGGCTGGCTGGATGCTCCATTCCCGATGTGCAGCGTGACCGGCTGGAAACGGCACGAAAATTTGCCGCCGGGCGCCACGTCATAGTTGTCCTGAAGGGAAATCGAACGCTGGTCGTGAGGCCGGACGGCGAAGCTTGGGTGAACACCACCGGCAATCCGGGAATGTCCACTGGCGGTACCGGAGACATTCTCACCGGCATGGTTGCGGGCATGGTTTCTCAGCAGCGCAACGACGTTTTCAGGGCTGTGCTCGCAGCGGTGCACCTGCATGGGCTCGCGGGCGATGTCGCGGCGGAAACGATGGGCGAGCCTTCTCTGGTCGCTACCGATCTGCTCACCGGCCTTCCTGAGGCTTTCCGCCGCACACAGAAAGCCGCGCAGGAAAAGCTGGTGCGCTGGTAACTCACGCACCCGTTCTGCCGTTCCGAGTGCGCGGGGAGTCTGCTTTTTGTGTCACGACGTAGTTTCCTGAGAAGCGAAAGCGAAATGACGCATGTCCCCCCGTCCAGACGGGCATTGTCTGAGCAGTAATCCCTTCGCATGTTGATGATTTGCAGTGATTTGAAGCGGCTCGTGGGCTCGCTGAGGGTGGAATTCGGACGAGGGCTTCCGTAATCTGTTACGCGGTGTTTCCGCATGCAACTCTTGGCATGCCTATGACGCACTTCCCCCAACCGCATCCTTCACGGCGCGCGGCCCGGGTCCAGCTGGGAGACTCTGTATTGGCTGCGATCCGCCTCGAAGATGGCCGCCGCACGAAAGCAAAACTTCAAACCATCTCCGCCACGGGAGGCCTGTTGCACCTGGCGCAGTCTCTCGGGCAGGGAGACTTTGTTGAAGTCGCCTTCCAGACTCAGTCTGGTCCCGTGCACGGAATGGCGGAAGTCCTGAGTCCCATGCGCAAGGTGACAGACGGTGTGTTGCAACCGTTCCGTTTTGTCGCGCTGGAAGATGACGACCATCGCCGCTTGCGGACGTCGCTCGACCACGTGACCGACGGTGTGCTCGGGATCAAATCGAGCGTGTTGTCGTCGACGCGGAGCATCTGACAGCGTTCGAACCCACAACCGGCGCGCTCTCGCTATACTGACGATGAGCCGCCTGTGTCCATAGCTGAAAAGACAACGCGAGAAGTCATCACCAATTCTCCCGAGGAAACGATCGCCCTCGGACGCACGCTTCGCGAACTGCTCACGCCGCCAAAGCTTGTGCTCTTGCGCGGCGACCTTGGAGCAGGGAAGACCACGCTGGTGAAAGGAATTGCGGCGGCGTTCGAAGCCGCCCCGGAAGAAGACGTTACCAGCCCAACGTTTACGTTGATCCACGAATATCGCGGGCCCAATGCCACTCTCTATCACATTGACTTATACCGTATCGATACGCCGCGGGAACTGGAAACGCTCGGACTGGACGATCTGCGAAACGACGACAGCATCCTGCTGATCGAGTGGGGAGAGAAGTTCCCGCGATTCACGCGCGAGCGGGAGGTTGAAATCCACCTCGAGCGGCAAGGCGAAAGCAAACGCCGGATTACTATTTCGAGCTAAAAATTGTCGGCAAAAGCTATTCAGGACACAACATCTTATCCGTGGGGTTTCAGAATCCCATGATGTTGTATCCGCAATCCACATAAATCACTTCGCCGGTGATGCCGCTGCTGGCATCTGAAGCCAGAAACACGCCGGTCGAGCCGACCTCGGTCACTTCTACATTGCGTCCCAGCGGGGCGCGTTCGGCGTGGCCTTTGTGCATCTCTCCGAAGCCCGCGATGCCCCGCGCGGCAAGCGTTTTGATGGGACCGGCGGAGATCGCGTTCACCCGGATCTTCTTTTTTCCCAGTTCATACGCGAGATACCGCACTGAACACTCCAGACCGGCCTTTGCCACCGCCATCACGTTGTAGCGGGGGACAACCTTTTCCGAAGCGTAGTACGTCATGGTCATAATCGAACCGCCATCTTCCATCAGCGGAGCGGCTGCGCGTGCGACCGCAATCAGTGAATAGACGCTAACGTCCAGGGCCACCCGGAAACCTTCGCGGCTGGTATTGATGAAGTCCCCTTTGAGTTCGTCGGCGGGCGCGAACGCCACGGAGTGCACCAACGTGTGCAGTTTGCCGTGACGTTCTTTCAAGGTGCTG
>DAIDGW010000092.1 GCA_027452245.1 Acidobacteriaceae bacterium
GAGCGCGGCATGGTGCTGGCGAAGCCGGGCTCGATCACGCCGCATACCAAGTTCAAGGCTGAGGTATACATCCTGACGAAGGAAGAAGGCGGGCGGCATACGCCGTTCTTCAAGGGATATCGTCCGCAGTTCTACCTGCGCACGACGGATGTGACGGGGGTGGCGGAACTTCCGGCGGGCACGGAGATGGTGATGCCGGGAGACAACGTGAGCCTGGTGATCGAGTTGATCACGCCGGTGGCCATGGAGAAAGGCCTGCGCTTCGCCATCCGCGAAGGCGGACACACGGTCGGCGCCGGCACGATCGCGGAAATTATTCAGTAAGACAGTGGCCGGTACCCAGCGCTAGTTGCCAGTTTTTGGGAGCGGCGGCGTAGCGGGATTGCCGGCAACTGGCTAGCGACAGCTGAAGTTCAGAGTTAGGAGCGGTTGAGATGCCCCGAGAGATAGTGACGTTACAGTGTGGCGATTGCAAAGAACGCAATTATTCCACGACGAAAAATCGCAAGACGACCACGGAGCGGCTGGAGTTCAAGAAATTCTGTCCGCGTTGCCGGAAGCACACGGCCCACAAGGAAGTGAAGTAGATTGCGAGATTGTGTGATTGCTATTGAGCGATTGAAAACTCTCAATGGCAAGATCACTCAATGACTCAATCGGATTTTAGGGGCGTAAGCTCAACGGTTAAACTGCCGGTCTCCAAAACCGGACTTGGGGGTTCGAATCCCTCCGCCCCTGCCAGAGTTTAACGAGGGAACAGAACGGCCAGGAGTAGAGATGGCGGTAGAGACAAAGAAAATGGCGAATTCACTCGCAGACGCCGGTAGCAGCTTCGGGGACCAGATAAAGTCCTGGCCAGAGCGGATCAAGACTTTCTACAACGACGTGCGCTCGGAAATGCGCAAAGTCACGGTCCCGACCTGGAAGGAAACCCGCGCCACCACGACGGTTGTGGTGATCACGGTATTTCTGTTTGGGCTGTATTTTTTCATCATCGACAAAGTTATCCAGTCCGGCGTCAGCTACATGTTCAACTATTTCAAGCGCTAACGCGGGAGTTACTGGTCTGAAAGAAACAACTATGCAGGACGAAGAGAAAAATCAGGCGGGAGCAGGCAGCGCGGCCGAGGGACATCCGGCAAGCGGAGATCCGACGGCGGCCGCAATCGAAGCTCCCCGCAATCCCAATATGAAGTGGTACATCATCCACTCCTATTCGGGATTTGAGCGCAAAGTGAAAGAATCGCTGGAGTCGCGCGTGATCGCGTTCGGACTTCAGGACAAGATCGGCCGGGTGCTGATCCCGACCGAGTCAGTCACCGAGGTGCGCGGCGGCAAGAAGTACACCTCCGAGCGCATGTTCTATCCGGGCTATGTCCTGGTTGAAATGGACATGGACGACCACGTGTGGCATGTCGTGAAATCGACGCCGCGCGTGACGGGATTCGTCGGCACCGGGCAGCAGCCGACCCCGCTGTCGGACGAAGAAGTCCAGCACATCGTGTACAAGGTTGCGGACAGCCGCGAGAAACCGAAACTCAAGGTCAAGTTCGAGAAGAACGAGTCGGTGCGCATCACGGAAGGTCCGTTTGCGACGTTCACCGGCGTGGTGGACGAAGTGAACGAAGACCGCGAGACGCTGAAGGTCATGGTCACGATCTTCGGGCGGTCGACCCCGGTGGAACTCGAGTTTAATCAGGTCGAGAAAGTCGCTTAATGGAGCAGTTGGTAATTTTGTAATCGGGTAATTGAAGGCGGAATCGTGAAGTTTCGCGCCTTGGCGGGCAGCTAAGAGCTAGGAGCTAATGAAGTGGCAAAGAAAATTACAGGTTATGTGAAGTTGCAGATTGCAGCGGGCAAGGCGACGCCGGCGCCTCCGGTGGGCCCGGCGCTGGGCCAGGCGCAGATCAACATCATGGAGTTCTGCAAGCAGTTCAACGCCCGCACCAGCCAGAAGGAAATGGAAGGGCTGATCATCCCGGTCGTGGTTTCGGTGTACAACGACCGCTCGTTCACCTTCATCACCAAGACGCCTCCGGCGTCGGTGCTGCTGAAGCGCGCGGCGGGAATTGCCAAGGGATCGGGCACGCCGAACAAGGACAAAGTCGGCAAGGTGACGCTCAAGCAGGTGGAAGATATCGCCAAGCAGAAGATGCCGGATCTGAACGCGGCGTCGATTGATTCGGCGATCAAGAGCGTGCGCGGTACGGCGCGGTCGATGGGAATCGAAGTCATCGGGTGAATGGGCGATTGAATGCAAGTGCCCAATCACCAAATCGCACAATAACTCATTTTCAAGAGCACCACGGTCGTTCGAAGCTGAACGTACGGTGGGAGACAAGGAAAAAGTCGAATGAATAAGAAAGAAGGAAAGAATATTGCCAAGGCGCATGCGGCGGTCGAGAAGCGCCCGTATGTGCTGCAGGATGCGGTTCCGCTCCTGCAAAAAGTGAAATACGCCAAGTTCGACGAGACGGTCGAAGTCACGATGCGGCTGGGCGTCGATCCCAAGCACGCCGACCAGATGGTGCGCGGAACGGTGGTTCTGCCGCACGGGCTGGGCAAGTCGAAGAAGGTTCTGGTCATCGCGACCGGCGACAAAATCAGGGAAGCCGAAGCGGCTGGCGCCGATTTTGCCGGCGGCGAAGAGATGGTCGAGAAGATCACCAAGGAAAACTGGACGGACTTCGACGCCCTCATCGCCACCCCGGATGTGATGAAATCGGTCGGGCGCCTGGGAAAGATTCTTGGTCCGAAGGGCCTGATGCCCAATCCCAAGACGGGCACGGTTACTTTCGATGTCGGACAGGCGGTCCGCGAAGTGAAGGCCGGTAAGGTGGAATTCCGCACCGATAAGACCGCTTTGGTGCATTGCCCGGTGGGCAAGATTTCGTTTACTCCCGACAAACTGGTGGAGAATGCGACCGTGCTGATCACCAGCGTCATCAAGGCCAAGCCGTCGGTGGCCAAGGGCAAATACATCAAGGGCTGCTATCTGAGTTCGACCATGGGGCCGGGGATTCCGCTGGATACCGCTCCGATCGAGGCCGCAGCCAAGGCATAGCGTCCGATGTGGGGACAGCCGCCCGCGGCTGCCCTGCGCTGCGAAACAGCGCTTTAACGATCAAGATTCGAGGAACTTACAATGGCGGTTAGCAGACAGAAAAAGACGGAACAGGTCGAGAAGCTGAGTGCGGACCTGAAGAATGTTTCCAACATGGTCGTGGCGACGTATACCAAGATGACGGTCGCCCAGGACTACGAATTGCGCAAGGCGCTGCGCGGAGCAGGCGCGAAGTACCGGGTCGTCAAAAACACGCTGGCGGCGCGAGCGTCGAAGGGCACCAAGGTCGAAGAGGCGCTGCAGGAGCTGGGCGGCGTGACCTCGATCGCGTACACCACCGGCGATCCGGTGGCGATGGCGAAGGCGTTGACCAAGTACGCCAAGGACACCCCGGAGTTCACCTTCAAGGTCGGCGTGGTCGAAGGCAAAGTGATCTCGATCAAGGAGATTGAGTCGCTGGCTTCGATGCCTTCCAAGGAAGAACTGATGTCGAAGCTGCTGTTCCTGATCAACGCTCCGGCGCAGCGGTTGGTTACGGCCATGAACGCCGTGGGACGCAACCTGGCAGTGGTGGTCGATCAGGGCGTCAAAGAGAAAAAGTTCAAGGAAGCGTAACGGGATTTGGCGGTTTTGCGATCGAGTGATTGTGAGATTGAGTCCGCTGAATGGTTCGATCACTCAATCGCTCAAGTTTGAGTTTGGCTGTCCACAATTCAGGGGTTGCGCGGTCCCTCCGGGCGTTGTCTGGCGCTGGGAAACAAGACTTGGTCGCACTGGAAACCTGAGTTCGGATGGCGAAAGAACGAAGAGACTACATAACGGAGAAACAATATGGCGGATTTAGCGCAATTGGAAGAGTCAATCGTAGGGTTGTCGCTGCTGGAAGCGGCGCAGCTCGTGAAGAAACTGGAAGAGCGGCTGGGCGTGTCGGCGGCAGCAGCGGCCCCGGTGATGGTGGCCGGTGGCGGTGGCGGGGCGGCGGCAGCGGCTCCGGCGGAAGAGAAGACGGAATTCACCGTCGTTCTGAAAGAAGTCGGCGCGAACAAGATCAACGTGATCAAGGCTGTCCGCGAAGTTACCAGCCTGGGCTTGAAAGAAGCCAAGGAACTGGTGGACGGAGCTCCCAAGAACGTGAAAGAGGGGGTTTCGAAGGAAGAAGCCGAGACCATCAAGAAGAAGTTCGCCGAGGCTGGCGCGACCGTCGAAGTGAAGTAAGGGTTTGGGATGCCACCCTTCGACGTCGCGGAGGGTGGGACGCCCAGTCCCAGATCCCACCTCCGGCAAAACGGCCGGGAGTGGGGGGGCGCCCGTGGGCTCAGACGCCCGCCAGGCGCCACAACTTGATGAAGCGGAAGCGATGGTGTTAACATCTAAATAACATCGAGCTTCCGGCTTCAGCCTTGCCATAGCAGTAAGTGCTTGCGTGGTGTGGAGTTGTGGCCGACGAGGAAAAGTTTGGGCAGGCTGCTCCGCAGGCAGGCGGGGCGGAAAACAGGCCGAAGAACTGGCACGAAAGAATTCAAATCAAGCAGCACGAAACGCTAAGCATGGCGTCTGCGGAGACACCCGTCCCTGCAGGCGCACCGTTGTCTTTTCCGGTTCCGAGTTGGGTTCCACGCATTGGTAGGTACCGCGGCGCCTCGGGCGCCCCACATTCCGCGGTTTATGGCGCGGTCGTCGACTGCGCTTGAGAGATTGGGAGTTTCTTTACGATGAAGAATAATACCTTCCGCAAACGTTTTGATTTTTCCAAAATTCCGGCAACCATCCAGATCCCGAACCTGATCGAGGTGCAGAAGCGCTCCTACGATCGGTTCCTGCAAATGGACAAACTCCCCAGCGAGCGCGAAGACGGCGGCTTGCAGGCGGTGTTTCAATCCGTCTTCCCGATCACCGATTTCCGCAACGTATCACAACTGGAGTTTGTGGATTACGCCATCGGAAACTGGGAGTGCAAGTGCGGCCACCTCAAGGGACTGCATCACCTGCGCACAACCTGTAAGAATTGCGGCTCGACCGTAATCACCGATCCGTTTCACCCCGGCGACGTGCTCTGCCATAAGTGCGGAACGTACAACGCCAACACTCCGGATTTCTGCAACAAGTGCGGCGACCCGGTCGGCCTGCAATTGAAGTACGACGTGGCCGAGTGCGAAGAGCGCGGCATGACGTACTCCGCTCCGCTGAAGGTCACCATGCGCCTGACGATTTTTGACAAGGACGCAGAGACCGGGAATCGCTCCATTCGCGATATCAAAGAGCAGGAAGTGTTTTTCGGCGACGTTCCCCTGATGACGCAGAACGGCACGTTCATCATCAACGGAACCGAGCGCGTGATTGTCAGCCAGTTGCACCGTTCGCCGGGCGTGTTCTTCGAGACGGCGAACAATCGCACGTACTTTCTGGGCAAGATCATTCCTTACCGCGGCTCGTGGGTGGAATTCGAATACGACCAGAAGAACGTGCTGTATGTCCGCATCGACCGCAAGCGGAAGTTCCTGGGCACGATTTTCTTGCGCGCTCTGGGCCTGCGCTCCGGCGAAGACATTTTGAAGACGTTCTACACGACGGATCGCATTGCCGTCCGCGACAAGAAGCTGTATTGGACGCTCGATCCGGCCAGCGAGAAACCGACGAACCTGCTCGGCATGAAGCTGGCGCGCAGCATCAAGAACAAGTCGGGCGACGAGATCGCGCACTCGGGACGCAAGATCAATCACCAGGTGCTGAAGGAAATCCAGAAGGCGAAGATCAGCGAAATCGAAGTCGATATCACCGATCTTGAAGGCGCCTGGACGGGCAGCGATGTCGTGGACACCACGACCGGCGAAGTGATGCTCGAAGCCAACTCGGAGCTGACGGCCGACAAGCTGTCGAAGATCCTGGATTCGGGCGTGGTGGAGATGAGCCTGTTCTTCCCCGAGCGCGACGACGTGGGGACGGTGATCAGCCAGACGCTGAAGCGCGATTCGGTCAAGACTCCGCAGGAGGCCTTGATCGAGATCTACCGCAAGCTGCGCCCGGGCGATCCGCCGACACTGGACACGGCCACGGCGCTGTTCCATGGCATGTTCTTCGATCCGCGGAAGTACGACTTCTCGCGGGTGGGCCGCCTGAAGTTCAACATCAAGCTGTTCGAGAACCAGGACGCAACCTCGCTGGAGCAGCGCACGCTGGATCCGGAAGATTTCTATGCCACGATCCGCTACCTGCTGAAGCTGCGCAAGAATATCGGCGCGGTGGACGATATCGATCACCTCGGCAACCGCCGCGTGCGCGCGGTGGGCGAGTTGATGGAGAACCAGTTTCGCATCGGGCTGGTGCGCATGGAACGCGCCATCAAGGAAAAGATGAGCGTGTACCAGGAGATGTCGACGGCCATGCCGCACGACCTGGTGAACGCGAAGCCGGTCATGGCTGCGATCCGCGAATTCTTCGGATCGTCGCAGCTGTCGCAGTTCATGGACCAGACGAATCCGCTTTCGGAAATCACGCACAAGCGGCGTCTGTCGGCACTGGGGCCGGGCGGCCTGTCGCGGGAGCGCGCGGGATTCGAAGTCCGCGACGTGCACCCGACGCACTACGGACGTATCTGCCCGATCGAGACGCCGGAAGGTCCGAACATCGGTCTGATTTCGTCTTTGAGCTGCTATGCCCGGATCAACGACTACGGATTCATCGAGTCGCCATATCGCAAGATCAAAAGCGGCCGCGTCATTGATTACGTCACAATCGTGAACACCGGCGATAGTGACTTCAAAGTCGGCGACCACGTCGAGAAACACGAGATCGAGAAGATCAACGCCGAACTGAAGGACAAGCGCAAGAAGCCGGCGGAGATCGAGCCGTTCTCGTTCTACCTGTCGGCATGGGAAGAAGACCGTCACACCATCGCGCAGGCCAACGTCGAGCTGGATGACAAGGGCCGCATCGCGGCGGAACTGGTCAACGCCCGCAAGGCCGGCAACTTCGTGCTGGTGAACCGGGAGGAAGTCGATTATGTCGACGTCAGCCCGAAGCAGCTCGTATCCGTCGCGGCATCGCTGGTGCCGTTCCTGGAGCACGACGACGCGAACCGAGCGCTGATGGGCGCGAACATGCAACGCCAGTCGGTGCCTCTGCTCCGCGCGCAAGCGCCGATCGTCGGCACCGGTATGGAAGGCGTGACGGCTCGCGATTCGGGCGCGGTCATCCTGGCGAAGCGCAACGGCATCGTGGATTCGGTCGACTCCGAGCGCATCATCGTGCGCGTCGAAGGCGAACATCATCCCACGCAGCTGTCGCGTGAAGTCGGCAGCGACATTTACCAGCTGACCAAGTTCAAGCGGTCGAACCAGAACACTTGCATCAACCAGAAGCCCGTCGTGAAGAAGGGACAGCGCGTGCTGAAGGGACAGGTCATCGCTGACGGTCCTTGCACGGATCAGGGCGAACTGGCTCTGGGACGTAACGTGCTCGTCGCCTTCATGCCGTGGCGCGGTTACAACTTCGAAGACGCGATCCTGGTCTCGGAAAAGATGGTGAAAGAGGATTACTACACCTCGCTTCACATCGAGGAGTTCGAGATCGAGGCCCGCGACACCAAGCTGGGGCCGGAAGAAGTTACCCGCGATATTCCCAATGTCAGCGAGTCGATGCTGCGCAACCTGGACGAGGCGGGGGTGATCCGCATCGGCGCCACGGTGAAGCAGGGCGACATTCTCGTGGGCAAGGTGACGCCGAAGGGCGAAACCCAGCTCACGCCGGAAGAGAAGCTGTTGCGCGCGATCTTCGGCGAAAAGGCCGGAGACGTTCGCGACGCTTCGCTCTACTGCCCGCCGGGAATCGAAGGCGTCATCGTTGACGTGAAGATCTTCTCCCGCAAAGGACAGGAGAAGGACGAGCGCGCGAAGGCCATCGAAGGGGCGCAGATCGCAAAGTTGGAAAAGAACCTTTCGGACGAAATCCGGATTCTGACCGACGAGCGGCTGAAGCGCCTGGAGAACATCCTGGGCGGCAAGGAAGTCCAGGCCGACCTGCACGACGAGCGCACCAACAAGCGTCTGCTGACGAAGGGGATCATCCTCAATCGCGACGAGATCGAGCGCATCTCCACCCGGAACCTGAAGCGCATCAAGTACGCCGACAAGGATCCGCGGGTGAATGAGCAGATCGACGAGATCGAGGAAATGACCTCGCGCCAGATCGACGTGCTCAAGAAAATTGTCAACGAGAAGAAGGACAAGCTCACCAAGGGCGACGAACTGCCGCCGGGCGTGATCAAGCTGGTCAAGATCTATGTCGCCATGAAGCGCAAGCTCAGTGTGGGTGACAAGATGGCCGGGCGGCACGGCAACAAGGGCGTGATTGCCCGCATTCTGCCCGAAGAGGATATGCCGTACCTCGAGGACGGGACGCCGGTAGAAATCGTCCTGAACCCGCTGGGCGTGCCTTCCCGTATGAACGTGGGCCAGATTCTCGAAACCCATCTGGGTTGGGCCGGATACGTTCTCGGCGAGAAGATTGAAAACCTGCTCAAAGAGAACACCCGGACTGAAGCGATCCGCCGCGAGTTGAAGACTTTGTTCAAAGGCTCGCAGCTGGAAGACACCATTGCCGACATGAGCGAGGACGAACTGGAGTCGATCGCTCCCACGCTGGCGAAGGGCGTGTTCATGGGATCGCCGGTATTCGACGGATCGAAAGAAGGCGAGATCAAGGCCTTGCTGGAGCATGCGGGTCTGCCGACATCCGGCAAGACGACGCTCTACGACGGCATGACCGGAGACAAGTTCGAACAGCCGGTCACCGTGGGTTACATCTACATGCTGAAACTGTCGCACCTGGTGGACGACAAGATTCACGCGCGTTCCATCGGTCCGTACTCGCTGATCACCCAGCAGCCGCTGGGCGGCAAGGCGCAGTTCGGAGGACAGCGATTCGGAGAAATGGAAGTCTGGGCGCTGGAAGCGTACGGCGCTGCGTTCATCCTGCAGGAGCTGCTGACGGCGAAGTCCGACGACGTTTATGGCCGCACCAAGATTTACGAGGCCATCGTCAAGGGCGAAGCCGCCATGGAGCCGGGCGTTCCCGAATCGTTCAACGTGCTGATCCGCGAGCTGCAATCTCTCTGCCTCGATGTGGAACTGATCAAGGCGACGGAGAAGAAGCCCACGGCGAGCGCGGCAGCAGATTAAGAATCGGTCGCCGGCCGTCAGTCGTTAGCGGCCAGCGGCAGGGATTTGAGAATTTTTCGAAGACCGGACCCGTGAGTTTTGCTCTTGAATTCGCGGGTCAAGAGATTTCGCTAGCGGCAAACGACCAACGGCTAGCGACGCTTTCAAGAGCCGCAATCGGCGGCGGAACAGCCGAGAAAAGCGGAGGAACACCTTGTTTCGTTCGAGCCCATTCGAAATGGCAAATGTAATCGCGGATTTTGATGCCATCCGTATCAGCCTGGCATCGCCGGAAAAAATCCGCAGCTGGTCTCACGGGGAAGTCACCAAGCCGGAGACCATCAACTACCGTACGTTCAAACCGGAGCGCGACGGTTTGTTCTGCGCCCGCATCTTCGGTCCGGTCACCGACTGGGAGTGCCTGTGCGGCAAGTACAAGCGCATGAAGCACCGCGGGGTGATCTGCGACAAGTGCGGCGTGGAAGTCACGCTCTCCAAGGTGCGCCGCGAACGGCTCGGCCATATCGAGCTGGCGTCGCCCTGTTCGCACGTCTGGTTCTTCAAGGGATTGCCCAGCCGAATCGGGCACCTGCTCGACATTTCTCTGCGCGATCTGGAATCCGTTCTTTACTTCGAAGCGTACGTCGTGGTCGAACCCGGCGACGCTCCGGTGAAAGAGCGCGAAGTCATCAAAGACGAAGCGAAGTTCCGGGAACTCGATCAGCAGTACCGTCCCGCCGGCTTCAAGGCGATGATGGGCGCGGAAGCGATCAAAGAACTGCTGAAGCGGGTGGATGCGGATGGTCTTTCCACCGAACTGCGCGAGAAGATGAAAAACGAGAGCTCGCTGCAGAAGCGGCTCAAGTATGCCAAGCGGCTGAAAGTGGTCGAGGCCTTCCGCAAGAGCGGCAATAAGCCGCACTGGATGATCCTCGACGTGATCCCGGTCATTCCACCGGAGCTGCGGCCACTGGTTCCACTCGATGGCGGCCGTTTTGCCACGTCGGACCTGAACGACCTGTATCGCCGCGTCATCAACCGTAATAATCGTCTGAAGAAGCTGATGGACCTGCACGCGCCGGAAGTAATCGTGCGCAACGAAAAGCGCATGCTGCAGGAAGCCGTCGACGCCCTGTTTGACAACGGACGCCGTGGCCGCGTTCTGCGCGGCGCCAACAACCGTCCGCTGAAGTCATTGTCGGACACGCTGAAAGGCAAGCAGGGACGCTTCCGCCAGAACCTGCTGGGCAAGCGCGTGGACTACTCCGGACGTTCGGTCATCGTGGTTGGTCCCGAACTCAAGCTGCACCAGTGCGGCCTGCCGAAGAAGATGGCTTTGGAACTGTTCAAGCCATTCATCTATCACCGGCTGGAGCAGACGGGCAACGTCACTACTATCAAGCAAGCGAAAGAGATGGTCGAGCAGCAGGAACCGATCGTTTGGGACATCCTGGAAGAGGTCATCAAAGACCATCCAGTGCTGCTGAACCGCGCTCCTACGCTTCACCGGCTGGGCATTCAGGCGTTTGAACCAGTGCTGGTGGAAGGCAAGGCCATCAAGATTCACCCGCTGGTTTGCACTGCGTTCAATGCGGACTTCGACGGCGACCAGATGGCGGTGCACATTCCGCTGTCTCCGGAAGCGCAGGTTGAAGCCAGCGTGCTCATGCTGGCCTCGCACAACATTCTCTCGCCCGCGTCGGGACATCCGATCACCGTCCCCACGCAGGACATGGTTCTCGGACTGTACTACCTGACGAAAGCCAAGCCCGGAGCCAAGGGAGAAGGACGGGCCTTCGCCAACATTGAAGAAGTACTGATGGCGCTCGATGCCGGCGAGATCGAGACGCTCACGCCGATCCGGTTGCGCTACACGGGCGACCTGATCGACCTGACCGCCGCGTATGACGATCAGGACATCATTCACACCGATCCGGTGCACATCGACCGTGCATTCATCAACACCACCGTCGGCCGCGCGATTTTGAACGATCACCTTCCTGAAAGCATGCCCTATATCAACGGCCTGCTGAAGAAGAAGGGAATCGGCGCGCTGGTCAACTACACGTACCTGAAATCCGGACTTGAGACCACGGTGAAGATGCTCGACGAAGTGAAAGAGCTGGGCTTCCGTTTCGCGACGCGAGCCGGCCTGTCGATCGGCATCGACGACATGGTCATTCCGGACAACAAGAAAGTGCTGGTGAAGGACGCCGAGAAGCAGGTGGTCAGCGTGCAGCAGCAGTATCTGGACGGCGCGATCACCAATGGCGAGCGCTACAACAAGGTCATCGAAATCTGGTCGGCGATCACGGAAAAAGTGGCCGACGAAATGTTCGGTGAGATGCAGAAGCGCGACAAAGAAGGCGAGATGAACCCGATTTACGTCATGGCCGACTCGGGCGCTCGCGGATCGAAACAGCAGATCCGCCAGCTCTCCGGCATGCGTGGATTGATGGCCAAGCCTTCCGGCGAAATTATCGAGTCGCCCATCACGGCCAACTTCCGGGAAGGTCTGACGGTGCTCGAATATTTCGTATCGACGCACGGCGCGCGCAAAGGCCTGGCCGATACGGCTCTGAAGACGGCCGACTCGGGCTACCTGACGCGTCGCCTGGTCGACGTCGCGCAAGACGTGATCATCAGCGAATACGATTGCGGAACCGTCGACGGCATCTACGTCGCAGGAATCGTGGAAGCCGGCGAGATCATCGAGCCGCTGCGTGACCGAATCGTCGGCCGCGTGTCGCTGGAGAAGATCAAGGACTACGACGGCAACACGATCGTCGACATCAACCACGAGATCACGGAAGATCTCGCGGGCGCCATTCAGGCTGCCGGCATCGAGCGCGTCAAGATTCGTTCGGTGCTGACCTGCGAATCGAAGCGCGGAGTCTGCGTCATGTGCTACGGACGCAACCTCGCTTCCGGACGCCTGGTCGAACTCGGCGAAGCTACCGGCGTCATCGCGGCGCAGTCTATCGGCGAGCCCGGAACGCAGCTCACCATGCGTACCTTCCACATCGGCGGTACGGCATCGCGGGTTTCCGAGCAGTCGCGACTGGAAGCCAAGAACCATGGTTCGGTCCGCTTCATCGGGTTGCAGACGGTGAAATCCAAGGCCGGCGATCTGGTGGTGATGAACCGCCAGGGATCGATTGCCGTGGTCGACGACAAAAACCGCGAGCGCGAGCGCTACTCGGTGGTGTACGGCGCCAAGTTGAAGGTCAACGACGGTGACCGCGTCGAACTCGGACAGGTGTTGGTCGAGTGGGATCCTTACACGTTCGCCATCCTGACTGAAATCGGCGGCACCGTGCAGTTCAAGGACCTGCAGGAAGGCGTCACGCTGCACGAAGAAGTGGACGAAGTCACCGGCCTGTCGCGTCACGTGGTCGGCGAATCGCCCGACGAGAAGCGGCAGCCCGCGATCGTGATCAAGGGCAAAGGCAGCAAGCGCTACCTGATGCCCTCGCGAGCGCACCTTATGATCGCTGACGGAGACACGGTCTACCCCGGCGACGTGCTGGCGAAGATCCCGCGCGAAACCACCAAGACGAAAGACATCACCGGTGGTCTGCCGCGCGTGGTCGAACTGTTCGAAGCCCGCAAGCCGCATGAGACCGCGGTCATCAGCGAGATCGATGGCACGGTGAAGTTCGGCGAGGTCTCGAAAGGACAGCGCAAGGTCTACGTGGTGGCCGAGAACGGAACGGAAAAAGAATACTCGGTGCCGCGCGGCGTTCACATCAACGTGCAGGAAGGCGAGCGCGTCAAGGCGGGCGAACCGCTTATGGACGGCCCGCTCAACCCCCACGACATCCTCGCGGTGCTGGGAGAAAAAGAACTGCAGGCCTACCTGGTGAACGAAATCCAGGAAGTCTATCGTCTGCAGGGCGTGAACATCTCCGACAAGCACATCGAGGTGATTGTTCGCCAGATGATGCGCTGGGTAAAGGTCGAAGACGTGGGAGACACGCAGTTCTTGCTCGAGCAGCAGCTCGACAAGTTCCGCTTCCGCGAAGAGAACGAGCGAGTGATTTCACAGGGCGGAAAGCCGGCCACCGGACGTCCGCTGCTGCTGGGCATCACGAAAGCATCGCTCTCGACCGATTCGTTCATCTCCGCCGCGTCCTTCCAGGAGACCACGCGCGTGCTCACTGAAGCTTCCATCCAGGGAGCCGTCGATCACCTGCGCGGCCTGAAGGAGAACGTCATCGTGGGACGCCTCATCCCGGCCGGAACGGGCATGGAGTACTACCGCAACGTCCGCCTCTCGCCAGAGATGGAAGAGGCAGCCGCCAAGGTGCAGGCCGAAGTCTCGGCAGCGTACGAAGAGGCCGAGCGCGCCCTGGAGATGATGCGCCACGAAGGCGAAACCGAGGAACTGGCAGCAGAATAATCAAACCCGAAAGAGGGCAGCTTCGGTTGCCCTCTTTGCCTTTCACTCCTCGGTACAGTCACGAATCATCGCGTGACATCGGGTTTTAAGCCGGATATACTCCTGCCGTTAAAAGGTCCGGCATAGGAATTTAACACTAACAATAATGCACGCTACCCCCCAGAGAGTGCAGCTTGAGGAACCTCGTCTACTTCCATCTTTGCTTCCGGTGCCGCCCGCGCCTAAGCTAAGTCAGCGAATGTTACGTTTTTTTCACCTTGTCCGCATATCGGTTTGGCGAGCGTTTGAGCACGACGCTTTTGCCATTGCGAAAGCCTCCGCGTATTCTTCGATCCTCACCTTCTTTCCCGGCCTTCTCGTCCTGGGTTCGGTGCTGGCCACTTCGCGGAAGGGCCAGCCTTATATGCGGGAAATCTCATACGCCTTATCGCGCATTTTGCCGGCTGGCAGCGGTACGGCTATGAACT
This sequence comes from Acidobacteriaceae bacterium, assembly GCA_027452245.1. Taxonomy (GTDB): domain Bacteria; phylum Acidobacteriota; class Terriglobia; order Terriglobales; family Acidobacteriaceae; genus Sulfotelmatobacter. Next base: position 14,089 of record DAIDGW010000092.1, read on the forward strand.
ACCTTCGCGGGGCAGCTCAACGCCCTGTAAGCCTGCTGATCACAGCATCGCTGATTACTTTGTGGACGGCTTCCGGCGTGATGGTGTCGTGGATGGAAGGATTCCGCCGCTGCTACCAGTTGCCCAAGATCTGGGGGTTGTTCAAAGAGCGCATGATTGCGTTCGCGCTGGTTATTCTGGCCGGCATCCCCATGACATTCGCGACTCTGCTGGTCGCCTTTGGCAGCCGCATCGAAACCCGCATACTTTTCTACATCGCCCATGAATTCAGCCCTTACATTCTGCTGATGTGGACGGCAATCCGCTGGTCCATCGCTACACTCACCAGCATCGCGGTGATCGCGCTGATCTATCACAACGCCGTTCCGCGGACCCAGCCCTGGCACAGTGTTCTTCCCGGAGCCACTCTGGCCACGGCGCTCTGGTTCTCTTCCACGATGCTGTTCGGATGGTACTTGCAGCACTATGCCGACTACAGCATCATCTATGGTTCATTGGGAGTGGCGATTGCGCTGCTCGTTTGGATGTACATGATCTCGCTCGTAGTGTTGGTCGGTGCCGAACTTAACGCCATCCTTTTTCCGCGCGCTATGCTGGGAAAGGAGCTTACCGCAGTCAGTCCGACCCGAATGCCGACAGAATGAAACGCTCCTGTCTCGTGTTCTGAGGATTTCAAATCCCGATTGAGGAAGATGAAACGAACCCGGAAGCAGGCTGCAGCAGAACCCTACACAAACCAACAACCAATCTATCCGCCCGCAATTGCCGGAAGCGGCCTGCGCCGCGCCAAGATCATCTGCACCATCGGTCCGGCATGCCATTCCGAGGCAGCCATGCGCGATCTGCTGCGGCTGGGCATGGATATCGCCCGCCTGAATTTTTCTCACGGGAGCCATGAAGATCATGCCCGGCACATAGAGCGCCTGCGCCGCGCTGCAGCCCAGGAAGGGCGCTCGGTTTGTATTCTGCAGGACCTGCAAGGGCCTAAGATCCGTACCGGACACCTCGAGCGCCACGCGCCGGTACAAGTCGAGACGGGATCGAAGGTCATCATTACTCCGCGGGAAGTGGCGGGGACGCCTACGCGTATCTCCACCACATTTCCCAATCTCGCCCGCGAAGTTGCGGAAGGTACCCGCATTCTGATCAGCGATGGGCTGATTGAACTGCGGGTTTGCGGCATCCGCGGCAAAGATGTGGTCTGCGAAGTGGTGAATGGAGGAATGCTGGCCGAGCATCAGGGGATCAATCTTCCCGGCGTGGCGTTATCGATTCCCGCATTGACGGACAAAGACCGCAAAGACCTGGAGTTTGGGATTGCCCACGGCGTGGATGCCGTAGCGCTTTCGTTCGTGCGCACGGCAGCCGATGTCGAAACGGCCAAGCAGATTGTTGCCTCGCACGGCAGCGATATTCCAGTGATTGCGAAACTGGAGAAGCCGCAAGCCATCGACCACCTCGAGGCGATTCTGGAAATCTCGGACGGCGTAATGGTGGCGCGGGGTGACCTGGGAGTGGAAATCGCCCCGGAGAAAGTGCCGGTCATACAGAAGCACATCATCCGGCGTGCGGCCACGTGGCGCAAGCCGGTGATCACGGCGACGCAGATGCTGGAGTCGATGATCGAGAATCCGCGTCCCACGCGGGCGGAAGCCAGCGATGTGGCTAACGCGGTTTTCGACGGCACGGATGCCGTCATGCTGTCGGCCGAAACTGCCACCGGACGTTATCCCCGCGAAGCGGTGGCCATCATGTCGCGGATCGTAGTCGAGGCAGAAGCCAGCATGGCGGATTATTCTGAAGTCCGCCGCCGCCGGCGGCACGACGGGCTCTCGGTGGCAGAGACCATCTGCGAATCGATTGCCCATGCGGCGGAAGACCTACCCATGGGGGCGATCGCAATTTTCACTGAAACCGGCAATACGGCGCGAATGATTTCCAAATACCGGCCGAAAGCGCCCATCTACGCCTTCACCCACATTGAACCCGTGGTACATCGGATGAACCTTTATTGGGGCGTTCATCCGGTGCGTTGCCCGCAGGCTCGTTCCATCGAACATATGGTCACCATGGCCGAAGACCAGTTGCTCGGCACGAATATGCTGAAAGCCGGCGACGTTCTCGGGGTGGTCGCAGGCACGCGTCAGACGGCCGGGTCGACCAACTTCATCCGCTTGCACACGGTTCAGCCGGAGCAGTTAGCGGCCGTGATGCGAAGCAAGAAATCGCGCAGGAAATCGGCTTCCCGCGCCATATAATGCGCTTTATGGCGCAAGAGATTCTTGCGATTGCAATCTACGAGCCGCTGCCTGATCTCGAATCTGCCGCGCTGAAAACCATGCGCGAACTCATTGCCGCTCTGAAGGCGAAGGGCTACAGCCGGGACCTCCTCTATAAAAATGCCGAGTCGCAATATGTGCTGCTGCGCTACTGGCAATCTGAGGAGGCCCGCAAGAGCGCGCAGGAGGATCCCGAAGTCCAGCGTTTCTGGGCACGCTTGGGGAACGAGATCCGGATTCTAAAGATCTTTGAAACACTCGCGAGCCTACCGCTCGAGTCAGCCGAGTAGATCGTGGGACAGAGTTGTTCATGGGGAAAATCTTCAAACGTGGATTGGTGGCAGTCGGAGTTGTGATCTCGGCCTTACTGGCCATCGACGGGTATGCCATCTGGAGCAGTTATGGGATTTCGACGCCAGGCATCCTGATTGCGCGCGCGCTGGTTCCACGGCGTGCCTATCCCGAGCAGTTTCAGTCGTTCGCGCAAGACCTGCGCATCCAGATGGCGGTGGACTGGGTGTTCTGGTTCCTGCTGATGTGGGCTGTTTACCTGTTGCTCACGCGCGTCGGGCGCAGCTTCGGCTCGCGCCAGCAGGAACGCTGAGGGAAAAATGAGTTCTGCGCGCGCGGTGGCTGATGACGCGATGGATCCCCCGGTTCGCGGATTTCTTCACACGCCGGAGAATTCCAACGAGAATGCGCTTGCACTCACGCATGGCGCTGGATTCCATGCGCAATCTCCACTACTCATCGCACTGGCTGAGGCATTCTGTACTGCCGGGTTTACGGTGCTGCGGTACGATCTGCCGTTCCGCCAGAGGCGGCGCTTCGGACCGCCCGGGCCCGGGGATGCCGCACGCGATCGTGCCGGAATCAAGAATGCCGTCGAGGTTCTCCGCAAGACTATTTCAGGCTCCGTCGTTCTCGGCGGCCACTCTTATGGCGGCCGCCAGTCAAGCATGATGTGTGCTGAACAGCCGCAGTTGGCTGCCGGATTGCTGCTGCTCTCTTATCCGCTGCATCCGCCGAACAAACCTGAGCAGCTTCGCACGCAGCATCTTCCCGAGTTGCGCACGCCGACGTTATTCGTCCATGGAACGACCGACGGTTTCGGATCAATCGCAGAGATTGAGCAGGCCATGAAACTGATCCCGGGAAAAACCGATTTGCTGAAGGTGGAAGGCGCAGGGCACGATTTGGGATTTAAGGGGAAGTCACGGCGGGAGGATCTGCCGGGACAGTTGCTGGAACGATTTCGGCTATTCTTCAGCCGCGACTAGAGCTCAATTCACCCAGCCAGACTTCGAACCCCCGTTGCCTTTGCGCGCGTCGTCGTCGGGGATGTAGTTGCCATGCTCGTCGAAGTGCACCTGGCGATCGTGCTTGCGCATATAGACTTCGAACTTCCTCGCCGCCCGCCGCCGCTTCCAGCGGTAATAGGAGTTGCGCCAGCTGAAATACTGCTCTGAGGTGGAGTTCACCAGGCCACGGCGGGGCAGGAATTTGATGTAAAGATATCCGAACAGCAGTCCGCCGAGATGCGCCACATTGGCGATTCCGCCGCTCTCTTCCATGGCTCCCAGCAAAGTCAGAAAGATAATGCCCCAGACGAAATATTTTGCCTTGATCATGAAAGGCAGCGGGAACATCATCACTTCGCTCTCGCCATAGAGCATGCCGAAAGCCGCCAGCAGCCCAAAGATTCCGCCCGAAGCGCCGATTGTCGGTGTCCCCGGAGACACGCCCAGAACATGCGTATAGCTCACGGCGACGGTGGTCAGGGCTGCGGCCACGGTGCAGAAGAAATAGAACTCCAGGAAGCGCTTCGATCCCCAATCGCTCTCCAGTTGCGAGCCGAACATCCACAAAGCCAGCGCGTTGAACAGCAGGTGCATGACCTCGAAGTGCAGGAAGGAATACGTGATCAGCTGCCAGATGTAGCCACGCATCACCAGCTTCGGAATCAGCCCCAGGTAGACCAGCGTCCACTCGCGCCCATAGGGCGAAGTGAGCTTCAGAATGGCCATGAGCAGGCAGATGCCCGCATAGATCAGGATCAGCCGCTTTACCCATTTGGTGAAAGGGGGCAGGCTCAGCGAAATGGTACGTCCGCGCATAAAGTCAGGGATTCGCGCCCAGAGAGGAATTCCCGAACTCCGGCCAGCGCCGAAATTCCTTTTTAATCTTATCAGGTTCGAACCTGCTCTCGCGCTGGACGGGATTAATGCCCCTCGGGACCGGAGCCGGTTCTGGCAGCAGATTGCAGCTGTTTCCAGACTTCCTGCACTTGCCCCTTCGTGTGCCCGATGGAGCCGGAATTATCGATTACGTAATCGGCCGCTTTGATCTTCTCGGAATCGGGAAGCTGCGCCGCCATCCGGCGGATCACCTCATTGCACGCCGCTTCCAGGCTGATCTTCTGTCGTGCCGCGAAGCGCTCGGCGCGCTGCTCTTCGCCGCAAGTGACGACGACAATTTTGTCGAACCGCTTGGCAGCCCCCGCTTCCAGGATGAGGGCCGCTTCTACCATCGTCACAGCGTCGGGATGCTGGCGCCCGACCTCCCGCATCCACTCTTCCTGGCTGCGTAGGACGGCCGGATGCACCAACCGGTTGAGTTCCTCGACCCGCGATGCCCGGGTCTCCGAACTTTTGCCGAAGGCAATCTCGGCCAGCTTGGCCCGGTTGACGGTTCCGTCAGCATTCAGGATTTCGCGCCCGAAGTGCCTTACGACCTGGTTGTAAACGGCCTCGCCGGGACGCATCAGTTCATGCGCGATCCGGTCGGCTTGCACCAGGTGAGCGCCAAGCGCGACGAACATCTCACCTACGATCGATTTTCCGGAGGCAATGCCTCCGGTAAGGCCCACTTTCAGCATTTGGAATGAAATGTCGTTATGCCCGCGATAGCTCCCGCGTACCCCGCCGCATCTTCGCTGCTTTCACGGTATTGAACATCAGCATGGCAATCGTCAGCGGCCCCACGCCGCCCGGCACCGGAGTGATCGCTCCGGCAACGTTCGCCACTTCTGGATGCACATCGCCCGCCAGCGTGGATCCTTTGCTGCGAAAAGTTTCTTCGCGCCTGGCGTTTCCGGCAAAGAGCCGCTGGAACTCCGCCGCGTCCGTGACCTTGTTCATTCCTACATCAATCACGGTCGCGCCCGGCTTTACATAATCGTGGGTGATCATTCCGGCCCGTCCGATCGCCGCCACCAGAATATCGGCGTGCCGGCATACCCCTGGCAAGTCGTGCGTCTTCGAGTGGCAGATGGTCACGGTGGCATTGGCGTTGGTCAGCAGCATGGCGACCGGTTTGCCCACGATATCGCTGCGTCCCACCACGACGGCGTCTTGTCCCGCGACTTCGATCCCGCTGCGCTTTAGGATTTCCATTACTCCGGCAGGCGTGCAGGGAACCAGTCCCGGCCGTTGTGTTGAGAGCGATCCCACGTTCATGGGATGAAAGCCGTCCACGTCCTTGGCTGGATCGACCGCCAGCAGCACTTTCTTGGAATCCACCGGCGAAGGCAGGGGCAATTGAACCAGAATGCCATCGATCTCGTCGCGGCGGTTCAGGTCCTCGACCAGGGCCAGCAACTCGTCCGTGGTCGCTGTCTGCGGGGGCGTGTGTTTCTCGCTGTAAACACCCACTTCCTCACAGGCCTTCACTTTGCCGCGGACGTAAATCTCTGACGCGGGATTGTGCCCCGCCAAAACCACAGCCAGCCCCGGACGAAGGCCCTCCGCGCTCATGCTCTTTACTTCCGCCGCAACCTCGGCGCGGATCTCACTCGCAATCTTGGTCCCATCGAGTATTCGAGCTGACATGGTTATGCTTGGCCCCAAAAGAAAATCTTACTACGTGCGGGCCCCGGTCCGTTCGACAGCGGCGTTCAGAGGTACACGCGTCTTCTTGCAGTACAATGTTGCGGACATGATAAGCAAAGACTTGCTGGAGATTCTGGTTTGTCCGGCGTGCAAGCAGCCGCTGGAATATCGCCAAAGCCCGGAGAGCCTGAAGTGCACACAATGCCACCGGGTCTATCCCGTGAAGGACGATATCCCCATCATGCTGATCGATGAGGCGACGGTCGAAGCTTCCTGATCAGCCGTCATCATTATCTGGGTGTCCACTTCGGTGAAGCGGGCAAGTGTCTGCCAAAGAAACTGCTGGAACCGCCGCCGGTTATTCTCACCCGTCTCCCCCTGACACAACGTGTCACTTTTGAGACCCCGTGTGCCCAAAAAGACCTGCGTGCCGCGCCTTTGCAGCCTAAAGTTCGCCCTGCAACTTCCGATATTTACAGGTGTTTAGCAAGGCAGAAGGCTTTTTATGAGAAATTTCCGGGTTTTCCTCAGGGGCGGCACCTGAATTGCATGCAACTTGAATAGCGGCCCGTGAGTCTAATAGGTCAGAAGGCAACTAGAGGTCGGAGTCGGAGGTGATGACGGCCATGAAAGACAACTTCAACGCGGTGGAATGGAACGATCCTGGGGTTTTTGCGGGATTCGATAAGAACGACAAAGACCGGTTCACGATGACCGAGTTAACAGCGTTGCGCAACGATCTGCTTCAGGGGGGCATGATCGATTCCCACGAGGCGGCCGAAATGCTGCAGGTCTTCCTGGCCGGACGTGGTTATGGAGTTTCTCCTAAAGCAGCTTTGGACGCTGCCGGCCGGGTGGAAATGGCCGGATGCGCCCTGCCAGTCCTCCAGTATGAGCTCGAGAACCTGGCATTGGTGATGTAAAGATTTCCCTGCGCAGGCAGGATTCGATAATGCGCTTAAAAACGCAGCACGGTGGGCGAGAGCACACAACCAGTAGCGAGTAGGCTCACCGTAACAAGATCCTGATTCGGCAGTTCAAACAAAATTACCGAACCAGTTCCACAATGGAAAGCCGGGCCAACCAGCCCGGCTTTGTGGTTCAGGGGCACTTGCTTGCGGAACGTTTGTCGCGACAGTCTGTTTGGGGTATTCTCCAGTTCATGATGCGGGTCATTTCCAGAGCGTTGGCGGTGTTGCTGATCGCGCTGATGGGGACCGGTTCCCTGCCGGCCGTGGCGCTGTGCAATGTTTCCTGCCGGATACAAAACCGACTCGTGGATTGCCCTCGCCATTTGGGACACCGCAACGATGCAGCATCCGGTTCCAGCGGGATTCAAAGGGAGCCCGCCCACCATTGCGGAAATTCCGTCAAGACCGAATTGCCCGCCAACTCTGGTGATTTCCTTGGCCCAGTGACATATGGTGCCGCTCCAGTGCCTCGCCTCGGCTATTGTTCCGCGGAAGTCTGCCGCGAAGTCTCAGCTCAATCGGCGGAAATGACCGTCTCAAATCCGCAAGCCACCCAGCTTGTGCCGGCGCCGCCGCTCAACTTTTCGCTTGCCCGCAGGCGGGCTTTCTCGCGGTCAGATAGCGGTTCTCCGGGAACTCTTCTGCCCCGCTCGTCGCTTACCACCCTCAGAATCTAGAACGATCCCTCTGAAACCTGATGCTGCTCTCGGCGCCGTTTGGCATCGAGCGCGTCGAGCCGGATCTATCTTCTGTCGACTTATTTGAGGGATTGTTCCATGCGACGGTCCAGTATCGCAGTCGTAGTCATGTTCTTTGCAGCGGTCATTTCCTTCGCGCAATCGGGCACAGTCAATGGTGCCCGCGCGCCGGAATCTCAGTCTCAGCAAACGGATGCCCCGATTCAAATCATGCCGGGGATGAACCATGCCAAGGGAAGTATGCCGCCTGCAATGCATGCACCTCAAACTTTGATCCAGGAGATTGAACATCACGCCACCTCGGGAACCGATGCCGAGCCGAACTCCACACCCGCGCCGATGTGGATGACCCGCATCGGCTCGTGGAATGTGATGTTCCACTCCAATATCTTCGTGACCGAGGAGCAGCAGTCGAGTCCTCGCGGCGGAGACAAATTCTTTTCCACTAACTGGTTCATGCCGATGGCGCAACGGGAAGTGGGTCACGGTCTTCTGACGTTGCGAACCATGCTCAGTCTGGAACCGGCCACCATCACCGGCCGCCGCTATCCCCTGCTGTTCCAGCAGGGCGAGACCGCGTTCGGCGTCCCTATTGCGGACGGCCAGCATCCGCACAATCTCTTCATGGAAATCGCGGCGCTTTACGACCTCAGGCTCGGGGAACATTCGCTTCTGTCGTTCTACGCCGCTCCGGTAGGAGATCCCGCGCTGGGGCCAATCGCGTTTCCCCATCGCGCTTCCGCTCTCGAAAACCCCGTCGCTCCTCTGGGCCATCATCAGGAAGATTCCACGCACATCGCCTACGACGTGGTCACGGCCGGCCTGACCTACCGCATCGCACGCATCGAAGCCTCCGGCTTCCACGGACGCGAACCCGACGAGAATCGCTGGACGATCCACCAGGCCGCCATCGATTCGTGGTCCACACGGCTGACCATTCAGCCTGGACAGAACTGGAGCGGGCAATATTCTTACAGCCGCATTCAGAGCCCCGAAGCGCTATTTCCGGGAGAAAGCCAGGAGCGCATGACCGCGTCAATTATCTACAACCGCCCGCTGCGGGAAGGGAACTGGGCGAGCACGCTTCTCTGGGGACGCACTCGATCGCTCACCGACAATGCGATTTTCAACAGCTACTTGTTCGAGTCGACCGTCCGATTTCTCCACCAGAACTATGCCTGGACGCGGCTGGAGAATGTTGACCGATCCAACGAACTGATGATCGGAGAAAATCCCTTGCCGCCGAATTTCAGAGAATTGCCGATTGGAAAAGTACAGGCCTACACTGCCGGCTACGATCGCGATTTCCCGCTGATCCCCCACATCGAATCGGCGCTGGGCGCGCAGTTCACGACCTATGGGGTTCCCGGAACTCTAAAGCCGATCTACGGAGCGCATCCCGTCGGGGTCGCAATTTTCCTGCGCTTCCGGCCAAAACCGCACCACTGAGGGATGTTCCCCTGCTTTCCGTCTGTCTCTGCTCTTCGTTTCTTCCAGCCTGAATCGCATCCATGTCCTTGGGACATCCGACAATGTCCCGGCCTTTCAGCGCTGGGAAGGCCTTTCAGGCGTAGGCGCGCCAGAAAAAGTACAAAGACACCGTCATACCCACCAGCACCACAAATCTCCGGATCCAGGCCTGCGGCAACTTCTGCGCGAAATGCGCCCCCAGATATCCTCCCGTGCATCCCCCGAAGATCATCACCATCCCATGCCTCCAGTACACCGCATGGGCCAGAATGAATGCCACAATCGCGATGCCGTTGATGATGAACACCATGATGCTTTTCAGCGCATTCATCGAGTGCACGTCCGTCATTCCCAGCGCCGCCAGCATGGCCAGCATCGCGATCCCCATTCCGCCGCCGAAATATCCGCCATACACCCCCACGAAAAGCTGAAACGCGGTGGCCGCAGTCAAATACCCGTAAGACATTTCATGGTCGATCGAACTGCGCCTCGCCAGCTTTTTGCCGAATGCAAACATCAACGTCGCGGCCAGGATCATCCACGGCAGCAGATGCATAAACGTCTCCCCGGGCGTTCTCAACAGCAGCAGCGCGCCCGCCAATGCTCCAACAAGGCTCGCGCACAGTAAGGGGACGAACACGCGCCGCGGCACATTGAGCCGGCGGCGGTATGCGCTGCCGCTCGCCGCCGCCGCCGTCCACAGCGCTAGCGCATTCGTCGCATTGGCTGAAATCGGAGGCACTCCCGAAAACAACAGTGCCGGAAACGCAATGAAACTTCCGCCGCCCGCCACGGAATTCAGCGCGCCCGCCAGCATCCCAGCCATGAACAGGAAAATTGCCGTCCCAGGAGTCAAGTAGATAGATGTATCAGAAACGTCGTTCCACAGTCAGCTAATTCCCGCTGTCATCCACGGTGGGATGGAATCGGTGCCCTTCCTAACTTTGCTTGTGCCTGGTTTTTCAGGAGTGTAGATAAAGATCAATGTTTGCTTCGGAGGAAGAATCCGGCGATGGCGACAGAGTCGCTGGCGCTCTCCCCGCGCCAGCTTTCACTCTGTCCTCCCTCGCCGCCTTTCCTGTTGGATTGCCCTAGGCCATTGTTTCTGCCGTCTCGGCAAAAACATTGGCGGTCAGGTCGCCCAGCAGTTTGTGCCAGACGTGCTTGGGATTGCGCTCCACTTCACTCACCATGGCCCGCATCTTGGTCAGCACGGGGGGTTCCTTTTCTTCGTAGACATCTCCTTGCAGCAGTTGGATGACATCCAGTCGGTATCTCGGGTCCGTGATGAATGCGGTGAACAGTACATTAAGCCGGTAGTAAACCCGGATGAAGTTGAACCAGTTCACCACGCCCCGCTTCAAAGACGTTTCGTACTCCTTGAATGCGCTGTGCTTGAAATTGCCTGTCTCCATGGCCTGCAAAATGTCTTTGTGGCCAAACTGCGAGCAGGTCAGGGCGATACTCACTCCTGTCGAGAAGATTGGATCAACAAAGCGGGCGGCATCCCCGATCATAATCAGCCGGTCTGCCGAAATCTGTTTCATGGCATAGCTGTAGTCGCCTTCATCCTTGAAGGGGCGCAGGCGTTTGGACTTTTTCAGAGCTTCGAAGAACTCCGGACGCGTTTTGATGCAGTCCCAAAAGAACTTCTCGCGGTCTTCTCTCTTGGCGGCAAAATTCTTTTTCTGTGTGACCACCCCCACGCTGGTGACCGCGTCGCTGATGGGGATCTGCCACACCCAACTGTTGGTGATCGGAAGGAAATGGATGAAAATGTAATCCTTCATGCCATCCTTGAACGCCATCGCGGTGCGGTCGTAGCCCTCAAACCATGTGTGGATAGCGTACTGGTCAAAGACAGGGTCCTTCACCTTCCATTTCATCTGATTTCCCATGAGCGTCTTGCGCCCGCTGGCATCAACCGCGATGCGGCACGTGGTGCTCATTTGCTTTCCCCCGATGCTGTACTTGACTGCGGCAAAGCCGGGATCGGCCTCCAAGTCCACCCCGCTGACATTCACTCCCTGGTAAACTTGCGCGCCCAGTGCATTGGCGTGCTGCAGCAGCATGAGGTCAAACTTGCCGCGATCCACGTGCCAGGTGTATTTCTGGCCGGTGTCCTTCTCTCGCTCTTCAAACCGAATGTCTGCGCCTGTCCTGGCCGAGAGTCCATCGAAATCATGCGAATACGTGCTGGCTCCCGAGGCCGCCGTCCATGCCGCCCCGTATTTTCGCGGGAAGCCGGCAGCTTCCATCTTGGGCAGGAAGCCCAAATCACGCAGGATGCGAGTCGACGACGGCACCAGCGATTCGCCTATCTTCTCGCGCGGCATGTTTTCGCTTTCCAAAACAACACATTTCAGGCCCGCCTTTGCTAGATAACCAGCCATGCTCGATCCCGCGGGTCCCCCTCCAATGATGGCTACGTCCACATCCGGCACAGAATGGTTCATGGTTCCTTCTCTCCAAAGGTGTTTGCTTGAGATTTTTGCCAGGGAACCGACCGCGCTCGGGGGAGATGCGACGGAAATGCATTCGGCCAACAAGGCCGGAATGCCTTATCGCTTGGATGAACGAGCCTGAGTCAGAACCCCTCTACCCACACAGAGGGGTCTAACGTACTTGGCCTAACTGCTTAGGTCAGTGATTTGGCTCACGGTGGGAGGTGACTTGAATCACAGATGGCCGGTGTCTGGGATTGAGAGCGAAAGAAACTCCCGCCGGATAGGCATTTGCCTCCTCCGCCCCCATTCTTTCGCGATTTGTGCGAAAGCGTTGTGCGCACAAGCTCGTGGGCAGGATCGTTTGGCTTCGGCTACGATGCCTTGAGCCGCCGGACGAGCCTGACTCGGCCCAACGGGATCAACACCAGCTATGGTTACGATCGGGTGTCCCACCTGTTGAGCGTGCTGCATCAGGCCGGGCTGAACACGCTCGACGGGGTCAGCTATACCTATGATGCGGCAGGAAATCGCACCTCGAAGACGAATTACCTGGATGGAACGACCTCGAATTATTCCTACGATCCGATTTACGAGCTGACGCAAGTAACCCAGGGAGGGGGTACCACGGAGAGCTACAGCTA
>DAIDGW010000093.1 GCA_027452245.1 Acidobacteriaceae bacterium
GTTCGCGGCGAAGATGAGCGTCTTCGGGAAGCGGCCGTACGTTTGCTCATGCTCCGTGGCATACGCTTTGATCTCTTCGAGAATCTTGCGATTCGAGTCCGGCGCGGTGATCTCGCGCTCGATGGTGGCGGCATCGAAGGTGCGCTCGTCCTCGAGGTTGTCCATCTTGGTTGATCCGGTGCCCGGATCGATGAGGCCGACCTCTTCGCCTTCCTGGAGAAAGACGCCGTTCATGCGCACATTGGAGCGGACTTTTACAACGTCATAATCAACGAGAAAGCCCTCGCGCACGGCGCGTTCGTATTCATAACGGTACACGATGTCGCGGAAAAAGGCCGTGGTGTGCGCGGCGGGGGTGGCGGTGAGGCCGATCTTCACGGCATCGAAGTGGTCGAGTGTCTTGCGCCAGATGGCGACTTCGGAGGAGGTGTATCCGCGATGGCACTCGTCGGCGATGATGAGATCGAAGGCATTGATCGGGATGTTGAGCTTCTCGGCATCCTCGTCAATCGTGTCTTCATCGTGCATCGCGGCTTCGCGACCGAAGAGATTGATCGTCATGCGCTGAATGGTTGAAACGTAGACGAAAGTGCTGCCTTGCTTCGGCGATTCGAGATAAGACTTCGGGAGCACCTTGGGATCGAACTTTTCTTCCTCCCCAAAATCCTCTTTCTGGAATCGCTGGCTGTAGACCTCGTATACCTTGTCGAACTTGAGGCCCTGATCCGCATCGAAAGAGCCGAATGCCCGGACCGCCTGTGCCGCGAGCGCCCGGCGATCCACGAGGAAGAGCACGCGCCGGGCGACGCCGGATTTCATGAGGCGGTAGACTTCATTCACCATCGTGAAGGTCTTGCCGGTCCCAGTCGCCATTGCGACGAGCATGGCACGCTTGCGGGCGGCGATGGCCTGTTCAATCGCCTCGTTGGCCTCGATTTGATAGGGGCGCAGTTTCTTCTGATTGTTCGGAAGCGCCTTCAATTGTGCGAGCGCGGCATTCACGTCAAAGCGGATGATCTCGGCGACGGCTTCGGGGGTATGAAAATTCGCGATCTGGCGTGAACGATTGGATGGATCGCGCACGTCGTGATGCCAGATGACTTCGCCATTCGTCGAGTAAAGCAGCGGCACGCCGAAGTCTCCAGCCTGCAATGCCGGTTGGGGAAATCCCTTCGAGTACCGTTCCGCTTGGGAGAGTACGTTCTGGGGTCCGAGCGTGAGCTTCTTCGCCTCCACGATCCCGACGATCTGGCCACCCATGCAGAGTGCGTAGTCCGCCGGACCGTTGGCGGTCGGAAACTCCTCAATCGCGCACTTCTCAAACGATGCGAGTGGTTTTTCCGGGACAAAAAGAACCACGCTCCAACCGGCGGCCTTGAGCTTGCCATCGATAAGAAGTTTGCGTGTGAGCCACTCGGAATTGGAGGGGGTTGCTGGTGGCATGGCCTCGTTGTGATTCATGAAAAGTATAGAAAAATAAGGGGTTTGTGTAAAGAATCATCAGCGATCTCCCGGCGTCATGCACCACGGTGAAAGCAATGGACTGGTTCAATCGCCGGATCGGTGCCGTGTTTCTTTTCGCGAGCCAAGACGAAATAGAAGCATGAGTCCGATTGCGATGAGCGAAAGCTGCTGCCACGCAGAGATGTGAGTCCACGTGTTTACAAGAAGGTTTGTGAGGACGATGAGCGCGACAACAGTCCCGAGAATTGTGCCGATGCGCTTAAGGGCGTCGGCGGGCTTCAATATGCCAAGTATCAGGCCGATGCCCATCACGATGATGACGATGGTGGCAAACATACCGACAATAGCCGTCACGCTGTTCAGAACGCTTCCTGCGATCATGAATCTCGCCTCCATTCCACTCCCTTGATGAACGCATTCATTTGCTGGCAGCACATTCCCGCCCGGCATCTTCGAGCATCCCCGCGCCGTCGAAGTGGATCTCGGGCGACTGGCCTCTCTCGGTGAAATATGCGGCCCAGAACGTTTGAATGGTGTTCTTGCGTGTAACCGAAAGCGGCGCGAAGTCGCTGCTTTCAAGGCGACCGAGGCAAAGGGTCACCCCGGGCAACGTGAATCTGTGCTCAGCGCGAAGGCGCGCGGCGAGCACTCTGGCGCGGGTCGGACTTACGAGGGAACGGTCGGAGGTGAAAAGGTAGGTGCCGTCGTCTTCGATGAAATCGCTCACGACAACGAGCCGACGGATATTTCCCTGGGGTAGCGCGCTGAGTTCCTGCCGGGCAGCATCAAGGGCCCCTAGAATATCCGTTCGGTTCGGCTCGGCCCGGACCGTCGCAACCCAGTTAGAAAACTGCTTTCGGGCATTCTCCCGAAAACGTTGCAGGTCGGCGTCGTAGGGTTCGCGCGTGGTCGGCGCCTGAATGCGCAAGATATGGCCGCCAGTGTCGTTTTCGGCGTCCCCGGTAATGGGGATGAGGATGAGCGCATCGCCGCGCCCCAGGCTTGAAATTTGACCCTTCACTGCATTAAGGGCAGCTGCTTCGGCGTGCGGCGTGATGCTCAGGCTCGTGTCGATCAACTCCACCGTCGCTGTCGGCACACGGTGGGAACATCCGGTGACTGCGGCGAGCAGGAGCAGGGCAGAAATATGTAGACGCTTCATGACGGGTCTCCTTTCGAGAGAAGGCGCGGCTGCGGCGCGTGAATCTCGCGCGGCTTCGGCGCATCGGGAATCACCGCAAACTGCGTGTTTTCAGCTTCGAGGTAGCGCTCGTGGCTTGGGTGGTACCGGCGACGGTTGAAGTATGCGAAGAGGGCTACGCCGGGAATGACCGGGATAGCGAGCTGCGCGGAGAACCATGCGGCGGGGATCAGGAATGCGAGCGGTATTGCAATAAGAGACCCCGCCGCACTCTTGAGAAGGACCGACCAGAGAGTCTCGCGCCGAGCCCCATTGCGCTGCCCGCGCTCGTAGAAATACGCGAAGACCGACTTCCATTCCCGGCACTCCTCTGCTTTGCGCTTGTCGAATTCCGCAAGGAGCTCTGTTTCGGCCTGTACCTGCCTGGCAAGGGTGACTTCAGCGGTGCGGAGCGTCTCGAATCGCTCCCGGACGCGCCGCCACGTCCGCGCTGCCGAGAACTCACTCCAGCCGTGCAGAAGTGCGACTGCGCCGACCATAGGCGTTGCGAGCGTGATGAAGATGAAGAACACCGAGGCGAGGAACGGATGTGCGCCGAGGAAATCACCGAGAGGATTCCCGGCAAGCCCGGCAACAAACTGAAGCTGGTGACCCCGTAGGAGACCCCAGACGACGAGGCTGAACACGCCCATCCCGCCCGAAACCAGGGCACTGCGCTTTTGGGCGGCGTTCTTCGCCTTCACGAAGTGCCACGCGGAGAGTTCGAAAATCCCCGTGCACACTGCCGCGACGCCGGCCGCAGCGAGATACTGGAGGGCAGGGTCGGCGATATTCAGGATATCCATCGTGGGCGCGAGAAACAGCGTGTCGAGCACGAGCGCGAAGCACGCGAAGACCGCCATCACAATGGCGTGAAAGAACGGCGGCGGAGTATCGCCGAGTTCCTTGCGGATGCGCTGCCAGAGCGCCTCCGCTTCGGGGCGCTCCTTGCGCACCTCTTGGAGTTTTGCCTCAAGGGCGTGGAGGTTGCGGAGTGGCTCCTGCTTCTCTTCGGAGGTCTCCTGATTCAAGCGGGCCTCGATCTCCTCCATGACGGGCGCGGGTTCGATCCCATGCGCCCCCAGATAAAAGGCGAGCGATTCAAGCTGCCGTGGCTTGGATCGTGTTTCATTCCGGGTGCGTCCTACGGTGGTCATATCCGTCTCCTTCGGTATGAAAACGGGGAGCTATCCTTGATGGACAACTCCCCGTGGGCTATTGGGCTTCGAGAACCTTGCGGGCCTGCTGCAACTTGGCAAGCTCGCGCTCCTCGTGGGCGAGTTCCTCGCGCATTTCGGCGACTTTCTCTTCCTGCTTGCCGATCTGTTCGAGGACGACCTCGACCGGGGTCTTCTTGACCCACGGCTTGCGGCCGGTTAAGGGTTCTGGTGCGGCTACTGGTTTTGGACTCATGACGCCTCCTTGTGCGTATGGTTTGGTTGTGAAAGAGCCGGGCTCCAGCTACGAGAGCAGGAGCAGGAAACTGCGTATGGTTGCAATCTCGCGTTCGATGCCGTCGAGGCCGCCGAGGGCGGCGCGATGGCCTCCCGCATCGAGATCGTCCGAGACGGTGCTCAGCTGAGCAAGGAGCTTGCCGTTGATCGCGCTCGCGCGGGCGAGCACGAGACGGCGGAGCGCGTCGTCGAGGTCAGAGGGTTGTGGATTGCGGTTGGGTTCCGTCATGGTGCGGGTTCTCCATAGTTGCGGTTGGTGGTTGAGGTGAAGGGAGAAGTAAGGGAACTGCGTTCTCCGCTTGGAGCGAGCGTTCCTGGCTTTCCAACCAGACTTCGAGCTTGCGCATCGCGTCGCGCTTCTCCGGCAGCTCGATCTGGACGTAGCGGTCATTCACGTCGCGCGACCGGCGTGACGTGTGGCCGAGAAGTTCCCTGCGCACCTCCTGGAGCACGCCCGCGAGCATCATCCGCGTGTTCGCGGTGTGCCGCAGATCGTGGAACCGAAAGTGGCGGATGCCCGCGCGGCGCAGGCTGGACGCCCACGTGGTCTTCACGAGCTTGATGGCGTTGCCGTCGTAGGTGAAGACCGGGCCACGCTCCCGCCGAAAGGTAAGGAGCAACTGGTAGAGAGCAGTGGTGAGCGGCACGTCCCGCGCCTCGCCTTCCGGGGTTTTCGAGTGGGTGACGTGGAGGATGCGGTTGTCGAAATCAACATCCTCCCATCGCTCTGCGAGGATCTCTCCTCTGCGCATCCCGGTATCAAGCGCGCAGCGGATGATCCGCTTGAGGTGTTCCGGTGCCGCCGCGATGAGCAGGCGCTCTTCGCGGAGACTCATGACGGGGCGCTTGGTTCTGCGTTCCCGCTCCATCCGCAATCGCCCAAGAGGATTCACAGAGAGAATGCTCTCCTCGACTCCCCAATTGAGCACCCGGCGGAGCACCGAAAGATCGCGGTTGACGGTTGCGGGTTTGAGTGACTTGTTCTGCGCATACCGTTCCTGCCGGTACTTCCGCGTGACAGACTGGTTTATATCCCGCGCGAGAAGGTCCGAAAAGAACGGCAAAAGGTGCTGGAGACGGTCCACGGAATACGGCGTGCTCATCCCGTCCGCAATGAAGCGGGCAGCGAGCGCGCCGAACGTCAGATCAGGGTTTACGTGGGGCAAGCGGTGCCGCGCGTCGTTGAGTCCTTCCCGAAGTTGCCGCTCGATCTGCTCTGCCTTGCGCCGATTCGAGGTTCCAGTGGACTCGCAATGACGGACGCCATCGATGAAGATGGAAGCCCACCAGACCGAATTGCGCTTGTAGAGCGACACGATGTTATTTCCCTCCTTTCCGTTGGTGTTCAAGAATCCATTGCACGACCTGATTGCGGTAGAAGATCAATTTGCCAAGGGGCCCTGAACGGAGATACGGCAGGCCCTTCGGCAGGTAGGTGTGGCGTACCGTCCAATCCGAGCAGCCGAGAAGCCGGGCCACTTCGCGGATAGTGAGCGGTTCGCCGAGGGCGTCATTCGCTTGCGGGTAATGGTGCGGGTACTGCTGCCCGAGGCGGTCGCGCGGAATATCCAATGAATCCGCAGGGTTGCGCACATCGGCAAAACCCAACTCGCGCTTCTCTGGCACATGCAATTCATTCGTCATGGTTGCGACCTCTGAACCTCATGAATTCATGGAGTGCTTCCCTGAACCAGTCGGGGAGTTTCATCCACAGTCCCCAGAGAACCGCCAAGAGAATGCCGAATGCGGCAAGGAGCTGGCGCACCTCGGGGGAACGAATGAGGGCTACGATGAGCGAGAGCGATGCGTAGGCGAGGAGGAGCCCGAGTCCCAGGCGCACGAGGAGACCGAGAAGCTGGATGGCTGCGGGAATCTTCGGCTGCGGGGTGGAGAGTTCCCGGCTTCCGCACTTCGAGCACACCTCTGCGCCACGCGGGTTCACGTGGTGGCGCGGGCAGAGCTTCACATCGTAGGTCCGACCGCAGGTACCGCAATAGAGCGGTTCGCCCGCCGTCATCTTTCCGCATTGGTAGCAGTACTTCATCGTGATGATCCGAAGAGTGGTTGATTGGTCTCCCCCACCGGGCGGCCCCATACGGCGGCGAAGAATTGTTCTCCCGCAACGCGATCAAGCGGTGCGAACCAGAAAATCTTCTGGGTCATTCCAGCGAGAAGGTTGCGCAGCGAATGCATCCGGCGTTCCGAATTGGTGAGGACGAGCACGCGGAAACGGGCGTTCCGGAAAAGCCGCGTGTACTCGCCGGATACGGCAAGCTGGAGGTACTGCCGCGCCTTTTCCTTCCAGACCGAGAGCACCTCGTGTCCCAGGTCCACCTCGACAAACGACGCGTCGATACCGGAAGGAGTCTTGAACTCGACGTACCCGTCCGGGATGAGCTTCAGCGCATTTGTGAGCGGCTCGTCGAAGGCGACCCAGTTCACGAATTGCACGTCCGCCACGGGAATCGTGCCGAACTTCAGGTTGCAGTACACCGAGTTCACCGTGAGCTGGTGCTGGATGAAGAGATCGGCGACGAGGGTTTCGTCTTGCCGCCGCCGGGGGCCCCGGCAGGGAACATGGATCACCTTCGCACCCTTTTGGGAGAGCGCGTAGATGGCCTTCCGCCCTCCGCCCGAGCCCAGGAAGAACCTCCGCAGCAACCCCGCGCGGGTGAGTGCGAGGAGTCGCGTGTTCACGCGGGTCGTGCTCATGAACCGCGCCGCAGTCTTTACCTGCTCTCGATCCGCGACGCGTATCACGGCGAGTTCCCGCAGGAGATCAATATCTCGCTGCTGCAGGATGATCCCCGTTTGGTGTTTCGGGTCAGTCCCAGTCATGGAGTGCCTCGTGAGTGGTTTTGGTGAGCATGGCGTGGCGTTCGGCAATGTCGCGCTCAATCTCGGCGCGCTGCCGGGCATAGCGTGCGCGGGAACGCCTCATGAGTTCGGCGTAATTCGTGTCCGGCTCTTCCACGCGAGGCACGCAACCTTCGACCCAGTGATCCGCGCCGCTCTTCAGAATGAAATGGCGCTGCGGCAGGTTCTTGAGCTGCTCGGCGAGCGACTTGCCGCCGTCGAACATCTGGGCGACCGTCGCGGCGTCGGCGCTCGAAAGCTGGAAGCAAAGATGGCTCGCGACCGAGAGGATCGCCGACCGCATGGACGCCGGATACTGGTCGATGAACTGAGTGGCGGCGACGATGCCGACGCCGAACTTCCGCGCCTCCGAGAGCACGGTCTCCACGTCGGTCGATTGCGCAACGAGGTTCTGCATTTCATCGAGGTACACCGGGAAGAGCGATCTCCGCGTCCGCATGAAGATGGCATTCTTAACGACCGTGAAGAGCAGACTTGCGAAGGTGAGCGCTTGACTGCCGAGTTCTCCCTTGGGAAGGTGCGCGATGACAATGCAGTTCCCGTCCATCGCGTCCTTCATAGAAAACGTCGAGCGCGTTTGGCCGACGATATGCCGGAATCGCGGATCGGCGGTGAACGCCGACGTTTTGTTGAGAATCGGCTCCCTCATCGTGGCCTTCATCGGCTCGCTCGCCTGCCCGAAGCGGTTCTCGAAGTACGCCCTCACTTCCGCGTTCGGCGTGCGGGCAAGGCAGGTTGACCGGAACGGTGCGTTGCTCAAGAGCGGTCCGAGTTCGAGGAGCGTCAGCCCGTTCGCCGAGAGCACGAAGAGCGCATTGCGCAGCAATTCGTCGGTACGGGCACCCAAATAGTCCAGGTTGTATCGCTGCTTGAGGATCTCGGAGAATTCGGCGCTGCGGATGAAGTCGCCCCCGATGCTTTCCAGCGGATTGAGGCCGACCGACATCTCCGGGTCCGAGGGCGAGATCACGATTACCCGATCACTCAGGTGCTCGCGCCGCCGCCATTCCTCGGCGGCAATCGCACTCAGGAGGAATGGTGTCGCGTCGCCGTGGAGGTCAAGGAAGAAGCAGCCCCGTCCGGCCCGGATGTCCTGGAGACAGGCATATTTCAGGCTGGAACTCTTGCCGCTGCCGGTCTTCCCGAAGAGTGCGACATGCATGGTGCGTCGCGTTGGCGAGAGACCGACGCGACGGTTCGTGACTTGCCCTTCGACCACGCGAAACCCGAGGGTGAGCGCTCCGGCGGAATCGTTCGCCGGGCGTGTGCGGCGGCCTTGGAGCCGGTTCCACAACGCGATAACGAATTGTTCGAGGATGCGAATCACGGGGATAGTGTGGATGGGCGCAATTCAAAATCGGTAACAGCGCGGGAGGAAGCCGCACAGAAGTCACTAGGGATCAACAACTTGCCTCGCAGAACTTCCTGTCCGAATCTTGTTGACCCGGTTTTCAGGCGGGCTTGGCGAAATTGGTGATGAGCACTTCCCGGTATCTGCGTCCCGCTGTCTTCTGGGCGGTGTACGGCATTTCTATTGTGCGGATATGGAATTCCCGGAAGATCGCGCGCACGTCAGGAACGTCATTCAGTGAAAGCACGAATTTCCCCCTCAGTGCGCCGAGCATCTCCGCCATGCGGCGGAAATCGTCGGGGGCGAGGTTGAACTTATAGAGGCTGATACCGAAGTACGGCGGGTCGAGATAGAAGAGCGTCTTCGGTCCGTCATACTTCGCAAGCACCTTTTCGTACGGGAGGCATTCGAGCATCACCCGGGCGAGCCGATAGTGCGTTTCCGTGATAAGGTCCGGAATCCGCTCGGGGTTGAAGCTCGGCGGCTGCACGATACCCGTTCGCAAGTTCTGATGCTCCACGCGTCCTGCGTAGCTGTTCTTCTGGAGGTAGAGCCGCCGCGCCGCACGCTGGATGTCGGTGAGCGTCTCGGGGTTCGTGGCGAGGAGCAGATCGAACCATCTGCGACTCACGAGCATGGACCGCATGTAGCGGATGAGCTCTTCGTAGTGCTCCTGGCAAACGCGAAAGATGTTCATGAGATCGCCGTCGAGATCATTTAAGACTTCAACTTTGGACGGCTCCTTCTGAAAAAACACCTGCGCGCCTCCGGCGAACGGTTCCACATACGTCTGGCAATCCGGGAGCAGGGCGACGATTTTCTTCGCGATCGCGCGTTTGCCGCCTATGTACGCCAGTGGTCCTCGCATGGATGGAAGGGGGTGGGAGATGCGTTCCGTTCCGGCTCGACCTTTATGTGCCGAAACGCCTGATCATCCTACGCTTGCACCAAGGAAGCGGTAGAAAGGGAAAACTGCATTCTGCGCCAGGTTTCTCGACGATGCGTAGGTCGCAGAAAAGACGAATTACCACCAGCGAGCAAGAAAGAAGGGCCGTTCGTCCTTCCCGAGCACGGGGGAAGATCCCGCAATCCTCTTGGGGATTGCGTGACCGCCGCCTTCGCTCCTCAGCGGCTGACACCCGTCGAACGGCCCATGATGACCATACGCCGGATAGCGCGGAACGATAGACGGTGACTCCTGCATTTCGTAGCGGGTTAGCGTTGCCGGATGTGCCGCCGTGCAGGTTTCCTCTCCTATGCCTCGCTCTTGTTTTCGTCCACACTCAGGCGGATGTTGGATCGGAATGTAAAACAAAACCCAAAAGCGGTAGACGCTATTGAGTATCGAAAGGGATGTCCTCTCTGCGAGCATAGCGATCCTGAGCTCGAGCGCGAACTTCAATCATGGGCGCAGTTGCTCTACGATCATTTCTCGTCCAGACAACGGGATGCCAAAGCTTATGGCGCCGCACCGTTTGTTGACAGTGGCCGCCAATCTCCTACGCTGAAGGAAAGGTCGAAAAAGAAATCTACAAAAATACAGCAAGCATGAATGCTGTCATCTATTGCCGTGTGTCCTCAAAAGAACAGGTAGACGGCACCAGTCTGGAATCCCAACAACTCGCCTGTAAGGAGTACGCGGACCGTAACCATTTAACTGTCCTGCGCGTGTTCATTGAGCGAGGCGAATCGGCGAAGTTCGCCGATCGGCCTCAATTACTTGAGATGCTCGCCTTCTGTGCTAAACGGGAGAATGGCGTCGAGCAGTTGCTCGTCTGGAAGGTAGATCGACTCGCGCGAAACGTGGGCGACCACTTCAGTATCAAGGCGGGCCTGATGAAGCAGGGCATTAGCGTGGTTTCGGTCACCGAGCCTATCGATACGAAACCGGAAGGCAAACTCCTTGAAACCATCCTCGCTGGATTTGCCCAGTTCGACAACGACATCAGGGCGGCGCGCTGCACGCAGGGTATGCGACGAAAAATCCAGGAAGGGATCTTTCCTTGGAAACCGCCTCTTGGCTACAAGAGCGCAAACCGGCCCGGTGCAAAGAAGGCCTTGCCCGACGTGCCGGATCAACCGGCATTCGGCATCATTCGGAAAGGTTTTGAAGAGTTTGCAACCGGACATCTAACCAAAGCTGGTTTACAGCGGCTCTTCATTGAGCGCGGTCTTCGCGCTCGTCGCGGCAGATTACTTGCCCCTCAAACCGTCGATTACATGCTCTCCGACGAGTTCTACGCCGGGGTAGTGCGTGATCCGTGGAGCGGTGAGCGGTTTCCCGGCAAGCATCTGCCAATGATCAGCCAAAAGACTTTCACCGCCATTCAGCAGATTGTTGCGGGCCGCAATCGTTCCGTACCCCATATTTCTGTCCGCACAGAGTTCCCGCTGCGCACATTCGTACGGTGCGCCAACTGCGAAGCGACGCTCACGGGCGCATTTTCGCGCGGAAGGTCGGCGCGTTATCCGTACTACCGCTGCTTTCGCCGGAACTGCGACAACCGGCGCAGCTATCCATTGGGGGATGTTCACCTGGAATTTGAGGCCTTTCTCATGGAAACCAGCGCCAATTCTCACACGTTTGACCACCTCAGAGAGGCGGTCAGACAAATCGGCGAGACTGCTACCGCTTCGCAGTATTTAACCCAGGAGCGGCGACGCGACGAACTGAAGCGCGTCAAAGAACAGTTCGGACAGCTCTTGCAACTCAAGATGGAGGGCCTGTTGACTGTCGAGGAATTCAGGACGCAAAGGGCAATTCTCTCCAGCCGGATCGCTGAACTGGAGGGCGAGATCAGCGGACCGCTCCCTGAGATCGATTCCGTCGTGTCAGAACTCGAGGCGCTCCGCATTCAACTGAGCGATCTCGCGTCTCTTTGGAAATCACTGTCCATCGAAAATCGCAAACGGTTCCAACTGCTTACGCTTCCCCGGGGATATATTTTCGGAAGAGTTGGAACCGCCCAAAGGGGCCGTATTTTCTCGCTTATCGGAACATCAAGACTCTCAAATACAAGTTTGGTACACCACACCTTCGAGAGTTGGCACCAATTAGCAGAGGAGATACGCGTCTTGACTATGATCTCTCAGGGGGCGTGATCCAATTGAGGCAAGCGTAACTCCCAGCTTGTCGCCCTCCCGTCGGCCTCTCAAGGTGTGACGGACGAGTCATTCGTCTATTCGTCACCGAGAGGCCGGCGGCAGGGCGCAACCAGGTTGCTTTGTTGCGCCCACTCATTCTAGAAAGCGTTTACGCCGCCAGCACGCCACTGCAAGCGCGACTGCATCGAACATCGGCATCGAAAAGTGTTCCGGCTCCCACAACTTTCGCTTGGGCGGTAGGCTGGGTTGCAACTCAGGGAACATCCGGGTGAGTAACGCTGCGATCTCATCCTTGGACTTGACTCCGAAATCTTGAAATGCCTCGCGGACTTTGCTCCGCGTAAACAGCAACGTTGAGGCGGATAAGTTGGACGCTTCTCGTCGGATACTCCGATAGAGCAATTCCACGTGCTCAGGATTGAGCGCCTTTGCTGTCCGCGATTTTTCGATGGCCACAATGGAAGGCGCAAAACGTTCCAGTAGGGCTGCTACCCGTCCTGCCGCCGCTTCGACCCGAACTCTCTCGTTCTTTTCGTAATAGACCATGCCCCAATGGATCAGTTCCACCAAGCCTTCAATGACCGCGAAACCGAGGCGTTGCGAACGGAGGGAAATCCCGAGGATCCTTTTACTACTGAGATTCTTCCGCATAACTGTGGTGTGTTGGCTCTTGGTTTTCCCGTTCCCACATCCACAGCAGCTTGCGGGCGATTCTCGCCGCCTGTCGGCCCTTGGCGCTTGACTGTTCAAGATCGCGCCTCATTTCCTGGAGGCGCGCCTCGATGGATTCCCTTATATTGTCGTATGCTGCCGGAAAGAGCTCCGCAACCGGAACGTGGAAAATTGCTTGGTAGCCGAGAGCGATGTAGAGCGGCGGAATCGACCGCAACCGCTCGTGGCGCGAAACCGGCCCCTCATCCGGATATCCGAGGAGGTTGCCGAGTTCCTTTTGGTTTAACCCCGCACGTTTCCGGTGAGAACTGATGTAGCTCGCAAGATGCGATTCTTTCATCTGTCAAAGAGCACTCTGTGTTGGTCGACCTTTTTTGTCAGTCTAACAAGAAGACAAGATTGGAATAGGTGGGGAATTCTGCATCTCATGCCGGGTTTCGCAGCCACGTTTCACCTCGCTAGGATGCCACAAACGGGTGTGTCCAGTGATTTCAATGTCTCCAAAGCGCCGAGTGTGTATTGACTCTTGAAATCTACTGCACAGACGACCATATCGAGGTGCATCCGCTGTTAACTGATCGAAGCTCGTCTCGGCAGAATTCCGACGCGGGGCCGGACGTTGCTACCCTGCCCGCCAGGATATAAATATGGGGAGGTGGCGGCGAGCGATCATCGTTTCCACGCCGATCAAGTTATACGTTCTTGCCTAACGTGAAGTAAGACTGTACGATTATCGAGGTTCCTTCTACTCCTTAATTCGGGCGAATTTCTTCGCTCGGTTACAGCTCCCTGCAGACACCTCTTATCGTTGTTCTGGCTTGGCGGCCTCGCACCCCCGTTCGGCCATTTCTACGTTGGCTCTTCGAATCCTCGTCAACCGTGTTTTCTTCATTCTGTAGATTGCCCGTGGCGAGCTGTAACTACAGCAGAGGAGACAGTAGCTATGCATATCGGACCGCTTCCTGCCGCATTCCGAGACATTCGCGACGATGGGCGAACGAATCAGGAAATCATCGCCGCGTTAGAAACTCATCATGTTGCGGTTTTAATCAAACACCTGCTCAACGACGATGACCACCCCGTTCCTCCGCCCGGAACCCCGTATCACTTCCTCGCTACCGTCGGCAGCGAGCTTCCGCAAGATACACGGGCAAGCGTGCAACTTGCGTACGATGCCGCGGCTCGCCAGAATGGCAGCGTGAGAAGGGCATCACCCAGGTCCGCCTTGCTACTCATGGAACGGATGGTCCGTGAACGCTACTTCGCCGACGTTTTCGTAATGCACGAGCCGATTCGGGACTCCAGGGATGGACGTCTCGTGTTCCTCGGAATGGGCTACGAGGACGAGGAGCGCGTCCCCTGGGTCGCGGCGGTTGCCGACAATTACGTCTTCAAGTTCAACAACCAGGTCATCCTTTTTCTCGGGCCCGACGCTTGAAAGCTCGCAGCAATATTTGTGCCCTTCGACAGAAACTGTCGAAGGGCGTTCTTTCTGCTTTTCTCGCTATCGCTGATTGGTGAGCCGGTAGGTCAGCAGCTTTTTATGCCAGACACCATTTACCTTGCGGATCGACCGATCCTCCATCTCCGATGGTGAGTTTGAGAACCGTTCCGCATATTCCCAGAACATCGACCGCAGCGTTGCGTTTGACTCTATCGGTGCCTCTCTCGGTGTCAGTCCGGAAATCGACATTGCACTTTCTATGTTCCTTCGACCTAGAAACGACGACAGCAAAATAACTGCGTCGGGTTTGGGCATGGGCAGGCTGGCATACCAGGTGAAGAACATACTTACGATTTCAAGCCCGGACTCACCGCCGCGTCGGAAACTCCGTTCGATGGGGTCGCTGTCGATCTTCTGCCGCGTTGCTTCGTCCACATACGCATACGGCAACTGCGGCGGATTGAAAGACACGAGATCGTGCTGGGCGACTTCGTCATAGGGAATGGAAGTCAACTCCGTTGCTTCGAGGAACTTTGTCTGCGAGGGCTCGATCAAGCCATCGTGTACTTTTAGATCGACGTTGCTGCGGGCTATGTCGATCCAGATCGGCGCAATATCAGTGAAAGTGACGGATTGGGATTTCTTCTCGATCAGGCAGTAGATGCCAATAATGCCAGAGCCACAGCCGATATCGAGCAGCCTCGTCCTGCCCGCCTCAATGGGAATGGTCCTTGCCAGAACTTCGGAGAACTGTGATGGCGCTTCGGTTCCCCAGGATGTGATATACGGTTCGTACCAGTTGCGATTGTTCATCGTATCGTTTCCTCGATTCATTGTGTGAAGTGTAAACAAAACAAAAGGTTACTTATTGCTGCATTTCTCGTTCATCGCAGCCTGTGTTCCAGACGAATATCAGCATGCAACCGGTACAACGCACGGCTACTCCCTTCGGCGGTAACGGTGCGAAGCACCTCGTATGGATCACAGACAACGCCCGCTTCTTTGAAAGCTCCAGCCATCGCCTTCCGGATGCGTGCCACGATCACCTTCACCGTCGCTACCCGAACCTTCACTGTCTGCCGTATCCCCGCATTCCGACCATGCTCACGATAGAAGTGACTGCTCAAGCCAGCGGCGATCTGGAATGCATCGAGTGCAAGCGCTCGGTTTTCCGCCAGTAGGTTGAAGACGAAGCGTTGACTCAAAGCAAGCCGAAGTTGGTAGCGTTCGCCGCCTCGCAGCAACTCGATGCCCCCGATTTCCTCGCCCGGAACGCAAGTCCCATTCGAGAAACGATGCACGACCAGGAAGCACGGTCCATGCCGCTCAAGTTCGCTCATCTCGGCACCAAGAATCTCGATAGCCTCAATGAGCATTCCTATGCCGTCGACGCGCGCGTAGCGAGCCCCACATTTTCCGAGTTCTATTGCGAAACGCGGGTTGCGTCGGGTCGTTGAAAAACAAAGAATCCGCGACGCAGAACCGACCAGGCACAGTGCAGACCGGAGCTTCCGAATAGCCTCAGCGCTCTCTTTGCCGCAAGCCGTAACATCGACGAGAATTATGTCGGCGGCGGAGAATGCCACCCAGCGCTCTGCCGTACGGTCATCCGGAAAATTCCCAACCGCGATCCTATACCCGCTATCCCGCAGGGCCGCAAGGGTGGGAACGGACATCCGTAGGCAAAACAACTCCCTCGCACCAGGCTCGATTGAAATGGCTCTATCTGTCGCCATGCCAGAAGCCTCCTTCCACTGCAAGCTCCCGGTAGCAGCTATCGCAGTAGAAGTTGTCGAGGAAAGTGAAGCCGGCGTTCATCAAGAATGAGCCCCGGCAGCACTCGCACCGTAGGGCCTCAAATGCGTCATCTCTATTCTGGCTGCATGGGATTGGCAGACCGTCACAAGTCTTTCTGCGTAACTTATTGATTGCAAATACGTTCTCTATTATGGGCTGGGGCAAACCCCCAACTGATGGCAGGTGGTCCTTCATACTACCTCCCTTCAGAGCCTGGCCGTGCTCGCTACAGCACGGCCATTTTCTATGTATCTGATTTTGCGCCTGAAACTCGCGAAATCCTGGGACAAGAATGGGGTCATAGGGTCAAAGAGGGTCGATATTGGGCTTAAAATGGTATCTATCTGAGGGACATCCAATGGGAATGACTAACGCATACGAGAAGCCCAACGGCTCAGAAATTCGCAAACTGAGGAAGATTAAGGGCTGGAGCCCGGAATATCTAGCTCGCGCCGCCGACGTGAGCGCTAGCACAGTGAAAAGAGCCGAGCGCAGCCAATCGCTCCAGGTAAGAAACCTTGCCAAAATCGCACGCGCATTGGAAGTGTCGCTCGAAGTGATTGCTCCAGGCCTGCGGACATTTGAAAGCTCGATCCGTGTATTTCATGACTGGGGACATGCAGACCGTTTCATTGCCCGCGCCGAACATTCCGTTCTCATCATCGACAGCTACCTTGGCGAGTACGGCCGTCTCGGGTCGGCGCTGCGAGCCCGTTCGAGAAATCATCCACTGATTGCGAATTTAGAAATCTTTATGGCGAGTCCTGAGATGGATTTCGGCGCGCAACGCCGACGTGAAGCACAGACGAAGCCCAAATTGAACGCTGAGAAGCGCGCCTTCGAACTGTGGGATCAGGTATCCGATTCCGCGCGAGATTCCTATGAAGAATTCCTTCACTCCCTCGCAGAAAGCATCATAGCCGCGGCAATTCCGTATGCCGAGCGCGTTGTGGTTTGCGAGTATCGTTGTATGCCAGTGTTGAGGATCATCGCCATCGATGATTTGCACTTCATCTTCGGATGGTTTCCGCTGTTTTTACAAAATCCGGGCCATACGTGCTTCTATATCCGAGATGGCGATCTGGGCGTTCCTGAAAAGAGTTTGATAGGCGAGCTACGTATGCAGATCGACAATGTGAGATCGGTGAGCGAGTCGGTGCTAAAGAAGGAGGACAGACAACGGCTGAATCGCACAAGAGCTATCGCTGGGTGATCCGGAGTTAATCACATGCGCAACGTATGAATGACAAACTATGGATTGTCACGCTAAAACTGCATAGCAGATCGCTCCGTGATTTGCGAAGGGGATTCTGCGAGGGGCGCAGTCCAGCGGCGACCGCTACAAAATCATCGACACTTATGTAGCGGCAAAAAGCAGATGCGTGGCCAGAATCGGCCATATCGCTTGGAATATCTATGATTTGTAATGGTCGGGGCGGAGGGATTCGAACCCCCGACCCTCTGCTCCCAAAGCAGATGCGCTACCAGACTGCGCTACGCCCCGATGCCTTCTTGATTGTACCGTGGAACGGCTCCGGCATTCACGTATCGGGTTTAGAACCAATG
>DAIDGW010000094.1 GCA_027452245.1 Acidobacteriaceae bacterium
TGGGATCGACGGATTCTGTTGATCGAGGTTTCGGCCAATGGGCTTCGCGGTTGGGGTGAGATTACTGCCGCCGAAGACCCCTTCTACAATGCCGAGACTACTGATACGGCCTGGCACATCACCAAAGATTTCATTGTTCCATCCCTCATTGGCAAGGACGTTGGGAGTCCATCGGAGATGCCTGACCTTCTGGCTGCCATTCGCGGGCACGAAATGGCCAAGGCGGGCGTGGAAAACGCGCTTTGGGATATCGAAGCCCAGCAAAAGAGATTGCCGTTGGCGAAATTGCTGGGAGGCAGCAGGCAGGAGATCGCCTGCGGCGTTTCGATTGGAATTCAGTCCTCTATCGATGACCTTCTTTCAAAAATCGGCCAAGAGTTGCAGGCGGGATATCAGAGAATCAAACTCAAAATCAAACCTGGAAAAGATATTGATGTCGTCTCGGCGGTTCGGCGCGAATTCCCGAAGATCACTCTCACGGTTGACGCAAATTCCGCTTATCGCTTGGAAGATTTGCCCGTCCTCAAGCGGTTTGATCAATACCAACTCCTCATGATCGAGCAACCGCTGGCCTGGGATGACATTTTCCACCATTCGTTGCTGCAAGCTCAGTTGCAGACCCCCATCTGTCTTGATGAATGTATTCACAACCATTCCCATGCAGACGCTGCGATCAAACTTGAAGCATGCCGCATCATCAACATCAAACTCGGCCGTGTGGGAGGACATACGAGTGCCAAGAGGGTGCATGATGTTTGCCTGCAGCACTCCATCCCAGTCTGGTGTGGCGGGATGTTGGAATCCGGCATCGGACGTGCCCACAACGTTGCGATGTCAGCACTTCCGGGATTTGTATTGCCGGGGGATGTTTCCGCGAGCCAGCGGTATTGGGATGAAGACATCATTGAACCTGAGGTTGAAGTAGGTCCTGCTGGCACAATACGTGTTCCCGATACGCCAGGCCTCGGATACCGCGTCCGCACAGACAGGGTGAAGTCTCTGACTGTTCGTCAGGAATATTGGCATGCATGATGGAAAATTAAGCGCTCATTGACTAAGCAAGGATAAAGACTGACAAAGCGATACCAGAGCATGCCGACTTCCACGCCCAATGTGACTTCCTCCTCCAGCCATCTGAAAGCCAACGTGCTTTCTCTGAGCGATGCCATCATTTTGGGATTGGCGAGTTCCGCTCCGGCTCAAACAATGGCGGTCGCTTTGCCCGCGCTGGTCGTGGCTTCGAACTATGCCGGTCTGCTTCCCATCGCTTGCGCGTTTGTGCCAATGCTGGGAATTGCGCTGGGTTATCAGCGGCTCAACCGTTGGGACCAGAGTTCCGGAGCGACCTACACATGGGTCTCAAAAGCATTGCATCCGTATCTTGGTTTCGTTGCCGGTTGGATGATCATTATGTATTACACACTTGGCACCACCAGCATGACTGTGCCTGCGGGCACGTACACGCTTCAGCTGCTGGCGCCGAGCCTGGTAGGCCGTAAACTGGCTGTCATTGCCGTAGGCGCTATGTGGAATGTCCTTGTTACTCTTCTCTTGCTTTCTGGCATCGAGATCGCCGCCCGCTTTCAGAAGGTGCTTGCAATCTTTGAATATCTCGTTCTTGCCTTCTTTGTTCTTCTGGGAATCAGAGGACTGATCTCGGGCGGGGTTGCGTCGCCCGTGACCGGGGCATGGTTCACTCTTTCTGGCGCCGGGGGAGCAAAAGGATTTTTCGCGGGAACCCTGGTTGCCGTATTCATGTATTCAGGTTGGGATGCCGCGATTTATGTCAACGAAGAGACCAAGGAAAAGGAAACCAATCCCGGACGCGCTGCCGTAGCAAGCGTCGTGATTCTTCTTTTCGTCTATTGCATCATCACGTTCGCGTACCAGGGAGCGGTGAGTCGGTCGGCTCTGGAAAGCTCCGCTGGAAATTCGTTGGCCGTCATTGCCGCTCGCCTCTTGCCTGGACCAGGTTCCCTCGTCCTGAGTCTTGTCGTATTGCTGGGAACCATCGCATGTCTGCAAGTTGCGGTTCTATCTTCTTCGCGGCTTGGTTTTGCCATGGCCGAGGACCGCGTTATGCCTGCGTTCTTCAAAGTCGTTCATCCCAGAACGGGCAGCCCTTGGGCAGTCACCCTATTCATGGGAGGAGTGAATCTGGTTTTTCTTTTTCTGACTGTATTTGAAGCTGGCGGAACCCGTGATGTCCTTTCGGATATTGCGGGTGCTTTGGGTATCATCTCTTCCTTGTTTTATGCCCTGACGGCGATTGCTGCCGTCTGGCAGTATCGAAAGGTATTACTGAAAAATGTAGCGAACTTGATTCTGGGCGGCCTGTTTCCCGCATTGGGAGCAGTCTTCCTGCTTACCGTGGTTGCTGAATCCGTGATCACGCAGGCAGTTTCGCACGCCGTTTTGTGGGCAGGCCTGGGCGCCTGCGCAATGGGACTCTTGCTCGCCCTCGGCATCCATTACATCGGTAAGGTTCCCTTGCTGGGTGCCTCCCGTGAACAGCAGGCAGAAAATTTCTAAGACGTCCGTAGACGACGAAATATGAATGTAGAGAACCAACTGGCTGGACTAAAGAACACAAGTCAATCGGCGCTTCTATTCGAGCAGGCACTCGAGGTCATCGCCAGCGGAGTGAACAGCACCGCGCGCACACCGCGTTCCGGTTGGTCGCCCTATCCGCTATTTGTGCATCACGGGACGGGATCACGCATCTTTGACGTCGATGGCAATGAGTTCATCGATTACCTGCTGGGACTTGGTCCTATGTTGCTGGGTCATCGGCATGAGCAGGCGACTAATGCGGTGATCAGGTTCATTCGCGAACGCGGAACCGTATTCGCGTTGCCCGTAGCTGACGAGATTGAACTGGCGCGAAAGTTGATTTCGGCTGTTCCCAGCGTGGAGCAAATGCACCTGACGAACTCTGGCACAGAGGCGGTTCTCTACGCGCTGCGCCTGGCGCGTGCCTACACCCGGCGAAAGAAGATCATCCGCTTTGAAGGTATGTATCACGGATTTTCTGATTCTGTGTATTGGAGTAAGCACCCCCCGCTTGAAACCGCCGGGCCGGACTCAAACCCTGTTCCTGTTCCGCAGGGCCCCGGAATGCCCTCCGGGATAGAGAACTCGCTCATCATCCTGCCATGGAATGACTGTGAAGCCCTGGATCGCACAATTCGTGAGCGCGGGGATGAGATCGCCGCTGTCTTGACCGAACCGATGATGTGCAATACGGGCTGCATTCTGCCCGAACCGGGCTATCTCGAATTGATGCGCAAATTGACTCAGCAATCTGAGATCGTCTTGATCTTCGACGAAGTCATCACCGGATTCCGCATCGCGCTGGGAGGAGCACAGCAGTATTACGGCGTCACTCCCGACCTGACTGTCATGGCCAAAGGCTTTGGTGGGGGATTCCCGGTGGCCGCAGTTGGTGGCAAGAAAGCGATCATGCAACTGGTCGCCGAGGGGACCGTCTCCATGGCGGGCACCTATAGCGGAAACGGCATCGCGGTCAGCGCCGCCAATGCCACGCTCGACTTTCTGATGACACCAGGCATTTACCAAAAACTATTTGCCACCAGCGGGAGGTTGATGCGAGGCATCGCCGAACAGCTGGATTCGGTTGGGCTGCATGCAAGAGTTGTGGGAGTCGGACCTCTTTTCCAGGTGTGGTTCACCAATTCCGCGATTCGTAATTACCGTGATGCTGCTCGTTACGCGAGAAAGGACTTGTTCCGTATCTGGTGGGAACAAATGATGAAACGCGGAGTGCTTTTTCACCCAGACGCATTTGAGAACTTGTTCGTCTCTTTTGCTCACACGGAGGAAGACGTCGAGCGCACCTTGGATGCCGTAAAGAATGCGCTACCGGAAGTAAAGCGCAGGATGGGGTAGTTCTTCGAAGGATCTCGCCGCGTGCAATGAATAGTAAGAAGAGAAAAAGTAGCGTCCAAAAGCCGGATTCCTGCGTGCTGGGAATCGATCTGGGGACCTCTGCTCTTAAAATTGTCGCCATTTCTTGCCAGGGACGACTGCTGGCTACAGCACGCGAAACTTATCCCACACTTTCTCGCTTCGAAGGACAGGCAGAACAGGATCCACGGGACTGGCTGCGAGCTTTAGGTTCGGCGGCCGCACAGGTTCGAACTCAACTTAAATCTGTTCAGGTTGAGGCGGTCGCACTCACCGGACAAATACCTACTCTCGTTGTGCTGAACGAAGGCAAGCCGGTCGGCAATGCAATCACGTGGCAGGATAGTCGGGCAGATACTTGGGCGAGCGAGAGGGTAGACGAGAATGTTCGTCGCGATGTGTACCACAAAACCGGCGTCCGCATTGATGGACGCTACCTGGCGCCGATGTTTCGCTTCCATCATCGAGCCAAGGGAGTCCTAATCCTTTCTGCGAAGGACTTCCTCTTCTACGTTCTGACTGGCTGTGCAATCACTGATCCATCGACAGCATCGGGGTACGCCCTATACGACTTGCGTACCAGTACCTGGGATACCGAATTATGCAAGTTTTGGGAAATACGCACTGAACAACTCCCCGGCGTGAACAGCTCTTCGTTCAGCGCGCCTCTTGCTTCTCAAGCCAGCAGATTGTTGGGGTGCAGGGCCGGTACTCCGATCGTGCTCGGTTGTGCCGATTCAGTTGCTGGCGCATACGGGATTGGCAGACTCCAGAATCAATCCGTAACTCTGCTTACCGGATCAAGTACCGTAATTTTGAAGTGCGACTCGGCGCCCAACTGGGACCCGCAACAGAGATTCCTTGTCACGCCGCTGGCGGTCAAGGGCATGTATGGCCGCGAGGCTGATTTGCTGGCCAGCGGTACGGCACTAGAGTGGGTGCAGAACATTCTGGCGTCTGGCGAAATAAATTCCAAACGCTCGCTTCAGAAACTCGCCTATGGCGTGCCGCCGGGGGCGAATGGTCTTCTTTTCTCTCCCTATCTTGCGGGCGGCGAACAGGGAGTTCTCTGGAACTCAAGCTTGAGGGGAACCATTACAGGATTAACGCTTTCCCATCGAGCGCCCCAAATTGTGCGCGCTCTGCTGGAGGGCATGTGTTTCGAGATTCGCCGTTGTCTCTATGCGCTGGAGGGGGGATCAAACTCATCGGCAGTCCGGGTTGCTGGCTGGATGGCAGACATCCCCGAGCAGGGCCAGTTGCTGGCAGATATCTTGGGGCGCCCCGTTTGTGCTTTTCGAACCACTTCGGCCTCCGCACTCGGAGCAGCGCTTATTACAGGCCATGTCGATGCCAAAGGATATTCAAGGGCGCTCAGCCAAATCATGTGCCATCCAGGTGTTCGACTTGAAGTATACAACCGTATCTACGAAAAGTACGCGGCACGATTCCAGTAGGAGATCGATTTTCAAAGAAGCATGTTCCGAGTATGTCGCGTAGTGAAAGATTCAGGCGCGCAGCAATCAGAATCCGGACATTGGGGTAATTGCGGCGGCCACGCGGAACTAAAATCGGATCGGCTATTTGGTGTTCTGCCGCCATATTTTCGGGCGCGACTCGAGCTTCAATTAGCCGAATCAAAGAAACAATGAGCGGACAACTTATGTAGAAAAGACAGCCTTGATATCTGCGACTTCGATAATGTCACCGCCAACTGCGACTGGTGGTACGGCAGAGGCGTCACCCGCCGCACGCGGGCGTGGATTGAAACAATTGTTTCGTAATCAGCCATGATTCGCCAGTGCGTCGCCCGCCGCACGCGGGCGTGGATTGAAACGAAGTCCAACCCCAGCGCCGTACTGCCCCGTACTGGTCGCCCGCCGCACGCGGGCGTGGATTGAAACACTTGATTCTCCGGCGCACCGACGAAATTAGAGGTTGACAACATGGAAAAGATCACTACAATCTAGTTTTTTTAAGGGGGGGGCCGTGAGGAATTTCTGCGCCTTAGGAGTTCTGCTCAGTCTTCTTTCAACATTTTGTTTTGCTCAAACCGGAACGAGTTCAATCCGCGGTACCGTTTTTGACAAATCTGGAGCAGCCGTCGCCGGGGCCAAGGTCACGATCAGCAACCCTGCCCAAGCGGTGACACGTGAGACTCAAACTAATGGCTCCGGTGAATATAGCCTTCTATCTCTTCCCCCAGGAACCTACACCCTCTTAGTCGAAAAGTCCGGCTTCCGGCCGTTTCAGCAGACAAACGTGGAGTTACTGGTGAATGTCCCGGTAACCAGCAACGTGAGCCTGGAAATTGGGACAACATCGGAAAAGGTTGAAGTTTCGGCCGAAGCTGCTTCGGTAAATACTACAGATGCCTCGCTCGGCAATGCATTCAGCGAGACCCAGGTGAAGGAGTTGCCGCTTGAAAGCAGAAATGTTCCTGACTTGCTTAGCCTCCAGGCGGGAGTGCTTTATACAGGGAGCAGTCCCGATATTAACGCCAGTGTCGATACACGAAGCGGAGCTGTGAACGGTGCACGCAGCGACCAAAGCAATATCAGCGTCGACGGAATTCCAGCCAACAACAAGGGCGCGAACGCATTTACGTCCGTTCTTCCAGTTACGCTTGATTCCGTGCAGGAATTTCGTGTTACAACGACGAATTATGGCGCAGACCAGGGAGTTTCATCGGCGGCACAGGTAACTCTCATTACCAAAAGCGGAACCAATAACTTTCACGGATCCGTCTACGAATACAACAGGAACTCTTTTTTCAGCGCTAACGATTTCTTTATCAAAGCTGCCCAGGTCGGAAGCGGTGAAGCCAATAAGCCACTGCAATTGAACCGAAATATCTTTGGTGCCTCGGTTGGCGGTCCGGTTTTGAAGAACCGTTTCTATTTTTTTCTGAATTATGAGGGATACCGTTCGGCCGAAGCGACCGATGAAGAGAGGATTGTCCCGACCGCTGCCTACAAGAACGGCGTAGTTCAATATCTGTGCTTGCAAGCGGCCCCCGGGCAACTGAATACCGCACAGTGCCCCGGAAACACAGTCACCGTGAATGGCGTGAACTACTCAGCCAGACCGGGGTACGAAGCGGTTTCGCCAATCACTCTGACCCAATGGGATGCCAAGAGCCTGGGACCACATGGTCCGGATCCCGTCGTACAGAACTTCTACAGTTCCTATCCTCTCCCCAATGACTTCACTGCGGGGGATGGATTCAATACGGCGGGGTACCGTTTCCGTGGTTCGACCCATAATCAAAAGAATTGGTACATAGGCAAACTTGATTACAATTTGACGACTGACGGTCGGCATCGGCTCTCATTAAGCGGGGCGTTGGCCAACGAGAGTCTCGCTGGTGCTCCATTTCTTCCGGGTCAGGTTCCGGAAACAACTACGGTGAACTTCAACAAGGGCCTGATTGCCAGCTATACCGCTGTCCTCTCCCCCAACCTGCTGAATAACTTTCATTATGGTTATATACGTGAGAGTGTCGGAATCGTGGGAAATTCGAATCTGCCATGGAACTATCTCTACGCTATTGATCAAGGTGTAACCCGTTCATCGGGATTTCAACGTCCCATACATAACTTCACGGATGATTTCTCATGGGTTCGAGGAAAACACACTTGGCAATTCGGTATGCAGGTCGCAATTCTTCGTGATCCAGAAAGTAATCTGAATAACTCGTTCAGTATTGGAGCCGCCAATCCCAACTGGTTTATCGATTCCGGCATATCCCAGACAAATAACCCCGACCCGTTGAATCCATTGAACCAGGGGCAAGCTGCAGTAGATTCTTCCTTCACAAGCAACTACGACAACGCAGTAACCAGTTTGCTGGGAATGATTCCGCTCGGCGATGCTATTTATAACTATAATCGCCAAGGAAATACAATTGCACAAGGAACGCCCGTCACACGGCGTTTTGCCGAAGACTCGTACGAGATGTACGGTCAGGATACCTGGAAGCTGAACCCAAATCTCACGCTTACTTTGGGGCTGCGTTACTCGCTGTTCTCTCCACCTTGGGAGACAAATGGGTTGCAAGTAGGCCCGAACGTAGATCTGGGGAATTGGTTTGCGGCACGGCAAGCCGGAATGTATCGAGGAATTCCGTCCAGTTCACAGCCCCTCATCTCCTATAACTGGGCCGGCCCAGCGAATGGCAAAGCTGGCTACTACGGATGGGATACAAAGAACTTCGGACCGCGAGTCGCTTTCGCCTGGTCTCCTGATTCTCAGGACGGACTTCTCGGTAAGATTTTCGGAGGACCCGGACATAGCAGTATCCGCGGTGGGTTCGGCATCGTCTACGATCGCGTGGGCGAAAACCTTGTCGACACCTTCGATCAGAACGGTTCGTTTGGATTAGCCACGCAATTGAACAATCCGTCAGCGGTGGAAAATTCGAAGATCGCTCCGCGCCTGACCAGCATGAATGCAATTCCAAAGGCCGATTATGCGGGGAATGCGATTCTGGAACCTGCCCCGCCCGGAGGATTTCCGCAACAGTACCCGGTTGGATTAGGTGCAATCACATGGGGACTTGATCCAAACCTGAAAACGCCCTATTCCTACACAGTTGATTTTGCAGTGAGCCGCGAACTGAAGTCGAATTTCACGCTGGACGTGGCTTACGTTGGCCGGTTCTCGCACCGCCTGTTGGCGCAGGATGATCTGGCGATGCCGCTCGACATTTACGATGCGAAATCGGGACTCGATTACTTTTCTGCCGAAAAGGCCTTGGCGAAGGTATTCCGTCCGCAACTGGTTGCAGGAGTCTCGGGGATCACACAATCGTTTAATCCCAACCAGGTTTCAAAGAACGTCCAGCAGTTCTGGACTGACCAGATACAACCGCTGGCTGCAGGGGGAGCTTATACATTGAGTGGCTGTACGGGGGGAGCCACCCTGCCTACCAAGAGCCCGGTGGTCTTTGCCTTCGACCAGTTCTGTAGTACTGCGTTCAATGATTCACTGGCGCTTTACCTGCTTGATTATTACGGCAGTCCTGATTACTACAATTCGAACCAGACTTATTATTTTGCCGGAGGGCAATATTCGTACTATTCGCCACAGTTCAGCTCCCTCTATGCCTGGCGCTCCATTGCGTGGTCGAACTATAACGCGGCACAGTTCACGCTGCGGCACCGTATGTCTCACGGCCTGCAGTTCGATTTCAACTATACCTTCTCTAAGGCTCTTGATATTTCTTCTGACGCCGAGCGCGTGGGGCCGGCCAGCAATGGCAGTTTCCTCGGTTTAAACAACAACATTATCAACGCCTGGAACCCGCGGGCCCAGTACGGTCCTGCGTCGTTCGATGCCACGCATCAGATCAACTCAAACTGGATTTACGAGCTGCCGTTCGGCCGCGGCAAAGCTTTTGCCCCCAATTCTGGATCTCTCACGGACGCATTCATCGGAGGTTGGCAGTTGTCAGGCCTGTTCCGCTGGACCAGTGGTTTCCCGGTAACAGTGGATAATGGGGTTACGAACTTTCCCACCAACTTTGAGATGGAAGGAAACGCAGACCAGATCGCCCCCGTGAAAACTGGAAAGTTCATTGTGAATGGTATTCCCAATATTTTTGCCAAAGGGCCAGCCGCAATAAGCGCATTTGCACCTGCTTACGCGGGCGAATCCGGGCAACGCAACGAAATTCGCGGCCAGGGATATTTTGGAGTCGACATGGGGCTGGCCAAGCGCTGGCAGATGCCCTGGCAGGAGAGCCAAAGTCTGCAATTCCGATGGGAAGTTTTTAACATCACGAACACACCCATCTTCGATGTACAGTCGGCGTTGATCAAGCAAACCTTGGGACTTACCAGCGGTGGGACCTTCGGGAATTACACCGCGCTCTTGAATAACCCGCGCATCATGCAGTTTGCATTGAGATATGAGTTTTAATTGAAGACTCCGATACTTCTCGATCCCTCATAATTATGGCGCGAGATTGATATAGAGTCTGTCTCGATACACCAATATGGCGGATAGGAGACGCCTCCACCCAAATTTGGCTAATACAGGGTACGTACTTCCAAGTCCAGTTTGCTGAGACGATCCAGTTCTGCATTGACCGCCGTTTCTCCTTCTTTCTTCAACTGGCGGGCGCGGATCAAGGCCTGCTCGGCAACGCGGCTCACTTCGTGGAGCAACTTACGTATCTCGACTTCCAGACGTCCACGACTTTCTTGAACTCGATTGAGTATGTCACTCTGTACACGCGTACTATTCGTTTCAAGCAGATGATCGAGGAACTCAAAACCGTCGCTTTCAATTAATTTGCTGGCGCCCGCAAGTGCCAACAACAAGTCGGCGATCCAGCGCAAGGGGGAAGCTGGTTGCGCCACTTCGATGAAGTCCATGAAGCTGAATTTCGATCGGACGCAAAATCCTATTTCTGCATCAAGTGCGTGAGGCATACGGCCCAATTCTGGAATGCGGGCCTGCGAAAGTTTTCCCAGGAACTCATTGCCCATTTCTACGAATCTTCCAGCGACTTGACGATACTCCCGTTCTGCCTCTTCTTGCTCTGCATGCAGCCACGGATCAATATGCAGACGAGCAATTTCCTGAGCCTGGTGCATGATACGGCTCCGATAGGATGGCCCGAATCCAGATGGAATCGATCGCAGAGACTCCCGAAATTCGTGCCGGCTTGCGGGCAAGGCCATAGAGATGAATCTCTTATGCCGATCGACAAAAAAGTCCGAGAGCCTTTGCTGCTCCCCCGTAAATAGGAAATCAAGCTCCCGTAACGAGCACTCTGCTTCGGCGATCGTCTGTTTCATCAGAGTTATCCGGCGTTCAGACTCCTCGATAGGTCGACGAAGTGCGTCTCGACTCTCGCTAACGACGGCCAGCAGTTGTTCGCTTAGTCGTCGTAATCCCCGGTGACAAGCAGAATGCACAAGGTGGCGTCCGGAGCCATCAACCAGTCCCTGCAGCGTGCCTGAAAGTTTGTTCCAATCACGTAATGGGCCGCGCTTCTCGGATCGTTCCTGTGCACTCACCTCGAAGATCGTGCCGACGTCGCGCTTCAAGCGTTTTTGTAGTGTCTGACGAGTAAAGGCTGCGGCTGCAGTCCGTTCTGCATCCGTTGTGCGATCGGCTTTGTTTAGCACCAGGATGAGGTCATGGACCTGCCGACCCACCGCTTCTAGCAATGTCAACTCTTCGCCGGCGAGCGGGGGATCGGCCCCAACGACAACCAAGGCAGCATCAATGTGCGGAATGAAGGCTTGCGTTGCAGCCGAATTGCTAGCTGTAACGGAACCTAACCCTGGCGTATCGACAATACACATTCCCGAGGAAAGCAGTGAACTGGGCACAAAGACTTCTGCACCGTCCACGCATTTTCTGTTCTCCGGATTGAGTTCCTCTGTGACGTATTGTTTTAGCTCAGAAATTGGGATATCTACCCAGGATTGCTTGTTGGTGCGAATGCGCGCGTGCATATACTCATCAAACCGGATCACGGTGGGCACGGCAGTTACGGGAATGAATCCGGTCGGTAAAACGGGTTCGCCGATGAGGGCATTGATGAGAGTGGATTTGCCTCGTTTGAACTGGCCGACGCACGCGACATAGAAGCGTCCTTCCGCGATTCGCCCTGCCAACTCTCGCGCCTCCTCAGCAACGGGCCCAGTTCCTAGAGCTTCGGCCAAAGCGGCGAGATGCAGTAATCGACTTGCCCCGTCATCCCCTTTTTCGATCACATGCGCCACAACTTGATCTTCTAGAGCGTTTGCACCCGACGATTCATTCTCGTTGGCTTGCACTTACGGCTGAGACCTCACGCCTTCCTGATGAACGTAGCGAATCACTTCCACATCCGACATTGCGATCAGTCCTTCATTAACCATCTGGTCCAAGGCAGGTATCAGCATTCGGATCTTCTCTTCCGTATCGATGACGCTCACCATAATGGGACGGTCCGACGAGAACAGCAGATGTCTCTTACGGATGAGCGTGCTCGCCCCGTAACCCTCAATCCCGCGAAAGACGCTGGCGCCGGCTATATCGAGTTCGCGGCACTTCATCAAAATCGCTTCGTAGAGCGGCTTGTTCTGCCATTTGTCATCCTCCCCGAAGTGAATACGCAACATCTTGGCTTTCCCTTGCAGTTTCACCTTTGCGCCCATTTCATTGCTGTGCCTCCTGGCGACGCTCCGATTGTTGATAATTGTGGGTGTACTTGATCACATCGGCATCGGAAAGCACGACCAAGCCTTGTTGCACCATCTCGTCAAGAATGGGCATGAACTTTTGTAGCTTTTCTTCGGTATCAATCACCGACAGAAGAATGGGACGATCATGAGAAAGGCTGAGTTTGGCGTCCTTGTGGATTCGCCGGTTCGCACCATATCCAAGAATGCCTCGATATACGGTCACACCTGCAATGTCGTGTGCTCTCAATCCGTTAACAATTCCTTCGTGAAGCGGTTTCCCGTTCCATTTGTCATTCTCGCCAATGTAGATGCGCATCATTTTGGCCTTGCCTTCTCGCTTCAGCGGGGGACCTTCCCGGTTCGCTCGAGATTGTTTCTTCTCGGCTGGCTTGACGATCGTCGTGTCCTGCATTTCGATCAGGCCCGTTCCAACCATCTCGTGCAGTTTCGGCAAGAGTTCCTCGGCTTTGGCAGCCGTTTCGATAAATTCCACTTTGACTGGGAGACGAACCGCTAGATCAACCAGTCGCGTGGTATGAAGGTGATGGTCTGCTCCGAACCCGGCTATGCCCCGGGTTACGGTTGCGCCCGATACTCCATGAAAAAATAGGAAATCCAGAATGGCTGCATAGGCAGCATTTCCGTGGTACTGCTGATCCTCAGCCACGTACGCCGCGACTTTCTTACCTGGCCCTGGTGTAAGCACGTTTTCCTCCCGGTACCATCTCAACTTGCGCAGGAGAACACCTGCAGCTTCGCACAACCATCTTCATGGAATCGCTCTCCCGGTAACCACTCCTCCCCAGACTGCAGCGAATCCGAGTACAACGCTTGCCCCTACGTATAGGATCCCCAGACCGATCTGACCGTCCTGTACCGTCCGTAGCGTTTCGAATTCAAAGCTCGAGAAAGTCGTGTAACCCCCTATAAATCCGATTGGGATCAGATATCGCCAGTTTGCGCTCCACTGGGTCTTTGCTGTCAGCAATGCGTAAACCAAGCCAATTAAGAACGAACCGGTCACATTGATCACAAAAGTCCCGTACGGAAAGCGGGTTCCCATCTTGCTCCCGATATAACTTCCCAACCAGAAGCGCAGAAGGGAGCCCAAACCGCCTCCCACCCCGACCATAACGTATTTCAGCAAGCGGATCTTTTCCCTCTCTTATCTTATTCAAACCGGGCGCTATGCCAACGCACCACGATCACGAAGCCATTTCGTTTTTCGAGTCTCCCCCGGCTTTCATCTTATCGAGGTGGTCCTGCAGTTTTTCCCTTGATTGGATCAAGTAACGATCGAGTTGCCGCA
The DNA here is from genome assembly GCA_027452245.1 of Acidobacteriaceae bacterium. Classification (GTDB taxonomy): domain Bacteria; phylum Acidobacteriota; class Terriglobia; order Terriglobales; family Acidobacteriaceae; genus Sulfotelmatobacter. The sequence goes on from DAIDGW010000094.1 coordinate 13,423, forward strand.
CCAGCCCTTGCAATTCGGCGGCAATGCCGTTCAGTTCCTCCGCGGCGGTCCTTGGCAGTTCGCCATAACCTCGCATGTGTTCGGGCTTGAGTTCTTCGGCCGCGATATCGATAAAAGTCAAATTTGCATGCAATAGCCGCGAAACCGGAATGTCAGCAGGACGGCGCTCGATATACTGGCCATCGAGAGTTCGGAGCAATTGGGTGCGTATCCGGAATATGTACTCTTCAATCACTCGTGTTTGTGCCGGCAATATGTCCAAAGCGTAGTGTGGGAAGGCGCGCTTTGAACTCGAAATGTTCAGGGATGCCTCGATGTCGGCGAGCAGCTTATCGATATAACGGCAGGTGGTGCTGAGTCGCCGTTCGTGATTCGAATTTAACGGATTGTTTTTTTCTTCTATCAAGGCGCTATTCGCTACCTGTGGGCGTTCCCGCTCATACGGAAGTCGATATATAGCGGGGTGATCTTGATGTTTTCCTGCGAGCGATACTTCGGGTATCGAGCCATGTCGATTAATGCAATCATGGTTCTAGGATTTCCAGCACTGAACTCTAAAATCCTCTCTAGGAATTCGCCGACATTCGTGCCTGAAAGCTCGCGGCGCCGGATCATTTCGCGAGCAAATTGCGCCGCAGCGGCATCCTCGAAATTGTGGATCTCGCATTTCTGCGACCGGCCTGCGTAGAGCGGCTGCAGAAATCCCGTATCCTCCATGTGGGCAGAGCGCGCGACTGCGCTCACCGGTGTTGATCCCCATCCCATGATCTCGCGCATCGCTGAGGCAAAGGTGTATGAAGGACGCTTGAGATGATCCAGAATGATGGAATACTCGCCTTCACGGAGTGCATCTATAACAATGCCTTTCAAAGAAACTGCGGACTTGCTGGCGATCGCCGCCTCATCGCGAAACGCTTTGCCGGCGCGTGCATTCTTCATCCTCAACAAGTTAACTGCCAGGCTGCGCAAAACTGCATTCGTCGTCGACGAATCTGCGCAATATAGAACTGACTGAAATGGACGAAGCGCACTGCGGACGAGCAGAGTTTTCCCTACTCCAGCCGGACCACAGAGCAGAAACGGGTGCCTTTTGCAAAGAAACTGGTCGATTCGCTGCCGCTCCTGTTCGCGATCGAATATAGGCTCATCAGATATTGAGGCTCCTTTTTTCAATTCAGCCAGTTCCCTTTACCACTGCCGGACTTCAAACAGGCATCCGCGACTAAAGTTGCGCATGCGCAAGTTAGACGTTTTCTTCTGGCGGATTTTGCCGGGAACAGACTCCCAGACAAGTCCCGCTTGTCAGGAGTCATCAGCTGTGCCCGGCTAAAGGAAGGGACAGCGGTTTCGGTGAACTCCTTCACCGTCGATCACGATTCCAGTACAGCAAAGGCCAACGCCAATGTCAACGAATTTTGCGTTTTGCCACGATTCGGCGCTTCATGGCTTATTCACGTCTACGTAGTACAGATCGGTTGCCACTTGAAACTTGTCTTTTGCCAGAGAACTCTGCATCCACTGCCATTTCTGGGTGGGGTGGATAACCTGCCAATGATCAGGCGAAGCCACGCTCACCGGCGTGGAGAAGCTCTTCTCATCGGCGCTCCACTTATACATCACCATCCCTGGCGCCTCACTGAACAAAAGCTCCAAACGCGGAATCTGCGCGTGCCGCAAGTATTGGTTGAAGACCGGTGTCAGATTCATCCCGGTGTGCTGGTTGAAGTACAGAACCACATCTTCTGTCGTAATGTTCTGATATTTGAAGCGCTGGTAGAAGTTGTAGAGCAGTCTCCACCACTTCGCATCATTGTGCACAACACTGCGCAGAGTGTTCAGCATCAACGCGCCCTTGAAGTATTGGTCTTCTGTCGGTTCTGCATTCACGCCCGTCTCTGCAATGATCGGGCGTAGGTTATATATCTTCGGTCTATAGCCGCTGAGATATTTGATTGCATCCGCTTTGCCCCAACGATATTCCACATAGAGGCTCTCCAGGTAAGTCGCCCACCCCTCGTGAATCCACATGTCTGCAGGATCGGCCGCCGTGACGCTGTTGCCAAACCATTCGTGCGCGCTCTCATGAATGATGATGAAATCGAATCGCGGGCTGATGCCTACACCGACGTAGATTCTGTCAGAGGAGTTGGTTCGCGCGATGAATGCTATCGGGTCAAGTATGGACATTTGTCGCTCTCACACCGAAAAAATGAATTGAAGCGGCAACTAGAAAATGAACTTCACTTGAAATTCCATGCGGCGATTGTTGGCCGACTCCAGAAAGCCGGTTCCGCCCAGGCTTGCCGCGCCGGCACTCTGATTGGCGCGTCCAAAAAACGGCGACGTGATATCGCCGATAATGGGCCCCGGATTATCGTGGTTGATGATGTTGCGGATCGAGGCATTGAGCGAGATCGTGTAGCGATGTTCCTCCGAGCCACTTCTCTTTGACCCTCCCGACTGCGCGACTTCTGAGGCCGGAGCTCGTCCGAACTCGAATAGCTTCGTCAGACCAAGGTTGACCATCACATAGCCGGGCCCTCGCCCCGAATTTCGTGGAAGCGTGGGTTCATTGGCGGCCGGATTCGGATCCAGCAAACCATACTGGGTCTGAATTAATCCCGCCTTATTGGGATTCGAAGGAATCCCGGGCCGGGCATTGAATAGCGTGTCGCCATAGATGTCACTGCCGGCCGTAATGTCAAAGGGTGGGCCGGAATAGATTCTCACCATCGGTGCGATCCGAAGATTCCATCGTTCGAAACTTCCTCCAAATACGAACGAGTTTCGTATATCTGTAATTGCGGGTCCATACTCCCCGGCGAAGTTATAAGGATTCGCCGGGACGGTAATCAGTCCATCCGTATTGCTTAGCGCCCGGTTCAACGTGTAGTTGGAGAAAAAAGAAATCTCCGAGGTGACCTTCGAATTCACGTTCAGAATCAGCTGGTTCTGGTTGTACAGCCCATCGGAGGCCATCTGGAAGACGGGCGCATTAAAGCCCAGCGGGAAGACACCGCTGCCCGGAATCGCCGGATCGAAAGTTCCGGGCAAGGGCGCATTCACATCCAATGTACGCAGTTGGTGCAGTCCGTGAGAATTGGTGTAAGTGACCGCCAGCGTCGTATGGGGCGCCAGTTCCCGCTCGATTGTTATAGCTGATTGCAGGATCGAAGGCGCCCGCAGCGAAGGACTGATCTCCTGAACTGCGGATGGCACGGTAATGCTAGGGGCACTGGGAAACGAATTCGGGTTGTCGACAACGTACTGCTGTTGAATCGTGCCATTGAACCTTCTCGCAGCAATCACGTTCGCCAGTGCGAAGCGATCATAGAAGATCCCAAAGCCAGCTCGGATCACAAACTTCGATTTTCCACCGGGCTGCCACGCCAGGCCTAAACGCGGTGCAAAATCCGCCAGATCACCGATGTTCGTCTGCCATTCATACCGAAAACCCGGACTCAGGACCAGCCGCGGAGTAATGTGCCATTCGTCTCCAAAGAATGCCCCAATATCCGTCTGGTTCCCGTATATGTCAGGGAATCCAGCATAAGCCGAATACTGGGTTGCTCCTCCTCCTAACGCTTGAATCTGGGCGGGAGTGTCGCCCAGGTCTTGGAAGAGCAGCGTTCGACGGTAGACCTCGATGGACTGCAGAGGGATAAGAACAGGATTGCCGGAACCATTCAAAACCGGCTGGTTGTTCGGACCCAATTCCGGACCAATCCGGCCACCGAAGGTGAATGTCCCCCCAAAATTTGCCCGTGAACTGTTGTTATCCCCGGCTTGTCGAACTCTAACCCCAAAATGAAATGTGTGCGTGTTATGAATGATCGTGGTGTAATTCTGGATCTCGTAATTGTTCTGCGCGTCGTATACAGGCCCGAGTTGCGATCCGCCTCCATTGAACGCTCCCAGAACTTGGATCTGAGAACCGGGCGTGTTCGGCACCGTTGAGTTCACCATGCGAAAAAATTGGAATCGGGCTTCGTTCACCATGTTGCTGCCGATCGTGGCTGTCTCACTCGCCTGGAAAGTACTGCTGAAGTAATGCACATAATTCGAGAGCGACACGAGATTGAGGCTGCCTATGCCGGAGTCGCTAATGTTCGCGTCTTCCACCCGATAACGGAAAGAGAGCGCATGATTTGCATTCACCTGATAGTCAAGGCGCGGTGAAACAATGATGCGCCTCTGCGGAACGCTAAACACATCAGTGAAAGGCATTATCGCAAGTGTCTGCGGATCGAGGGTCACAGTGTCAATATTCGCGCCGTTATCAATCGCAGCGCCGCCTATATTCACAAAGAAGGATAGTTTTCGATTGATTGGCCCGCTCAAACTTCCACCGTATTCGCGAAGCAAGAATGGGGCCTTCTGTTGCGTGTACGGATCACGGGAATTCCAGACACTATCCCCGACATTGAAATATGTCAGACCGTGATATTGATCAGTGCCGGCCTTTGTCGTGACCTCGATCCGTCCATAACCTAGTTTGTCGTACTCGGGAGAAAAAGGGTTCTGGTTGATCTTCACCTGCGCGATTGACTCTTTTGTGGGGAGATCACCGGTACTGAACCCATCCACGTAGAGCGCGCCGCCGCTTGGTCCCGCCGACGGTCCGGCCAGCGCCTCCAGATCAGTTGCCAGATCTTCCTGGCTGTTCCCCAGAGATTCCAGATCGTTTCCTTGCAGCACAATGGAACTGGCATTGCTGCTGCTCTCCGGACTCAGTGCGGGGCCCTCTTGACCCTCCACGTTAACATTCTGGTTTTCTGCCTGGACCCTGAGCTTCAGATCGACTTTCTCAAACCCTCCCGGCACGTTTACTGCTACGCCTTGCGGAAGAGCCAAATCTGGCGCGAATGCCTGCAGCGTGTAGGTTCCGGAGGGAATCCGAGTGAATGAATATGTCCCGTTCTTGTCAGACAGCGTTGTGCGCGCGGTGCCCGAGGCACTGGTCAACGTGACAGTTGCTTTCGGCACAACCGCCCCGCTGGGATCCGTGACCGTGCCGTGAATGGAACCGGTCTGCGCGAGTCCCGCGCCTGCGCCAATAGCGGACAGCACAACCAGAATGACCATCGAACGAGAGAGGGAGGGCTTCACAGGGCTCGAACCCACTTGGTGCCGGAGTAATTATCCCATTTGAAACTGAAGGCAAGCTGAAAGCTCATCGTGGGGAGGCTCTTCTAAACAGCGGCAGCCTACGTATTTGAACCATAGGGAGTTGTGCATTCAGCAGTGATGGTCAGTGCTTGACGGGCATCCATATTTCTGCAAACATCGAAATATGCCGTTAGCGCAATCCAAAAGCTCGGCCGCGCAGATCGCGAAGTATGCGGACATGTTCTCAGCCATAGGAACCGAAGCGCGACTTCGTATCATGCAGCTCTTGCTCTCTGCACACCCCGAGGGCTTGGTCGTCGGCGAGATCCAGGAAGAACTGAATATCCCAAACTCGACCCTCTCGCACCACCTCGACAAACTACGAAACGAAGGCCTCGTGGAGGTTCGACGCGAAAGCACCTTTCTTCGTTACACCGCCAATACAGATGCGTTGCAGGAAGTGCTGCAATTCCTTTACGCAGAGTGCTGCACGCGGAACAAGGCACTCAAGCCGCAGGACATCGTTGAGATTTGTGAATAGGAGATCCCATGAGTACAACGGACATTAAGCAAGTTGTGAAAGAAAAATATAGCCAGGCGGCCCTTCAGGTAAAAAGCGGAGGAAGTTGCTGCGGAGGATCGAAAGGCATCGGGCGCGGCTGCGACCCCATCACCATCAATCTCTACGATGCTTCCCAGAGTCAACAAGTTCCAGAGGAGGCCTTGCTCGCCTCTCTCGGTTGCGGCAACCCGACTGCTTTGGCAGAGCTGAAATCCGGCGAGACAGTACTCGATTTGGGTTCGGGCGGTGGCATTGATGTACTGCTGTCCGCGAAACGTGTCGGTCCCACAGGCAAAGCCTACGGTCTCGATATGACCGATGAAATGTTAGCTCTTGCCAATGAGAACACACGCAAATCAGGACTGGAAAATGTCGAGTTCCTGAAGGGCGAAATCGAGCACATCCCATTGCCAGACAACTCCGTCGACGTGATCATTTCAAATTGCGTCATCAATCTGTCGGCCGACAAAAGCAAAGTCCTGCATGAGGCATTCCGTGTACTCCGGCCGGGAGGCAGATTCGCAGTTTCAGATGTCGTCACTCGGGGCAAAATCAGTCCCGTGATTCGCCAGAGCGTGCTCTTGTGGGCCGGATGCGTGGCAGGTGCGCTTGAAGATGTTGAATATCAAGATAAGCTGGCGGCCGCAGGTTTCGAGCAGATTTCGATCGAACCGACCCGCATCTATCGTGCGCAAGATGCCCGCGAACTTCTCAAGGCCGATGGCTTCGATGTGGACTCCATTGCACCCCAAATCGACGGCAAGTTCATGAGCGCATTCGTCAGCGCCATGAAACCCGCGACTGCCAAGGCAAAGGCCTGCTGCAGCCCAACTTGCTGTGGTTAACCGTTCGCGTGGAGCGCTCAATGAGAGAACACTACAACGTTCTATTTTTGTGTACTGGCAATTCGGCGCGCTCGATTCTGGCCGAAGCCATCCTGAACTTCAAAGGCCGTTCCACATTTACTGCCTATAGCGCCGGAAGCCATCCCACTGGTGCGGTTCGACCAGAAGCTTTACGGCAACTGGAGGATGCACGTCTTCCCATCGCTGGCCTTCGAAGCAAGAGCTGGCAGGAGTTTTCCAAGCCCGGTGCGCCGAAGCTGGATTTCGTTTTCACGGTATGCGACAACGCGGCGAATGAAGTCTGCCCCGTTTGGCCGGGACAGCCCTTGACCGCACATTGGGGCATTCCTGATCCGGCAGCAGTTCGCGGCAGTGAATCGGAAATTCAGCGAGCTTTCCGCGAGGCTTACTTCCTGCTCGATCGCAGAATCAGTTTATTTCTCGCACTTCCTTTTAAGGCTCTCGATAACCTTGCCTTAAAGAGAGAACTCGACAACATCGGCCACAAAACATCGCCATCGTTCACAACCGGGGAATAGAGGACTCGATGAACACAACCAGCCGTCTCAAATTCCTCGATCGTTATCTCACCGGATGGATCTTCCTGGCGATGGCAACAGGCGTCGCACTCGGCTGGCTGATTCCTGGAGTGGTGCCGTTTTTGAATCGCTTTAGTGTGGGCACCACTTCGATTCCCATCGCAGTCGGCCTGATCGTCATGATGTACCCGCCATTCACCAAGGTGCGATATGAGGAACTTCCGGAAGTCTTCAGAAACAAAAAGGTGCTGGCTCTCTCTCTCCTGCAGAACTGGGTCGTAGGTCCAATCCTGATGTTCGCGCTGGCGATTATCTTTCTGCGAGGTTATCCCCAGTACATGGCAGGATTGATCATGATCGGTCTGGCCCGGTGCATCGCCATGGTCATCGTATGGAATGAACTGGCTAAAGGTGACACCGAATACGCCGCCGGACTGGTGGCTTTCAATTCGCTATTCCAGGTCTTTTTCTATTCCGTGTATGCGTGGGTGTTCATCACGGTCCTTCCAGCGAAATTGGGACTGCGAGGCGCGGTGGTCGACATTTCCATTGGCGACATCGCCAAAAGCGTCTTCATTTACCTCGGTATTCCGTGTCTCGCTGGATTCCTGACTCGCGCAACATTCGTCCGCGCCAAAGGACGTGAATGGTATGAGCGCAACTTCGTTCCCCGCATCGGGCCTCTGACCCTGATTGCCCTACTGTTCACAATAGTCGTCATGTTTTCCTTAAAAGGCGAATACATCGTTCGCCTCCCGTTAGATGTTCTGCGGATCGCCATTCCGCTCTTGCTCTACTTCATTCTTATGTTCCTGGCATCCTTCTATATGGGAAAGAAACTGGGGGCGGACTACTCCAAGACAACTACTCTTTCCTTCACCGCTGCTTCGAACAATTTTGAATTGGCCATCGCGGTGGCAGTGTCAGTCTTCGGAATCAACTCTGGAGCCGCCTTTGCAGCCGTGATCGGTCCCTTGGTGGAAGTCCCCGTCATGATTCTCCTGGTAAACGTAGCGTTCTATTTCCAGCACCGCTACTTCCCAGAAGACGAGCAGACTCTTGCGAAACCGGCTTATGCTCCCGTGACGGAGTGACGGAACGTTACTGCCAGGCATTGCGCGCAGGCTTAAAATATCGATTGCCCCATCAGTCCAGTGGAAATCCGAGTTCGCTCCTCACTCGTCTAAGCACGCGAGTATTCATGGCACTCCTGCCGGAGCAGCGCAAACAGATCATCCATGTGTCCTTGGCGTGTGCGGAAATTCACCGGGTTGATCCGGAAATATGCTTTCCCCTTCAGTTCCGTCGTTGAAATCCAGAATTGCCCGCTCTGTTCTACCCGCTGTGCCACCGCGGCATGCAAAGCCATCGAGTCCGCTTCTCCAAGCCCCGTCCCCGTAAAGCGGATGCAGATAGCGGACATCGGCGGCACGCTGGCGGATTCAAACTCAGGATCATGCGCAACCAGGCTATACAGGTGTTTCGCCTGGCGCACGTTGTGATCGATCCACTGGCCAATCTGGTCTGCGCCGTAACGCGTGAAGCTCATCCACACCTTCAGACTGCGAAAGCGCCGCGATTGCTCGAATCCATGAACGTAATATTGGTAGCGCTCATTTTCGATATCGAACTCATCGGTCAGATATGAGGGCTTCATTCCGAACGACGCGGTCAGACGCCGTTCGTCTCTCACCAGCACCGCTCCTGCATCGAGCGGCGCGTAAAACCATTTATGGGGATCGATCGTGATTGAGTCGGCCAACTCCAATCCACGGTCGTGTACCGGCCATTCATGGGAAAGCAGCATCCCGCCCCCGTAGGCCGCGTCCACGTGCAGCCACATGCCTTCACGATCGGCGATTCGCCGCAATGCGTGAAGATCGTCCATCGCTCCCGTGTTCGTGGTCCCGAAAACTCCCACGATACACACCGGGCGAATACCATTCTTCTTATCTTGCGCAATTGCGTCTTCCAAGGCATCCAGACGAACTTGGAACCTATCATTTGTCGGCAGCGCGCGCAGCGCATTGCGTCCTAATCCAATGCAATCGACCGCCTTATCGACGGACACGTGACGCTCCTCGGAAACATAGACAGCGCCGTGGCCCTGTACTCCTTCATACTGTGCCTTGTTCTGCGAAGCCGCATCTCGCCCGACCTTGAGGCCGACAAAGTTCGCCATCATTCCGCCGCTGGTGAGATTGCCTCCCGCTTTCTGGTCGTATCCGCACAAGTCCGTCAACCAGCGCACCACCTGCCGCTCCATGGCCACCGCTGACGGTCCGATCGAGTACACGCCGATGTTCTGATTGATCGCTGAGCAAATGAAATCGCCAATGACGCCCACAGGATTCGGCGAGGGAGTAATCAGCCCCATGTAGCCGGGATGCCCCACATTGGTGCAATAAGGCAGAAGTTTGGCTTCGAGTTCAGAGAGAACTTCATCCGGAGATGCCGGATCCCGCGGCAGAGGACCAGAAAACAGCGCGTTTACGGTTCGAGGTTCAACATCGGGGAAGACGCGTTTGTTCTCGATCCCTTCGAGGTAATCGGCGAGCAAGTCCACAACTTTGTGTCCCAGATTCCGGAATTCTTTGTCGTTCATCGAGTATTTCCTGTCACTACTGTAGCGTTGCCATGCAGCGCTCGGCACTCCCTTTCTTGCGCTCAAAATTGTAAGGGAACCCACGCCCGGGTGTCGGAACTTTCCGATTCTAAAGCAGAACGGTTGAGCAATGGGCTATACGTTCTTGTCGGGCAAATTCAGAGTGAAGTAAAACGTCGCGCCCTTCTCAATCTCGCCTTGGGCCCAAACTTCTCCGCCGTGCCGCTGGATGATTCTTCGCACGGTGGCCAAACCAATCCCGTTTCCGGGAAACTCGACGCTGGAATGCAGGCGCTGAAATGGATGAAACAGACGGTCGGCCCAGCGCGGATCAAACCCGCTGCCGTCGTCCTTCACAAAGAAGACTGTTTTACCTTCAGCTCGGGTATGTCCGAATTCAATGTGGGCCTCTTGATGATGTGAAGTATATTTCCATGAATTCCGCAGCAGGTTTTCCATCACAATTTGTAGCAGGTGAGGATCTCCAAAAGCTTCTTCATTCTCACTCGTCGTGAACTGCACCTTGCGCTCGGGGGCAGTCCGGCAGAGCTCCTCCATAATCGAGCGCGCAATCGTACTCAGATCTACTTTTGCGGAATGCATTACGCTGCTCGTGATTCGCGACAGATTCAGTAAGTCGTCGATCAGTTCTGTCATGCGCTTGCCCCCCGAACGAATCTGCTCAATCAAATTCCGTCCCTGTGGATCCAGGTTCGCGCTGTACTGCTTGAGCATCAGATAGGCAAATCCATTGATCGCATCGAGTGGTCCGCGGAGATCGTGGGATACGGAATAAGAAAAGGCCTCTAGCTCTTTATTCGCCGAAACCAGTTCGCGCGTGCGATCGCTCACTCGTTGTTCTAGTTTGTCATGTGCTTGCTGTAATTCACTGTCGCGCTGCTGGATTTCCTGTAGCATCTGGTTGAACGAAGTTACCAGTACCCTGACCTCCTCATTGTCAGCGATTGTGGACGCGCGCACGCTGTAGTCCTTCTCCCGCGAGACTTCCTGTGCGGTATTTGCCAGCTGTACGATGGGTTGCGCCACAGACTTGCGGAAGGCACCCGAAACCAGCAACGCGGCCAGCAGGGAAATCAAAAGGACCGAAATTGTAATTGTGGCGTATCGTTTGAGCCTTTGATTGATCTCGTGCAGATCGGCTCGCAGATAGACCAGGCCGATTGATTTCCCTTGGGAAACGATCTGCCGAATCAGCAATAGATGCTTGGTCCCGAACCAGTGGGCCTCCCCCCCGCCCTTCGGCAGTTGAGGGAGCGTAACCAGCGGCTTCTGGCCAGCTGCGGAGTATTGCGCCAGCGGCTTCCCATCCGACCGCAGAATCCCGGCCGATGAAATGTTGCTGAAACTCTTCAGCGCGGAAAGCGTCGTAGTAGCTGCCTGCGGATCATTAAACAGAATGGCCGATACGCTGTTCGAAGCAATGATCTGCGCCTGCGCCGAGAGCGTTCTCACAAGGGATTGGCGAAACGTAATCTGATCGTAGGTGAAGAACCCAGCGCAGGCCAGCAGCAACGCAATTCCGCTCACGAGGATGTTCATCATCATGAGCCGGCCCGAAATCGATCTGGTACGCTTTTCTGCCATGACTATGATCCGGGAACCGTTCCGATCACGCGAACCGCCACTTTCAGTAATTCCGAACTGAGCGTGAGATGGCACCGTCCCGCAGCATTGAGATTTACCTCAAAGCGAATCCTGTCCCCCTCCGAAACGAGGCCGATGACTCCACCACGATCGGCAAAGTCGTGGATGTCGCTCACAGTCAGCAGGTTCATGTGCTGGGCCGCGGCCAAAATTGCATCCAGACGGCGTTCTTCCGAAGAGCTTATGAAGAGAACACTGCAGGAAGCCGCCGCCTCCTGCACGTTTGAGATTTTCTTTACGGCGATTTTCTTGCCACCCATGCTTTCGCCCGCCACTGTCGACTCAAGCACATTCCCGAATGGATTCTTGCCAAGAACACAGATGCCAAATGAGTCGGAGTTCGCCCGGACGGCAGGCCAGGTGACGAACTTGCCAAAGTTGTAGAGGTAAGCTGCTTTAACCTGCGACTCGGTGGCGGGGCCTTGTGCAGAAGCAACAAGAGAGCTGAGGAACAACAAGAACACGAAGCCGCCTCGGAGCGACGCCCCCTCTATCGCGCGCCGTCCTGACTTGAATAAAGATTTCGCGATCTCTACCGTTCCCACGTGATCTGCCCGTAAACGGCTCGCCTTATTCCGACGTTCGGCCCGGGATCGCTCGCGAATTCGTAGTGGTAAGGCTGCAGCAAGTTCCTGCCGACGACAGAGAGCCGATAATGCGAGTTCAAGCGCCACACAAATTGCGCGTCCGCGGTGGAATAATCATCGATCTTTAGTGCGGAGAGCGCACTCACATATCTATAAGTCAGATCCAGATTGAATGCCTTGGTGAAATCGAACCATGAGTCAGCCGTAAGCTGATGCCGCGGACTCGATCCTTCCACGATGGGCGCGGTTCCCACATCCAGTGAGCCGGGCCGCTTTCGGATTTCCATCTGCAGGAAGGAATAGGAAGCTCCCAGTCTCCACATCTTGATGACTTGCACAGCCGGGGCAAACTCCACACCGCGTGTTGTGCCCTCTAGTCCGTTCCCGAACTCGGCCGGAAGCAGAAGATGTGGAGGCGGAGGACTCGGCTCCAAGAATGGTGGCCCGATGAGGTTTTCGCTGAACAGGTCTTTGTAATCGTTGTAGAACGCCGCGAGATCGAAATACACTCGTTCGCCCAGCATCCGCCTGTATCCGAGTTCATAGCCGTTCAGCCGTTCTGATTTGAAATTTGGGTTAGGATCAAATCTCGCGAAAAATGGGGTGCCGTTTGGTTCAATCCCAACCAATCCCAGAAGGTGAAACGCTCTTTCGGCATCTGACGGAGTCCGCAAGGCTCGGGTGAACGCTGCCCAGACCGTCTGTTTTTGCGTTGGCGTCCACAGTACCCGCACCGTGGGTTCGAATTCCAGGCCGGTGTAGTTGGTCTTTAGCAGTTTCGTTCCCAGCGTTAGATCCAGTCGATCCGGAACGATTTGTACATCGTCCTGAACGAATCCCGTGAACAGTTCATCCGTCCGCGTTTTGGGAGTGAAATACAAACCTGAGACAATCGTCGGGTTCGTGCCCGTGCTCGCCCGTGCTCCCAATCCCCATTCGATCTCCTGTCGAGGCAATGGGAAGCGGTCCAGGAAATCTACATCGACCGTGTTCCGGTAATCCGCGAAGTTCGGTTCGCGGCGGTCCGTACGATCGTAAAAAGCCTGAAGCTGAAAATCTTTCGCTTCGCCCTGCACTCTCTCCCAGCGCGCGAGAATATTGCCTCCGGAAAGTAATTCTGTACCCCGGAAAATTTGGGAATATGGCGGTGCGTAAGTCGTTGCGGTTACGGTCTCGCCGGCTCCCTCGTCGTAAATGTCGCCCTCGACCGTGAAGCTGTTCTGCGCATCCATCGCGAAGTCGGTTCGAAAACCGCCTTGGATATTTCTCCAGCTGTCATAGTTGTTGCCGTCGGAATGGTACTCAGGCCCGCGATCAAAGGCTAATCCGTACACGCGATAGTGAAAGTTGTTTCCCCTGCTGCCGCCATAGCGGACGTTGAGAAATCCTTCATCCACATTCCCGCCCCCCGCGTTGGCGATCCAGCCCTGCGTATCTTTGCTGCTCTTGGTGATGATGTTGATCACGCCATTCAGGGCATTGGGTCCCCAAATCGTCGCTCCCGGTCCGCGGATGACCTCGATCCGGTCCACGTCTTGCAGCATCACATTTTGCACTTCCCAATACGTGCCGGCGAGCAGCGTGTTGTAAACGGTCCGGCCATCAATCAAAACCAGCACATCGCGCGAAAGCCGGCTGCCAAATCCCCGAATGCCAATCGACCATTTATTTGAATCGATCCGGGCAACTTCTACGCCCGGCGCCAGCCGCAGCGCCTCCGGAATGCTGGTCACTCCCGAGCGCGCAATCTGCTCGTTGGTGATGACATAGACAGCAGAAGAGGTCTTCCAGACTTCTTCCGGCTCTTTGGAAACCGTTGTCACCTCTACGTTTCCTAATTGCTCAAGGGTAAGTTGCTTCAGGGGATTGTTGGAAGTCTGAGGGCTATTGCTGGCTTCTGCATTCGCCTTGCCGAGGGGCAAAAACGCAAAACTGAATGCGAGAAGCGCGCACACTAATGCGGGGCCTGCCAAAGCTTTCTGAGGCCGGCCATTCGAAGTTGTTGGAGAGTGTACGACACGCGTCGTTCTCATTCAGGTTTGTCGGACTGAGCCATTGAAGTGCGAAGATCAATCAGCCGTTGAACTTCGTTCAACAGTTTCTCCGGTTCCATCTCAGCCTTGCGAATCCACGAATCCACTACAGCCCCTTCTCCGGGCAGCGGCGAAAAACCCGAAAGCATCACCACCGGAACCTTCGGTCGAACGCGCTTCATCTCTTCCGCTAGTGCAGTCCCGTTTTCACCCTGTCCCGAGAGCCAGTAGTCCATCACTACCGCATCCACGTGGGCACCACTAAAGGCCTGCATGGCGATTTTCGGAGATCGTGCTTCCAGCACGTGATAGCCGGCCGACTCGAATAGCGCGCGCCGCATCTTGAGCTGTAATTCCTCATCTTCCACACAAAGAATCGTCTGCTTCACTTTGTGCGGATTCTCTGCCCCAGCTCGATCCAGGACCTTCCCGATGGTTGATAGCAAGAGTTCCGGGTCCTGCCCTTTTTGGATGGTCGCATCCACAGTCTCCACCAGCCCCTGCGGGAGTTGCCCGATCGCCGAAACCACGATCAATGGCAGCTGGGGGTAAAGCTGCCGCAGCTTTTGAGCCAGGTCATCTCCGCTCATTCCCGGCATGAGGTAGTCCAGTAAAACAAGATCTACCGCCGTTCCCTGGGCGAGCAGAGTCAGCGCATTTTCCGCCGATATCGCCGTTACTATTGAGTAACCACTCGATTCCAGCAAATGCCGCCGTACGCTCAAAGTATCGGCATCGTCATCGACACACAAAAGACATTTATTGGGCACGATAAACCCTGGAGGGCAAAAGCATCCTATCGTTTCAGGTCTGGCCCACTTCCGGAATACAGTCTTTTCCGGATAGCCTCCAAGGTGCTCCGAAGAACTATTTGCAGCTTTTGAGCAGAGAACTACTGAGAAACATCGTTTCCAATCGATGCCGCCAGCAGATACCACGCCGCATGCGGCAGCCACTGTTCGCCCCAGCGCCAGTCATTGTCGGCTCCGGTCTGGTGATAAGTCAGCAGATAATCAATGTCATTCTCGTCGTGAAATCCAGAGGTAATTCCGTTTGAGATTCCTCCCGGGGCATTGGTGAATTCCCATGAATCGAAATACATATATCGGGGATTATTTCGCCCGACTCCGTTCAACATGCATGAGTCAAACGGATTCAACCCGAGTATCCAATTCAACTGGCTCTCCGCAAACGAACCCAGTTCCTTGCGGAACGGGTCGCCTTGGGGCAATGCAAGTTCCGCCAGCCGTGCCGCTGCGGCCATTGACGCCAACCGTGCATTTTCTCCTTGCCACCATGGCGCCGCATCGCTGTTATGTGGAAAGAAGAAGCTTGTGCGGCGTGCGCCCGTTTTGTCCTGCACATACTCCCGGCTGTAGTCAAAGGGATTGTTGACTTCGCCTGTAATCGCCAACTCGAAACGAAGCGATTTCTTCACGGTTTCGAGCACATGCTGTTTCGTCGCGGGATCGGATATTTCCGAGTAGTAGAGAAGACTGACCACCGGAAAACCTCCGTCAGATGCGTGAAAGAACGGACGCGATTCATCATCAGCCCGCCAATAATTGTGATACCTGCCAGCACTGATCTGCCGGGCCATCAGACTTCGCGCCCGGCGATCAGCCGCCACTTTGTACTTCTGCTCGTGGGTTGCCCGATAGAGCTCCGTCGCGGCGGCTAAGGCACAGTAATCGTCAACAATATTTTCTTTGCCATCATTCGTCAGCTTGGCATTGTTCTTTTCCAGATAGTCGAACGACGCCTCCGCGGCTTTTAGGTAATCCACACTGCTGAATTCACCTGACACGGGATAGTCACTGGCCATCGCCAAAGCTGCAATGGCGATGCCGCCACCGGAACGATAGCTCACTTCATACTCGAGATCGGTGTTCGCTCTCTCCACCATCGCGGAGGCGCCTTTGCCGGGCGTACTCTCGATGCCGAAGCTTTTCATATCACCGGCGATCCGGCGATTTTCAGGAACTTGGTCGACATTGCCGGTCGTGACAGAACGGTAGAACGATCCCTCCTTCACTTTCATCCGTACCAGGTAGTCGGCGCCAAACATCGCCTCATCCAGCAATCGCGTCTTGTACCGCGCAAAGCCTTGTAAACCTCTGCGGTTCTCCTGCTCAGAGCTCTTCAAAAGGCTGTAAACCACCAGCGGAATTTGCTGCGGATTGAAGTACGTTGAAAACGATAGATGAGAGAAGTGCTTGCCGTAGTCGCCAGTGGCATCCCACCATCCACCGTGCGCGTCGACCGTACCCGGCTTGTTTCCGTCGAACTTCAGATGACGATCGGCTTTATCGTACTGCCCGGAACTCCGTTCATCTTTAAAGTAGTAAATGACGTCCGATACGGTGTTGCGCTCCAGGAGGTCCGTTTCCACGCGGAACGGACGGGATCGCGCAGTCCCGGAATTCACCGCGCATTCCAGATAGTAAGTTCCTTTCTGGGTGAAGGAATCAAACTCAAGCGTCCAGAAATACCAATCTCTCCATTTTTGCACCGGACCGGTTGCCTTCGGTTCAATTTCCAGCGCCTTGCGTCCGGTCGGACTCTCGTTCAGCGAGCAACTTGACACCTTGTCACTCGCTGTTCCGAGCACAACCGCATGTTTTGGCCCTTTTGTTTCATATCCCAGATGATTTGTCAGAACCTTGATTTCACCGGCGGACGACGACCTCGGAAGCAGAAACGATAAGAAGAAAATTGCAGATAGCGCAGGTAGGGATTTCATGACAACCGTTGCACCTCGCAGGTTCAAAACCTGAAACGCATCAAGTTAGCACACTCAAGTTGTTACGGCGAATGGAATCCCACTGTCATTGATATGATGGAATACTTGCCTCGACCCGGCGCATCGGGTTGTACAAACGTCGAACTGGGGCTTCTTTTCAACTCTGATGAGAGGCGGTTACGAATGAGATATTGCCGGTTCCTATTTGAAGGTCAACCTCAGTATGGACTTGTTGAATCGATTGCAGGAACAGACCACGTCACTCGACTGCTGACGAATTTCGACAATCTGTCCGGGACTCTCGAAGACGTCTCCACTAAGCGCATCAACCAGATTCCATTCTCTGAAGCTCCGCTCCTTGCTCCAGTTCTTCCGCCCAAAATCGTATGCGTTGGCCGTAATTATCGCGAACATGCCGCTGAACTTGGCAACGAAGTTCCCAAAGAGCCCCTTATCTTCTTAAAGCCTCCCTCATCACTGCTCAATCCCGGCGAGAACATTGTTCGCCCCAAAATCTCCGAGCGCACAGATTACGAAGGAGAGCTTGGAGTGATCATCGGTCGAAAATGCCGCAAGCTTCGCCCCGACGAAGACGTTCGTCCGTACATTCTCGGATACACCGCGGTAAACGACTTCACGGCTCGCGATCTGCAGAAGAAAGATCCGCAATGGACGCGCGCGAAAGGCTGCGACACGTTCTGTCCCGTCGGTCCCCTGGTCACCGACGAAATCGATCCCTGGACCGGAGTTTCCGTCGAAACCCGCGTCGATGGCCAGGTCCGTCAGCGGGGAAGTACTCGCGATTTCATCTTCGCTCTCGACGTTGTCTTGCGCTACATCACTGAATTTATGACCCTGCTGCCCGGCGACCTCATTGCAACTGGCACTCCCAGCGGAATCGGTCCCGTTGTGGCTGGCAATGTTGTAGAAGTCACTGTTGAGGGCGTCGGTACATTGCGCAATCCAATCGTCAACGAATGATGTGGCCCGCGGCGATTCGTTCTGCATCGGCAGACCTGATGGCGGAAGATGCGGTACCCCTGCCGTCGGCTTTTTCGTTTCATGCAAAACACCGTCATCGAAATTTGTGTTGACTCCGTCGAACTCGCCCAGGCCGCTGAGCGTGGTGGGGCGGACCGCGTCGAACTTTGCCACGATCTCACCTGTGGAGGCATCACTCCTTCCGAACAGGTAATGCGGGACACGCGCCGTCATCTGCAGTTGCCCATCCATGTGCTGATCCGCCCGCGCGCGGGAGACTTTTGCTATTCCTGGGAAGAATTCGAGTTGATGAAGCACCAGATCAGCATGGCCAAATGTGTCGGAATGGACGCCATCGTCCTCGGCATCCTCGACCACGAGCAAGTTGACCTGTCGAGGACTGCTCAACTGGTCGAACTTTCCCGGCCTCTGCCGGTTACTTTTCATCGGGCATTCGATCTGTGCCGCAATTTGAGATCGTCTCTCGAAGCGGTCGTGCAAACCGGGGCCAAGAGAATTCTGACTTCTGGCGGGAAGGACCACGTCATTGATGCGCTCCCCATGCTTGCCGATCTTGTCAGCCTCGCTCGCGATCGGATCACTGTCATGCCTGGGGGTGGCATTCGCTTAAATAACCTGGAGAAAATCTTGCTCGCAACTGGCGCCCGCGAACTTCATAGCTCGCTCGGAAGATCATCCGGCCTGGATGCGGTTTCCCGATTCGAAGCACAGGTCGAGGATTTCAAGAGCAAGGTCGTCGCGGCCGGCAGCAGACTTGCAAGCATTAAAAATGGGCCGGCAACCAAGAAGCGGTGACTTTCCTTGGCTATCGGCCCATTCGATCCTGAATTGGATCGGAGGTGATACTTATATGCTAGCCCCGTTTCCCCAGAAGTCAAGGGAATATGTGCAGCTTTCTGCGCAGGGCCCTGGGGGATTCCGCTAACCCCTATCCGCGATTGTACTTAGGGACTTTCCATCTGGACTCGCTCGCCTTCGTGAAAGCATTCCGGAGGGAGTCATCCACTCCCTCCAAAATGAATTCTGCCCTACTCGCTGGCTGGCGATCCCATATTGTTGCTATCCAATTCCAGGGCAAACTTCTTGCCGTGGAACCGCACTCCCGACAGCGTGGACGATCCATCCTCGTTCTTCTTCAGAACGGCACTGTCGTTCACCGCGGCGGTTTGCAGATCGACGACGTGCGCTGGTACCTTAGCAACCACCTTCTTGCCCTGTAAGACGCTGACCTCAACGCTCGGTCCGGTGCCATCCCACTGCACTTTGTAATCGCCCGCTTTGAGAGTTGTTCCATTCACAGTGGCCGGAGTCGTCAGCGCCAGATTACCCTTTGTTACGGCAAAGGCACTCGCTGCGGTTGCCATAGCCAAACCCAGTACCAACAGTTTCATAACTGATGCGAACTTCATAAGCGTGCTCCTCTTTTGCCCGAACTCGTGTCGGGAGTCGGTTAGGGCGGCCCGATTGAGACGACACAAGAAAATAGTTGTATTTCCCTGTGAATCGCCTAGAATGCAGCCGCTGGGTCGCAGAAAAACGCGCAAGCGTACTTCTGCTCCGAGGGGAGCTTCTCAACTGGGCCGCCAAACCGAGTCTGAGAAGTTCCCTTGACCCTGCGAAGTTCAAAAGAATCCTCGGTCAGCCTGAACCCCGGCTGGCCGTTCCCCACATCAACTCAGTACGTATTCGGTTTCAGAATTGTTCCGTCCTGAACTGATCTCGTTTATCTCTCCATTGGACGAACACGAAAAACTTCCGATAGCAGACTCGAATGTGAAGTTTTGTAATTACACTCGACGAGTGTCTTGTTAAACCTGCTATTAAAAACTGCTTCGGCGGTCAGTTCAAGAAACGAAGCGACGAGGATTCTTCCGTTATCTTTGCATCTGCGTTCGGGGCATCTGCGTTCGGGACCGCATCATCTCACCGTTCACCTGCGGTTGTGAGAGCGCCCCGATCTCCTGCGTTCAAATCCTCAATTCCACCACGGTTGCGCCCGCTCCGCCCTCATTCTGTGGAGGCTCGCTCACCGACTCCACATGCGGATGTTGCCGCAGCGCCTGCCGCAGCGCCTTGCGCAGAATTCCCATCCCGCTGCCGTGCACCACGCGCACCCGCGGCATTCCCGCCAGAAAAGCTCGGTCTACAAATTTTTCGACTTCGCGCGTGGCGTCATCGACCGTACGTCCGATCACGTTGATCTCGCTGGGAACACTCTGACTCTCGTTCCCTAGCGAGATGGAAATCCCCCTCGCCCGCGCCGCTTTTACGGGAGATTCGGCCGCGCTTGCCAAAACCTCTGCAACGTCATCGCGGCCCACCCGCATTTTCATCGCGCCGACTTCAACCTCAAAATGCTGCTCGTCGATCTTGCGCACCACGCGTGCCGGACGTCGGGTGGATTTCAGCTTGACCGTGTCCCCTTCGGAGACGTGCTTGACCACTGTTGGCTGCGCATTCGGATCGCCCACGTCCGCGCCCGTGGCGTGCGCCACCACCGTCGAATCGAATTGCTCGCGGAATTCTCGCCGCAATCTGGCCACCCGGCGCTCTGCATCTTTCGAGAGTTTTTGAGCTGCCGCCCGATCCTGAACCGCATTGACGGCTTCCCGTGCGTGATATTCGAAGTCGCGCAGCAAAGTTTCCAGCTTCTTTTCCATCTCCCGAACTTTGACCTGCTGCTCTCGCTTGCCCTCTGCCGCCAGTCGGGCCCTCTCTCGCTCAAGTTCCTGCTCGCGTTCTTTCATACGCAGGCGCTCGCCTTCGGCCTGCCGAAGTTCAGCATGCAGTCGATCGAGGAATTCACCCACATCCCGCGCTTGTGTCCCAAGCTTTGTTCGTGCGCTCTCCACAATCGAGGGATTCAATCCCAACCGCTTCGCGATATTGATCCCCGCCGACGCGCCGGGCACTCCAACTCGCAACTCATAAGTCGGCTGCAGAGTTTTTTCGTCGAACCCTACCGCCGCATTCAACACTCCAGATGTGTTTGCCGCATAAACTTTCAACGACGTGTGATGGGTCGAGATCACCGTCATGCAGCTCACATCCTTGAAGTGTTGGGCAATCGCCACCGCCAGCGCCGCTCCTTCTTCCGGATCTGTGGCGGATCCCAGTTCATCCAGCAGCACCAGCGAATCGCGAGTCGCCGTCCGCGAAATAAAATCGATGTTGGTCACGTGCGCCGAAAACGTAGACAGATTCTGTTCAATGGATTGATAGTCGCCGATGTCGGCGAGCACCCCATCGAACACCGGCATCTCGGCACGATCGGCCGGAACCGGAATCCCGGATTGCGCCATCAGCGCCAGCAGTCCCGCGGTTTTCAGCGTCAACGTTTTCCCGCCAGTATTCGGGCCGCTAATGATGAGCTGTCGCCGTTCGTCGTCGAGCTCCAAGCTCACCGGAACGACATCAGCGCCCTTCAATCGGAGATTCCGCTGCAATAACGGATGCCGGGCATCTCTCAACACCAGAATGCTTGCCGGACTACTCAGCTGAACCGCAACGCAGTTGTAATCTTCCGCAAATCGCGCCTTGGCGAATTGCAACTCCAGCTCCCCCAGCACATCCAGCGCAGCGGCAATCTCTTCCGCCTGTTCGCCGAGCCGCCTCGTCATCTCCAGCAGGATGCGGTGAATTTCAGCCTGTTCTTCTTCCAGCAGTCTCACCAGTTCATTGTTCTGTTCGATTGTCTCCAGCGGTTCTACGTACACGGTTTGTCCGCTCGAACTGGCTCCATGCACTACGCCTTGCACGCGGCGCTTTTGTTCTGCCTTCACCGGAATTACAAAACGCTCACCGCGGATCGTGATCAACTCGTCTTGCACAGTTCCGCCTTCGGCCAGGCGCCGCAGGTAACCGCGCAACGACTCCTGGATCGTGCGCCGTTGTTTCTCCATCTCGCGGCGCACGCGTCCCAGTTCCGCAGATGCGTGATCTTCCAGCGTTCCATCCGGCTGAATTTTGTTGCGGAAAAAGCGCAGCAACTCCGAGAAATCCACGATGCGATTCGACATCCCCCGGACGGCACTCCACTCTTCCCGCATGTTTGCCGGAGGCTGCATGGCGATGGCCCGCCACTCAGCAGCGCGGTCTACCAGCAGAACCACATCTCGAATCTCGGCAGTCTCCAGCGCCGCTCCGGCAATGCGCGATTTTTCAATCAGGCCCTGAACGTCCTCCAGAGCGGAGAACTCAAACCGCCCACCCACTCGTCGGAACTCCCGAATCTCGCTCACAAGCCTTTGCTGGTTTTCAATCCAGCCATGATCGGTTGACGGCTCCAGCTTTACGATCCGCCCTTTCCCCAATGGAGAAACGGCGTAGCCGCCCAACAATTCGCGAAGCGCGTCGAATTCCAGCACCCGCGCTGAACTATGTAGCAGGGAAGACATCAGTGCTTATGTTAGCAAGAGCTGGAGTCGGGAAAGCAGCCAGGGAACCATAACTGGCTCATTCGAGCGGCCAAACCATAAGAAATTCTGAGTGGGGATTGAACAATGTCTAGCTCATTCCGGAAGCCGCCGCTTGCGCTGCAACTTCTGCCGCGACCGGAAATCTCAGGGTGAACACCGCTCCGCCTGCTGGATTGTTATGGCAGCTGATCTGGCCTCCGTGGTCTTGGATAATGCCATAGACCACGCTCAACCCCAGCCCTGTGCCTTTGCCGATCGGCTTCGTCGTGTAGAATGGATCGAACACCCGCTGCGGTTCCTTGATCCCGGGCCCATCGTCTGAAAAGTGAACCACCACCTCCTGGGCATTCGACTTTGCACTGATCTGCAATGTTCCGCCGCCCTTTTCTTCCAGTGCTTCTTTAGCGTTCTCGATGATCTCCATGAACGCCTGCAGCAACTGCTGGGCGTTTCCCTGGATCCGCGGCAGTTCCTTGAGACTAACCTCGATGCGCACCTTAGCGTCGCGTTGCGGCCCTGCAATCATGTGCGTGCTCCGGTACAGAATTGGTCCGAGATCCAGGATTACCTTCTCTCCGGGCGTTTGCTGGGCAAAACTCAGCAGGTCTGAAACCAGGTCGCGCGTGCGGGTCGCCTGCGCCGAAATCTTGCGCACAAGGCCGTCCTGTTGTTGATTCAGAGAAGCGCCCTTGTGCAATTCGTCAGAACACAGTGCTATGGCAGAAAGCGGCTCGCGGATTTCTCGTGCAGCTCCGGCTACAAGATTTCCCAAAGAGGCCAGTTTCTCCTTCTGCACCAAATGAGATTGCAGCCGCAGCTGTGTTTCATAGCTGCTTCGCGATTCCTGGAGAAGTGTTAGCAGCGCCTGGTCCTGCAGATACTGGCGCAGGAACGCAAACGCTCCCAGGACCAGCATCGCGCTAAGCACCGCAAATAAACGGAAAGTTTTGCATGGCCGCGGCGACTGATCTTCAAACAAAGTCCATGCAGCGAGGGGCGGCATGCTCAGAATGGCTGCCATTGCCAATTGCGGCATGATCCGTTTCCCTCTCCAGCCTTCACTGGCTCGTGTGCGCGGCAACTCCCAATCGCGCGCAGTCCACGCCGCAGCGCCCATCCAGAGGACGCCCCCTACCGGGAGAACATCGTAGATGCTCCCGGAGTAGTACGTTCTTGCAGTCACTGCACGCTCCAGCAGCATCATCCCGCAAATCTGTATGCCAACGCCCCCCAGTAAATGTCCATATAGCCGCCTCCAGCCGCCGCTGCTTGTCCATACTCCGAAGCCAAGGATGGCCAGCAGCAGGAAGTTCTCCGTTTCATACAGCCGCAGATACAAAAAGTTGTATATGTCCAGATCGACGGTTACATATTGGTACGGGAAAACCAGAAACGCATACAGGAAGATCCACCACACCAGAAGCATGAGAAAGTGCAGCGTCCTCATCGTCGTTGGCGTTGTCTCTCGATCTTTATCCGGGCGCGACGCTACCGCGGCGATCAATGGCACCACGTGCAAAAACAAAACGATGTCCACGAAATACGGCGTCGGCATGCTGCCCTGCAGAACTACTTCCCGATAGGCCCACACCCCTTGGTTGAACGACCACATCAGGAATCCCAGGGACATCAGTGCCCAGAACGAGCATTCTTCCCTGGAACGTCGTAACGCGTTTAGGCCAAAGGCCACGGCAGTGGCTAAGACAATGACAATCCAGAACCCGTCGGCGAATACGGTCAGGCCAAGGCTGTGCCGCGCTTGCACCGACACAATGGCGTAGAGCAGGGTGATCCCTGCCGCGGCAGCGAACCAGCGGTAGCGTCCCATCACACGCATCCGACTCAATTCTACGGAACCTCAAACCCCAACCAGTCAAACGTTCGGCACCGGCCTGGTTACTTTAGTGACCTGCTCCTCTCTGGGATTAGTTCGGTCGCCCGCCCTCACAGCGCTCCAAAGGGCAAATGGTCTAGAATCAGCGCTTGGAAGGTATCTCCTTCCGGGGGTATTCCTATGGCCTTCCCCATAACCCGGCTTCGCCGCCTTCGCCGCACTGAGCATATACGCAACCTCGTGCGCGAGACTCGCCTGACTCCCGACGCTTTCGTTTATCCCATGTTTGTCTGCTCCGGAGAAGGTGTCCGCAAAGAAGTCCGCTCCATGCCGGGTGTATTCAATCTATCTGTCGAAGAAGCTGTCAAGGAATGCCGCGAAGTCCACTCGCTCGGAATTCCATCCGTCATCCTGTTCGGCTTGCCTGATAAGAAAGATGACATCGCAACCGGAGCCTGGGAAGAGAATGGCATCGTCCAGCAAGCAGCGCGCGCCATCAAGCGCACGGTGCCGGGACTCCTGCTCATGGGTGACGTCTGCCTCTGCGAGTACATGTCTCACGGCCACTGCGGAATCGTTAAAGCCCCACCCCAATCCCTCGGTGCCGCGGTTGCCACTCCACCCGTCGCCGCTGCGGATTACGAAATCCTCAACGATCCCTCGCTTGAGTTGCTGGCTCGCACCTCGGTTTCGCTTGCCAATGCCGGCATCGACATCATCGCCCCTTCCGACATGATGGATGGTCGCGTCGCCGCCATCCGCAATGCCCTCGACCACGCCGGACATCTCAACACGCCGATCCTTTCTTATGCGGCGAAGTTTGCATCGGGATTTTATGGGCCGTTCCGCGAAGCCGCCGATTCTACTCCACAATTTGGGGACCGTCGCTCCTACCAGATGGATTCCGCCAACCTGCGCGAGGCTATGCGCGAAATCGCAGCCGATATTGAGGAAGGCGCTGACATGATCATGGTCAAACCGGCGATGCCCTACCTCGACGTCATCGCTGCCGCTCGCAATCGTTTCGATCTTCCGCTCGCCGCCTATCAGGTATCCGGCGAATACGCCATGATCGAGGCCGCCGCCCGCAATGGATGGATCGACCGGGATCGCGTCATGATGGAATCCCTCCTCAGCATCCGCCGCGCTGGCGCCAGCATCATCCTGACGTATTACGCGAAAGATGCTGCCAGGCTGCTTGCCTGAAACACAACCGCCTCCATCGCTTACACAATCAGCCGTTCCCTTGTCCCGCCGTACCGCAGCGATCGCACCATCTCTTTCTTATACATGCTTTGCGGAAATCCCAGGTCGATCGCGCTGGCTTCTTCCAGCACTTTCAACTGCTTCGGCGACAATTCCAGATCCAGGCTCGCCAGGTTGTCCTGCAATTGCGTCATCTTGCGTGCCCCAACGATCGGAATCACGGGCACTGCGCGGTAGCGCAGCCATGCCAACGCAACCTGCGCCATGCTGCGCCCAACATGTTCGGAAACCGCCTTCACCGCCGCGATCACCCGCTCGGTTCGCTGCTGCCCGGGCAAAAACTGCTGCATGCCTTCCTGCAACATGCGGTCGGTGCTGCTTGCGCCTCCTCCCGCGTATTTGCCGGTCAACACCCCTCCCGCCAGCGGAGACCATGCCGTCACGCCTATGTTGAGCGCCTTCGCCACCGGAATCAGTTCCCTTTCCACCGTCCGCTCCGCCAGGCTGTATTCGATCTGCATGCCTACGAATGGCGACCAGCCGCGCAACTCAGCCAATGTATTGGCTTGTGCCACCCACCAGGCCGGAGCATCGGAGATCCCGATATAAAGAGCTTTTCCTTCCCGGATCACGTCGTCTAGCGCCCGCATGATTTCTTCCACCGGAGTAATCCCGTCCCAAATGTGGACCCAATACAGATCGACATAGTCGGTGCGCAGCCGTTGCAAGCTCGCTTCCAGCGCTTGCCTCAAACTCTTGCGATGATTCCCCCCTGCATTGGGATCGTTCCCCGGCGCAGCATTCGAGTATTTCGTGGCCAGCACTACGCTCTCGCGATGCCCTTTCATAAAATCGCCCAGAAACCTCTCGCTCGATCCATTGGTATAGACGTTGGCAGTGTCGATAAAATTTCCCCCCGCCTCGCGGTATGCGTCGTAAATTTTCTTCGATTCTTCCTTAGGAGATCCCCACCCCCAATCTTCGCCAAAGGTCATGGTTCCCAGAGATATTTCCGCAACGCGAAGCCCGCTCTTACCCAGCAGCCTGTATTTCATAAATTCCGCTCTCTCACTTTCGTTCGGGAACGACGTCCCAAGGTTCCTGCGCACTGTCTCGCCCTTAGATGAGGATGAAAGGCGCCAAGCTTCAGCCCGTCTCTCAGTACGGTTTTCCCCTGAAACTCGCCTCGATTTCCGCTCCTGCATGCTAAAATTTCTTCAGTCATCTCCTTGCGTCGTAGCAGGTTCTGAGGCCCAGGTTTGATCGAGTTGGCACCTTCAATTCTGTCCGCCGACTTCGCCCATTTGGCGGAGCAAGTGCGCGCCGCCGAGGCGGGCGGCGCCACCGTGATCCATGTCGATATCATGGACGGCCACTTCGTGCCCAACCTGACCATCGGCCCTCCGGTGGTAAAGTCTCTGCGCAAAGCCACCGATCTCCCTCTCGATTGCCACTTGATGATCGAGAACGCCGACGACTACATTCCGGCATTTGCCGAGGCAGGGGCCAACTGGATTTCCGTACACTATGAGGCTTGCCGCCTCCTGAACCGTACCTTGCACCACGTAAAAGATCATGGCTGCTTGGCAGGCGTCGTAATCAACCCGGCAACCCCTGCGGATTTCCTCACGGAAGTTCTCGATATCGTCGATTACGTGCTTGTTATGTCCGTCAACCCGGGGTTTGGAGCCCAGAAGTTTATCCCTTCAACCCTGCACAAAATGCGCCAGTTGACTGACATGCGGGCGGCGCGGGGCTTGAGCTTCCGCATCGAAGTGGATGGGGGCGTGGCGCTCGATACAGTCACCGACGTCGTTCGCGCCGGAGCCGAAATTCTGGTGGCGGGGAATGCTGTCTTCGGCAGCGGCGACCCCACTCGAAATGCGCAGCATTTATTGAAAGCGGCAACAGAAGCGGCATTACAAAAGGTGTAAATTTTTCTGCTCCCGGATTGGAGCAATACGCGTTACCATCTCCAATCCGGAAAAGCTGAATTTCTCCCGAGGTGTTATGTCTCGTCGATTCCTGGTCATCGCGTTCGCAGGCACCCTGATGTTCACGGCCGCCTGCTCCAACAAAAAGGCGGTCAACCCGCTGGCCAATCTCGGCTCCAAGCAGCCCGATAAGGTCCTGTTCGACAAGGCCATGGACGCGATGAAGCACAACCGCTTCGACGTGGCCCGCATGACGTTGCAAACCCTCATCAATACCTATCCCGACTCGGAATATATTGCCCGCGCCAAGCTGGCCGTGGGTGACTCCTGGTACGCCGAAGGTGGCGCCGCCTCCCTCGCTCAGGCCGAGCAGGAATATCGCGACTTCATCACCTTCTTCCCCAATATGCCGGAAGCGGCCGAAGCCCAGCTGAAAATCGCCAACATTCAGTACCAGCAGATGGAGCAGCCCGATCGCGATCCATCTCATGCTCGCCGTGCCGAAGAGGAATACCGCAACCTCATTATGCAGTTCCCCGACAGCAAGCTCGTGCCCGAGGCCAAGCAGCGCTTGCTTGAAGTCCAGGAGGTGCTGGCCCAGCGCGAGTTCGATATCGGACGCTTTTACTATCTCCGCATGTCTTATCCTGCTTCCATCGCCCGTCTGCAATCGCTGGTCGATCGATATCCGCTCTACAGTCAGGCCGATGAAGCGCTGTATCTCTTGGGGCAAGACTATGAGGGGATGATCACCCGCATCCGCGCCGTTCCCGATTGCGATGCCAATGGCTTGCCGCGTGGCTGCTCAACCGAAGCCATCAAGGGCAGAATGATCGCGGAATTTACTAAGGACGCTTCCGCAGCTTATGACCGCATCCTTACTCGCTATCCCATCATGGACCGCGCAGACGATGCCAAGAAGCGCCTTGCCGACCTGCATCAGCCGATTCCGCGTCCCACCAAAGCCGCTGTGCAGTTGAACGCGAAAGAAGACGAGAGCCGCCGCGACGTGGGCACCTTCGGCCGATTGAGCGGAATGTTCATGAAGCATCCTGACGTTGCCCAGGCTACAAAGGTCGGCGATCCCACGCTCGTTGATCCCACTCCCGTGGACGCGCGCGATGTGAATCGCGCCGCCCTCGTCGCTGGTATGGGGCCGGCGACAGCTAGCAAAACCCTCGCCGTCGAAACCGTAAAGCAGGGTGAGGACACCCCGGGGGCCAACCAGGCCGTTCCCCGTTCCGATACTTCTGCTGCGCAGGGCAATTCTTTGTTCCCGCAGCCTTCCGGCACGCCTGACCCCAATGAACTGACTCCCAACGCCAACGCAGCGAATGCCACCTCAAACGATCCCAATGCACTGACCCCCAACGCCGATGCAACCGACCAGAGCCTGCCTCCTCCGCCCCAGGTGAACGAACTTCAGGAAGGTGCCAACAATCCCGCTGCGACGGCCACCGATCCTGGCGCCGCCCTCGCCACCGATAAGGATATTTCCAGCAGCAAGAAAAAGAAAAAGAAGGGCTTGAAGAAGATCATTCCCCTCTGATCATTTCGTAAACAGCCATCAGGCGCGGGCGCTTTTGCCCGCGCTTTCTTTTGTTCCCCTGCCCGCGGCTTCGGCCTGTTTTACCCAATCCCCTGGTCCGGCCACGTACTCTGAAGCCCACGACCTCAATTCCGGCATCCCGCTCATAAGAAGTTGAATAATGCCTCCGATTTAGGTCTTAGAATGAAGTGCTTTAGACTCTCTTGTTGTTGAAAAATAAACCAGATAGCAACTAAAGCGTCGGGAATTGCATCTTCATATTCTGTTGATAGTTGGCAAAGAAATTGGCGTAAGATTATCACCCAAACCTCACTTCGGAGTGTCTAGCCGTGCGTACCATCGAGTCGTCTGGACAGTCAAAAGTACTCAATTCCTGGAAAGAGATCGCTGCCTATCTTGATCGCGGTGTGCGCACCGTTCAGCGTTGGCATATGAGCTACGGCTTGCCCGTGCGCAGGATCGGCAACTCGCTGCGCAGTCCGGTGTTTGCTTTTTCTGGGGAAGTCGATGACTGGTTGCGTCAGTGCGCTTCCGATCCCGGCCGTAATCTTGAGCGAATCCCATGCGTACCGCTAGCCGAATCAGGCACCGAACTCGATCTGCCCCTGAAAAAGACATCCATTGTGTCGGCGGTTGCTCGAAAGCGAACCGCCGATCTCAAAGTCCTCACCTCTCAGGTAATGTTTCGGTTCCTGATCGGGCAACTGGACTTAGGGCTGAAATTTGCGCGCTACGCTGGCCTGCCATACATGCCGATCGAGAAGAGAGCAGGTTATGAATTGCTCGCCAGGCGTGCATACGAAGCCGCTTGCGCTTTTCAGCGCCAAACCGAACTGGACCCCTCTCAATGGAAGCAGGTCCAGGAAGAGATCGAGCAGCTTCGCTCTATCTTGCAGCAGCTTGGAATTGAGGAGCATCGTAATTCTCAGAGGTCTCTTGGTGTCGCAAACGTTCCGCAGAACGTGATCGAGTTCCCGGCCGCCACGCGTCATATACTCGCGCCTCAGTAACTGCAGCGAGCGCTTACCGTTTTTCAACAACACCTATCGATCTGCGGTATGCTCGAGGCGAGGGAGGGCCGTTCCATGCACTCTGGAGGTCGGCAACATCAGACCATCGATGTAGGTTTGGCATCGGTTCGGAAGAAGCGTCGCCACGAGTTGGAATATGTGAAAAGACGATCGGAGCAGATTCGGCGGGAAGCGCAGCAACTCCGCAGATTAGCCGACCGACTCAATCAAGAGGCAGCTATTCTGGCTCAGCGGTCTATGGAACTGGAACGCCAGGTTGCATTGTTGATCCACGAGAGAAAGAGGTACGAGTCTCAAATACCTATCCTGCCCGGATTACAGACTCGTTCCTCCCGAACGAGCTCCCTTCCTTGCAATCGCAGCAATTATTCAAACGTTCAATAGGTGTTGTCCGGTAGTAACTGTTACTTCCCTTCAGAATCATTGACTTGCTTTGCCCAACGGGTTACCTTCGCGATATCTACCCTCTTCAGAGGAAACCTCTTGGCCCGGAAGATTTTGCTCGCCGACGATAGCGTTACCGCCCAGAATATGGGGCGAAAGATCCTGGCTGATGCTGGATACGAAGTTATTACCGTCAATAATGGTTCAGCAGCCCTCAAAAAGATCACCGAGCAGCACCCCGATCTCATCGTTCTCGATGTGTACATGCCCGGCTACAGTGGTCTCGAGGTCTGCCAGCGCCTCAAAGAATCCAGTGAAAGTGCCCGCATTCCCATCCTTCTGACGGTGGGTAAGCTCGAGCCCTTCAAACCGGACGAGGCCAAACGCGTTCGCGCCGATGCTTTCATTGTCAAACCTTTTGAAGCCAGTGAGTTACTCAGCGCCCTTTCGAAACTTGAGGACCGTATCGTTCCCCGCGCCGATTCCGCCAAACCCGGGCGTTTCGCCCGCACCATCGCCGCCGTTGAAGAAATTGACCGTGGCAGGAACGAATCTCCCGCAGACGACGATAACGGATGGAAGAATCGCATTGCCTTCCCCTCGAAAAAGAAGAAGCAGGAAGAAGAGCCGCTTGCCGACGATGCCGCGACCTACAACGCCAAGAACGATGATCTTCGCACCATTGTCGATCATTCGGCACCCGTTCCTGTGCAACCTTCGGCGGAATTCGCCGTGCATCCACTGCCTCCCCAATCCCAGTCTGATGATGCCCGCGTCGATGTAGCCGCGCTCGCCACTCCGGGGCTTCCCAGCGATGTCACTGCCGAAGAACTCGCCGCCATTGCCGCGGCTGCGGCAAAAGTTCAGCAAGCCGTGGCTTCGGTCAAAGATTCTGCTGAACCTATTTCTGACTCCAAGCCTGTTCCGGAGCCGCCGCCAACATCGGCGTCGCCTTCCCAACCGCTTGCCACTTCGGCTCAACCATCGGCCGCATCCACCGATTCTGATTCCTCCAACGGCGCTGGCCGTGCCGCGGACGAAGACGCCGCTCCGGTGACCATGGCGGTGGCTTCACCGGTCGAACTGGCCTCCGGGCCTCGCTGGACCGCTGTAGCAGTTGCCCTTGATGCCAGCGAATCCACGCTTTCACTTGAGCAGGAAATGCAGCGATCGTTGGTCGCTGCCATCATGGAGTCTCCTCAAACCGAATCCACAAGCGTCGATGCCAGTTTCGCGCCGCCGGCTGCCATCGAGCCAGAATCTGACCCGAATGAACTCGAGAAGTCCGGACCGGCGGAATCGGCACTCTCTGCACCCGAGCTTCACACTGAGAACGCCGCTCCGGCTCCGGAGCCCACAGAATTGGCGCAATCCGCTCCGCCGTTCGAATCTGAAGCCGGGGCTCTCAATACCGCCGTATCCGATCCGCCGGCCGAGACTCAACCTGCAAACTCAGTCACCCAGCCGGATGCGCCAGCGGAAACGATTGCTTCCCAAACGGCAGCCGTCGCGAATGATGTTGCAGCCGACGAAACGCCCAAGATTGAAGCGCAAGCTTCAGTCCAGGTCTCACCCGAAATTCCACCCGTACAAGAGAAGAAAGCCGAGCACTTGACTGATGGCGACGCCGAGTCCGCGGCGATCTCCTCATCCGATTCATCCACGGACGTTCCCATGGTTCAGCCGGAGACTCCGGTCGTGGCAGGCGAAGCAAGCGCAGTACCCAATGAATCTGCGATTGAGGGGGCCGAAGACATGGCGGAGAAAAAGGAATCGGAATTGGCAGCGAAAACAGCAGCGGCTTGGGCCACTTGGCGGCAAATCCGCGATACCAAAGATTCGTCTAAATCTGCCGACGTCAACAAAGAGAACTTCACAGATCAGGCTGCCATGGCGGTCGCCGCCGGGGCTGAAAAGAGCCCGGAAGCCTCCACGGAGGAATCTCCTGAGATCGCCAGCATCGTTGACAGCGTTCTGGCTGACCTGCGTCCCAAGATCGTCGAAGAGATCTCCCGCAAGATGGGAAAAAAGAAGTAACGCCAGTCTTTTCCACCTATCTGCTCAACCCCTGCCATGCGACACGGTAACGTGCGTTATTTCCAACAGCTGAATCTGTCCGTCTAGACCGCCACAAGTTCCGCCTTACGCTCCCGTGTTCGCCATAGTCGCGCCAGCACCCAGATAGCGGCCCCGAACAGTAACGGAGACGAATAGAATCCCGGTGCCGGGCGCGGGAATGTTACCCTCGCCACCGTGTGTCCGGTGATCGTGCCCAAAGTATGTCCCAGCGCATTCAAAATCTGAATGACGGCCACGACTCCAGCCAGAATTCGCATCCAATGCTTCCCCTGCACCGCGAACACAGTGAAAGCGAAACAGAGCAGGACCGCGACCGTTAGGGCCACCAGGAACTCCCGCGATCCCAAGGTGGGCATCGGAAGCCATGGCCATCGCTGACGCAACGCGATCACCGTCGGATTGTAAACACCCAGAAATCCCGTGACCGCCTCATCCAGGGTATGCACCGCAAAGGCAGCACTGAGAAAAATCCATGGACCCGCAAATCCGGTGCCCTGCTTCGAAACCGCACGCTTCATCGAGGTTCTCCCCGGGACGATTCCTATTTTGCCGACCTCACATTTTGCGCAAAGACGCTTCTTGGATTTCTTTGCAAAGCTTCATCGATCGCCTTCTTCGCATCTGCTTCATCGCCTTTTTTCCGGTAAGCCAGCGCCAGCCAGACATAAGTCTCGTCCATCTGCGGATCAGCTTTGATCGCCTCGCGGAAATCGTCAATTGCCTTGTCGACATCCCCGCCGAACATTACTGGTGTCTCCAGATACTGCCGTCCTATACTTGCCAGTACTCGCGGGTTCCCCGGACCCAGTTCCATTGCCCGTTTGTTCTCCGATTGCACCTTCGGACCGTAGTGCGCTCCAGCCATGAATCCAGATCCCAGTGCAATCCGTTTTCCATACAAATCTGCCAGCAGACTATGCGCATCAGCCGACTTCTCATTCAGTTGTACAGCCTGCTTCACCTCGCCGATCGCCTCGTCCAAATCTGCAATCGCAGCTTTCCTCTCCTTCCTTAGGTCGGCTCCATCGCATCGATATAAGTCCACTTGCGCCAGATGGTAACGTGCCTCCGCGTCTGACGGATTTCGTCCCACCTTCCCTTGGTAGTACTGATATGCGGCATCTAATTCTTTCTGTGCCAGAGTCGTTCGCGCCTGGAACAGCAATTTGAGACCTTCCGAATCGGCCTCCTGCCCGAACCCCATTCCCACCCACAGTACGACCAGACCTGCACATCCCAGCCGCTTCATGTTCATGCCTGAGTTCTCCAAAAGGTCTCCAGATCTGTCCTCGTTTTGATCTCCAGTGACTTACCTCTTTACCTCGCTCGTCAGTGCCAGCACGTTGTCCTCGGAATCGCGAAAGAACGTCATCCACAAATCGTGGTCCGGCATGCGCGCAATCATGTGCGGTTCGTCTTCCAACCGCACCCCGCTCTCCTTTAGCCGTGCAAATGACGCATGGATGTCGTCAACCGCAAAATACAGCACCGATCCCGGATGGTCGAACTCCGGCTTTTCCGGTTTATCGATCATCACCCGCACACCGCCGCAATCGAAGAATGCCAGATTCGGAGGTGCCTTGAACAGCAACTTCAATCCCAGCACGTTTTCATAAAAACCAGCGGCTCGCTCCACGTCCTGCGCCCGCATCTGAACCTGTCCCAGTCGCCTTATTCCCACGCTTTCAGACTTTTTCATCGTGTGATCCCCCGTCTCGAATGATGACCGCGGTTCCCTGCGCCCGTGTTACAAACGTCACATGAAAAGGCCTGTCGATTTGCTCATACTGTTACTTGTCTTCCCCAGCACGCTCGCTGTAAAAGAATGAGGCTTCGTCCCAGCCGGCCTCGATCCTAAGGTACAGTGCCGGTTCCCCCAAGGCCAGCCAACTTTTATGCATTTTTGAGGAGCTTTAGTTGTCAAACGGGCGCTCTACCACGATAGCTGCATCCGCGCTCTTCCTCGCCCATATTGCAACCGTGGCGACTTGGGGAACCATCCCCCCGGGACCATTGTTCTCGGATCTCATCCAGCTATCCCTCGGAACTCTCGTTGTAGTCGCTTCCGTCATGGCGGCGCGTCGCTCCGAAGGTCTCGCTCGTTCTTTCTGGCGCCTGGTCGCCACTGCCTATGTTCTCTGGTTCATCGGCCAGTCAACCAGCATTGCCATGGACTTGATTCCCCCCGCCAGTGCATTGGTTGGTTTCAGCAATCTGCTGTTTTCGTTCTGGTTCGTCCCCTTGGCAATGGCGATCTTTCTCGATTCAGAAAGGGAAGCGGCCGGACTCGACAACCTCGTCATCCTCGATTTTGTTCAGGGAGTCTTATTCTGTCTCGCAGCTTATCTCTACTTCTTCTACCTGCCGAAATCTGAATCCCCAGGCGAACTGGCGCATTCCGTCTGGGCTCCCTATTTCGTTGGATACGGAGCGGTTGTTGCCGCCTTTTTGTTGCGTGCCTTCTTTAGCCGTCATCTTTCTGCGCGCTTGTTGTTCGGACGCTTCGGGAGTTTGCTCGCTGTCTCTGGAGTGATCGACGCTCTCTACTATTACGGGCCCGGTTTTAATCTTCAGACCGGTGCCTGGTTCGATATCCTGTGGAGCCTCATGCTGCTGGTTCCATTTGCAATTGCCATTACCTGGAAGCAGCCAAAAGAGCCGGAAAGGGACCTTGCTGAATCCACGGCCGTGAAGCGAACCGGGACCGAGGTCTTCTATCTGTTCTATCCCGTGCTGGTCTTGCTCATGTCTCTGAAGATCGCCCGTGAACGTCTCGCCCTCGCTGCGGTTGTGGTTTTTCTCTCTTTTGTTTGCTCCAGCGCGCGGCTGCTTATCACTCAAAGTCGCCTGGTACGGGTGCAGGAAGCGCTTCGCCGCGAAGCATCTCGAGACTCCCTGACGGGCTTGTGGAATCGCAAAGCGATCCTCGAGATACTGGATCGGGAACTTTTGCGGGCTGAGCGCGACGGTCAGGAGGTCGGCGTCATCATGGCCGATGTCGATCATTTCAAGTCCGTCAACGACAGCCGAGGGCATGCTGCCGGCGACATCGTCCTGCGCGTCATTTCCACCGAGATTTCCGCGGTCGTTCGTCCCTATGATTCGGTTGGACGCTATGGCGGGGAGGAATTTCTGGCGATTGCACCCGGTTGCAGCCTCGAGGAAACTCTCGATTTGGCGGAACGCATTCGCGACCGCGTCGAGCACTGTAGCGTCACCGCACACGGACACAGCCTCGGAGTCACTCTCAGTCTCGGTGTGGCTGTCGGCAACTCACTCGACCAGATGGAGAACTTGCTTCGTCATGCCGACGCCGCGTTATATCAGGCGAAAGCAAGCGGTCGCAACCGCGTGGAAGCGGGCGGCCCGCAGCCCTCGGTTCATTCGTAGCCCCGACAATCTGCGGCTACTTCTGCCCGTCTTCCTTCACCGGTTCATTTTTCTCCGGCTCCGGCGCTGTCCCGAAGTTTGCTTTGTAGTAATCCTGCACCGCGGGTGGAAGCTTGTCGAAATGAGAAAGAAAGCTCGTGACCTTCCACATATCTTCTTCGCTGAGTACCTTGTCCCAGGCAGGCATCCCCGTATAGCGAACTCCTGTGCGGATCGTGTAGAAGATGTGCCACTCGGGATCGTCCGGCGGATCGGAAATGAAGTTTGGGGCTGGAGGAAAAAGCGAATTTTCCAATTGTGCCGGCTGTCGGTTCAGATTCCCGTGGCACAACGCGCAATTCATCGTGTACAGCTTCATCCCGTCTTCCAGATTCTGGTCTGTCGGGGGCAGAGGATTCGTCACCCGGGGCGCATGACGTTCCATCGAGGCGTCCACCGCGCCCATGGCGAGCCGACGTTCCATGTGCGACGGTGCCACGTTGGCGGGCGTCGGGAAGAATCCCAGCATGGCCAGTCCCAGCACGGCCAGTACCAGCACAACAATCGTGAACGTCACCCCGAAGATAAACTTGCCCATGCAGCCTCCGCGAACAAATCATTGTGGCAGATGCCTCAGATCTCTGCCAGCAGATCAGGTTCCGATGCACGTGCTGCGCATATTGCGGCGATTGTGACGCTGTTCTGAAAATATCTGGCAGACATTCGAAAATACACCCGCGCTCTAACTCAGTATCCCGTTCGGAAACGTCCTTGACCTGATGCCCCGAGGTACGCCCGAACCGGCCCTCGACTTTTCCACAGTTCCGATGTGACGTCTGTCCTTGCGCACGACGATGATCTTCAGAAATCATCGAATAAGGCCCAGGCCGCTCCCAAGTCTTGCCCGCTGGCGCCGAATGACCGGCAGCTGAAGTTCTTTGACATCAGGATTTTGCGAATGTTGTACTGCTCACGCGGCGAATTCGTCTTATTCAAATGAATAGTTTGCAAAAGCCGGAACTCCCCTGTACTTGTAGACTTGACTGCTAAGTGCTTGGGGCTCAGGATTTTACCTCTAAATCCCACGCCCTCGATATTTTGCACGTACTCACGCCATCTCGCAGGTGAGTAACATGTTTGTTGTCATGGATTTGGGAGGTTTAATATCCCTTTTGCATAATCGGGATATCCTTGCGAAAACGGTGAACTGAATTCCGAAAGAAGTTCCGAGCCGGGGAGCCCCGGGCCCGGCTTCAATAGGCTTTCAGTTTCCGGGCTTCGCGGATCACGTCTTCCAGCTTCGGCAGATAATGCAGTTCTTGCGGAGGGGAAAAGGGAATTGCCGAATCCAGACCCGCGATGCGTACGATGGGCCCGTCCAGGTCATCGAAGGCTTCTTCGTTGATAATCGCGGCAATTTCTCCTGCCAATCCGCCCGTCCGCGAGTGCTCGTGCAAGATGATCACCTTGTTGGTCTTTTTCACCGTCTGCGCGATGGCTTCGCGGTCCAGGGGAGACACCGTGCGCAGATCGAGGATTTCGAGATCGATTCCTTCCTTGGCCAGAAGGTCGGCTGCTTCGAGTGCGGTGTGTACCATGGCGGCATAAGTGATGACGCTCAGATCGCGGCCTTCGCGTGCAATGCGCGCTTTACCAATCGGGACGATGTAATCGTCGCTGGGCACTTCTTCCTTGATCCGGCGATACAAGTATTTGTGCTCGAAGAAGACGCATGGATTGCTGTCGCGGATCGCCGCCTTGATCAGGCCTTTGGCGTCGTATGGCGTGGCAGGGCAGATGACTTTCAGTCCGGGATTGTGCACAAACCACATCTCCGGATTCTGCGAGTGAAACGGCCCGCCGTGCACGTATCCGCCGCTCGGTCCGCGCAGAACCAGCGGCGCCGGGGCGCCCCATAGATAATGCGTCTTGGCGACCATGTTGGAAATCTGGTTGAAGGCGCAGCCGATGAAATCCATAAACTGGAACTCCGCCACCGGACGCATGCCGGTCAGCGAGGCTCCAAACGCTGCGCCCACGATGGCCGACTCGGCAATCGGCGTGTCGATCACGCGCTCTGCGCCGAAGCGGTCGATAAATCCGTCGGTGACTTTGAATGCGCCACCGTAGATGCCGATGTCTTCACCCAGGCAGAAAACCGTCGGATCGTTTTCCATTTCTTCCCAGATTCCCTGGCGGATAGCTTCAAGATAGGTCAGTTGCATAAGAGTTCAATGAGCTTTGTCATTTCGATAAAGGATGCTCGTTCAAGTTAGTGAATGAGCACCGCAGTCGAGGGAACTGCTGGTGTTTTCTATTTGAAATGCGCAGCGGCTTCGGTTTCTTTGTACGCCGCGCTTCCTTTCTTAACCTTCGGCATGGCGTACTTCGGCTTGATCTCGTGGCATCCATCTTCGCAGAACACGCCGCCTTCCGCCGACTCCGGCGTCGGCATGGGCGAATTCACCGCGATCTCGCGCTCTTGCTCGATGATGCGGTCCACTTCCGCGATGAGCTTTTCGTTCTCTTTCGCCGAAAGCCATTTCTTGTCGCGCACCAAATAATTTTCGAGGCGCGCAATCGGATCGCGCCGCTTCCAGAACTCAAACATCGGCTTGGGAACATAGGCGGCAGCGTCATGGATGGCATGACCCTTCATGCGCATCATCTTCGCTTCAATCATTGTCGGACCTTCTCCGCGGTGCGCCCGCTCCACGGCTTCGTGCGAGGCATCGTAGACCTGGCAGGCATCCGTGCCATCGACGATGACGCTCGGAATCCCGTATCCAATCGCTCGTTCCGCCAGGTCCTTGCAGCGGTACTGCATCTCCGAAGGCGTCGAATACGCCCAGAGATTCGATTCGACCACCAGCACCAGTCCCAGATTCTGCACGGCGGCGAAATTAATGCCCTCGTACGTCACCCCCGTTGATTGCCCGCCATCGCCGATGTAAGTCATCACCGCGAGATTCCGGCCTTGCAGCCGCGCGCCGAGCGCCACGCCCGCCATTACGGGGATTAGATCGCCGAGCATTGAAATCGGCGAAACCATATTTCGCTTCTCGATGTCGCCGAAATGCGACGTTCCGTCCCGGCCCTTCGTCGGAGAATCGGCTTTGGCCATGTACTGCATCATGGTGTCCGAGGCGCCAAATCCTCGGACGAGCAGCGATCCCTGGTTGCGGATCATCGGCGCAAACCAGTCGTCCTTGTCGAGCGCGTAGGCCGAAGCGCACGAGCAGGCTTCCTGCCCCAGACCGAAATAGACGCCACCCACCACCTTGCCCTGCTTGTAGAGATTTTCGAGCGCAATCTCCATTTTCCGGTTCAGCAGCATGTAGCGGTAAATTTCGATCGCTTGCCGTTTGTCGAGATACTTCGACTCGCGGATCGGCGGGACGGGCGCGTCAAGATCTCCGCTGACTTCGTAGCGGACGTGCTGGGTTCCGTCTTTATCTTTTTCGACCAGTTGGCGGACGGAATAATCCGGATGCTCAAGCCGATAGTCCGGGATCGAATAAGTGCGGAGGCCGGACCCATTGGCAGATTCAGCTTTGGGGGCGCCATTCTTTCCCTGAGCGGAGCCGATAGCTCCCGCTTTGGGCGCCCCATTCCTGGCGGCTTTTGCCAGAATTGGAGCTTTGGGCCTCGAGTTCCCATTGCGCGAACGATTGCCGTTCGAAGTGTGCTTAATTTTTTTATTCCCCATGTAAGACCAGCGCGAAAGCGCGATGTATTGATGGTAACGCGAGCGAGGCTGGAACGGCTAGAGCATCTCGGGCGAACTTCCAGGTTTGGGTCATGCCCAATGAGTTTCGTCTTCTCTGTGAATTTTTCGGAATTCCTCGGGCGGCTTCATGGGAACGCCGACCGTACGCCCCAGCAGCGCATCGAGTGTGTCGACGCACAGCATCTGGCTTTGGAAGACCAATCCGAGATTGCGCGAGATGGATTCGGCGACGGCGTTGATGTCGAGTTCGCGGCCGAGTTCGTTCTGCATGGACGTGACCGGCTTTGCCGTGATGCCGCAGGGGATGATCAGGTTGAAGTATCTGAGGTCCGTATTCACATTGAGCGCGAAGCCGTGGGAGGTGACAAAGCGGGAAACGTGAATGCCGATGGCGGCGAGTTTGGCCTCGGGCGCGCGGAACAGCAGGTCCTTCGACTGCGGCGAACGATTCTTCGAATCGTTCTCTTCCGCTCGGGATGACAGAGGATTGCCAGTCTCGGGGTCGGTCCACACTCCGGTCAGCCCCGCCACACGCTTGGTGGCAATGCCGAACTCGGCGCAGGAGCGCATCAGAACGTCTTCGAGGCGGCGGACAAATTCGACGACACCCAGCGTCTTACGTTTGCCGTCTGGACTGGCGAATCCGCGCAGATCGAAGATTGGGTAGCCGACGATCTGCCCCGGCCCATGAAAAGTCACATCTCCGCCGCGGTCGCATTCGAACAGTTCCACGCCGCGCTGGGTCAGCACCTCAGGCGATGCAATCACGTTGGCTGCTTTGGCGTTGCGTCCGAGCGTAATGACCGGCGAATGTTCGAGCAGGAGAAGAACATCGCCGATCTTTCCCTCTTTGCGCAGCGCGACCAGTTGTTCCTGCAGACGAAGACCGGTGGCGTAATCTACGGTGCCGAGTTGGACGACGGAGACCATAAAATTGAGTGAGTGGAAGATTGCGTCATCGAGCGATTTACAAGTCTTGCTTCCGGTTCACTCAATCGCAGAATGGCTTAATCACCCGATCTCCTCAGGCGTTGATGGCGATCCCGTACACACTGTTGGATGCGTCGAGCATGGCTTCGGATAGAGTCGGGTGCGCGTGGATGGTCCACATCAAGTCCTCCACCGTCGCTTCCAGTTCCATCGCAGCCACAGCCTCGGCGATCAGTTCCGTCGCCTGCGGGCCGATAATGTGCACGCCCAGAATCTCGCCGTAATCCGCATCGGAGACGATCTTAATGAAGCCCTCATGCTGGCCAACGATCGACGCGCGCGAATTCGCGGTGAACGGGAACTTGCCCACTTTGACGTTGTATCCGGCTTCGCGGGCCTTGGCCTCGGTTAATCCCACGCTGCCGATTTCGGGGTGGCAGTAGGTGGCGCCGGGAATGTGCTCGGGGTTAATGGGTTTTCCGGGTTTGCCGGCAATTTTCGAAATCGCGCAGATCGCTTCCATTGCTCCCACGTGCGCCAGTTGCGGCGATCCGAGCACGATGTCTCCCACCGCGTAGATACCGGGTTCGGCGGTCTGCATCCACGAATCGGTCTGGATGAACTCCCGCTCCGGCTTGATCCTGGTCTTTTCCAATCCAATATCCTGGGTGCGCGGCTTGCGCCCGATGGCGATCAGGATCTTCTCCGCTTCGATCTTCTGGTGCTTGCCATCGACGGTGATCGAAACCGCAACGCCGGTTTTGGTTTTCTCGACCTTGTCGACTTTCGCGCCGACGTGAAAAGCGATGCCACGCTTGCGATAAACGCGGGCCAGTTCTTTCGAGACCTCTTCGTCTTCGACTGGAACCAGGCGCGGCAGCATTTCGACGATCGTCACTTCGCAGTCGAACGAACGGTAGATGGAGGCGAACTCGACGCCAACCGCGCCGG
This sequence comes from Acidobacteriaceae bacterium, assembly GCA_027452245.1. Lineage (GTDB taxonomy): Bacteria > Acidobacteriota > Terriglobia > Terriglobales > Acidobacteriaceae > Sulfotelmatobacter. Next base: position 54,528 of record DAIDGW010000094.1, read on the forward strand.
CACCAACAATCACCAGCGACTTCGGGATCTGCTTCAGGCTCAAAATCTCGATGTTGGTGAGAACCCGATCGCTGACTTCCATCCCCGGAATCATGCGCGCTTCCGATCCCGTGGCCAGCAAGATGTTCCTGGCTTTTACCTGGCTGGTCTTGCCGTCATTGTTGACCGCGACGGTGTGGACGCCGTTTTGCGCCGGTCCTGTAAGTTTCCCGTATCCCTTGATGGTCTCGACTTTGTTCTTCTTCATCAGGAATTCGAGACCTTTAGCGTGCTTGGCGACGATTTTGCCCTTGCGGTCCTGAATGGCCGCCCAATTCAGTTTGCGCGCGTCCACGCCCTCGATGCCGAATTCCTTGGCTTCCTTGAGGTGATCCCAAAGTTCGGCATTGAACAGCAAGGCTTTTGTCGGAATGCAGCCGACGTGCAGGCACGTGCCGCCGAGAAATCCGTCTTTTTCGAGGAGTGCAGTTTTCAGGCCCCATTGGCCCGCGCGGATGGCAGCGGTATATCCGGCCGGACCGCTGCCGATGATGACAACGTCATAAATTGTTTCTGGCAAGTGATAATCCTCAGTACGAAGAGATGACAGAAGGCAAACCAACGATTCTAGAACACAGGCTGGCGCGGGACAAATCCGGATTCAGTGCCGCCGGAGTGGAACTTGCTCATTCCGTGCGATACTGAATTGATGCAGTCTCCGCTTCAAACGCCAACCGCAGCTACTGATCCCAAGTCGGTCAAAGTCAACCTGACAACCGGCACGGGTGTTGACATCGAATGGAAAGACGGCCATTCCTCTCATTACAACTTCATTTACCTGCGCGACGCTTGCCCTTGCGCGATGTGCAACGAGGAGCGGGAAAAAACGAAGCGGAAACCGGGCGAACCGGCGAAACTCGCGCCCGGCGCGCTGCCCATGTTCAAGCCCGCGGCCAAGCCGGAATCGGCTGAAGGCGTGGGAAAGTACGCCATCAAATTTTCCTGGAATGACGGCCACGACCTGGGGATTTATTCCTGGCAATATCTTCGGGAAGTGTGTCCCTGCGAAGAATGCAGGCAACTACGCGCTGGGCGATGATTCTTTCTGCTCTTGGGCGCTCTGCCGCAACTCTGCCTTCCGCAACTGCTGTACTTCTTCCGCGATGCCGTACTTGAGGTCCTCGATCCCTTTGCCGGTCACGGCAGAAATTTCATAGAGCTTGAGTTTTTGTTTCTTGCAGTAGCGCTTCAGTTTGGCCAACTTGTCTTTATTGGCCACATCGATTTTCGACGCAACCATGATCATGGGCTTGTCTTCGAGATGAGCGCCGAAGCTGGCGAGTTCTCCCATGATGACGTCCACGTCTTTCACCACGTCCGGTCTTCCGCTCGCGTCCGATACATCCACCAGGTGCACCAGCAGGCGCGTGCGCTCGATGTGGCGCAGGAATTGGGTTCCCAATCCCGCCCCGGTATGTGCGCCTTCAATCAATCCCGGGATGTCGGCGACGACGAAGCTGATTTCCTCTTTCTCGTCGCCCACCGCGACCACGCCCAGATTCGGCTCAAGCGTGGTGAAGGGATAATCGGCAATCTTGGGACGCGCCGCCGAGATGCGTGAGATCAAGGTGGATTTGCCGACGTTGGGATATCCGATGAGGCCGACGTCGGCGAGCAACTTCAGTTCCAGCCGGTAATTGCGCTCTTCGCCCGGACGCCCGGGCTCATGCTCGCGGGGCGCCTGATGGGTGGAAGTTGCAAAGCGGGCATTGCCGCGTCCGCCACGACCTCCGCGGGCGATCACAATGCGCTGGTCGGGGCCGGAGAAGTCAAAGACTTTTTCGCCACTCTCCTCGTCGTAGACGATCGTTCCCACTGGAACTTTGAGAACCACATCGCCACCATCCCGTCCGGTCTTGTTGGCGCCTTCGCCATGGCGTCCGCGATCGGCCTTGTATTCGGGATTGAAACGGAAGTGAACGAGCGTATTGTGGCGCTCGCTGGACTCCATGATGACGTCGCCGCCTTTGCCGCCGTCTCCGCCAGAAGGGCCGCCGCGGGGTACGAATTTTTCGCGGCGGAAAGCCATGCAGCCGTTCCCGCCGTCTCCGGCCTTGACCCGAATTTTGGCCTCGTCGATAAACATTGCTGCCCTTTAAATTCTCACCGACCAGGGAGCCGGCGAGGCACACCGAACTGATCTTCCCGCATTGTTCAACCTCTTCGTGTTCCGCTGGCCCTCATCCCCTTGCGATACAGCCATGAAATTCCATGAGCGATTGAGGCAATCGTCAGAACGATGAGAAAGAAACGTATGTCTTGAATATGTCGAAATCGCCTCAGCAGTGTCGCCGCAATCTCTGGGGCAGCGAGAGTCAGTAGTATCGCTCCGAAAACAATTGACCAGCAGGTGACGAGTACAAATCTGAACACCGTTCTCATATCCGCACCCTGTTTCGTCGAATCACTTGCGGAAGGTACACAAAGTAGCAGTAAAAGCAGCTCCCGTACCAAAACCCGAACAGAAGAATCAGAAACCATACTCCCTTTAGGTACTTCTTCGAGTAGTCTAGCCGCACCCAATACCACCACATGCCATAAAACAAGAACAACAGCGCAACCGCTCCTACAGTTCCGAAGATGGTCCACAAGATTCTCAACCACAGCGCCATCTTTGTTGCGGGCGCTATCCAGCCTTCGGACCATGCGAATAGAACAGGCACCAGAAATGTGGATGCAAAAAACAGTTTTGCTGCTCTGGGACTCCTTATCCAGTTATCGGCAGAACCTACACAATCCGATATAAGTCCCATACGGTTCGTCCCTCCAAAAGAATAGCCCCTGCGAGAGGGGCTACGCATAGCTTCGAAAACCTCAAAAAGCTACTTGGCTTCGGCAACTTCGACGGGTTCGACCATGACGAACTTGCCCATCGAGCCCTTGTCCAGGAACTTGATGCGCCCGGTAATCTTGGCGAAAAGGGTGTCGTCTTTGCCGCGGCCGACATTGAGGCCGGGCTTCACGCGGGTGCCCCGCTGCCGCACGATGATCGTGCCGCCCGGAACCAGTTGTCCGCCGAAAGCCTTGAATCCGAGCCGCTGCGCGTTGGAGTCGCGGCCGTTTCGTGATGTGCCTTGTCCTTTTTTATGTGCCATAAATCAACCTCGCTGCCCCAGCAGTGTCAGATTTCCTTGTGATTCTGAACGGCAAACGTTCAGTGCTTTTTCTTGGCGGCAGACTTTTTTGCAGTCTTTTTCGCCGATTTCTTCTTGGCAGAGCCCTTCGCGGACTTCGCTTCCACCGCGTCGCCGTCTTCGGACGCTTTTACTTTCTTCGGCTTAGCTTCCTTCTTCGGCAGTTCTGGCGCCTTAAAGCTCTGCCCGTCGTAGGCGATCTCGGTAATGCGGACGGCGCTGTAGTTCTGGCGATGTCCACGGAGTTTTTTGTACTGCTTCTTGCGTTTGTAGTGAAATACGAGGATCTTGGGGCTGCGACCTTCCTCGACGACCTCGCCGACGACGCGGGCTTCGGATTGCGGTTTGCCGATCTGCCCTTCCTGAGCTGAAACGGCCAGCACTTCGGGGAACTCGACGCGGCCGTCGGTGCCATTCATTCTTTCGACGCGAATCACGTCGCCGGGAGCTACCCGGTATTGTTTTCCACCTGCGCGGATCACCGCGTACATACGATTGCCTCCATCCTAGATGTCGTGATTATCAGCCCGCGATCAAGCTCTGGAAACGGGCCCCCGGCGCACACGGACGCATTCAAGGGATTATTGCAATGCTGCTTGCTGTGTTTTTCCGCCACGGCGCTTAAGCAGCCAAGGCAGGCGTTCCCAGAACGGGTCGGCGAGTACAGGCAAACTCAATCATTCTAACGTGCTTGCACGAGCACGGTCAATGTGAACGTGGGGTTAAGGCGCCCGCCTGTAATTTGGCGGGCGCTTTCCAGCTATGGATTCTCCGTGAACCGCTTCTTCTCATTGGGATGGAAGCGGGTTTCGACCCGGCCGTTGACCTTGAGCATCATCGTCTTGTCGAATGGTATGCCATCCAGGCCGTCCACGTGCAGCTTCACCGTGAAGTCTCCCGGATGCGTGTAGGCGTGCTCTACGCGTGGCTGGTCGGATTGCGTGCCATCCCCGAAATCCCAGCGATAGTGGACGGCGGGAACTCCGGCAGCATCTGCCTTGGCGAAAAACGGAACGCTCTTGCCCGCGTCGGCTTCGTCCTGCACCTCAAAGCTGATGGTGGGAGCCGCCGCCGGAATGGAGGTGTCTACGATCTTCAAGACCTTGGCGGAGCGCGGAGAAAGAGAAACGGAAATCATTTCGAGATTGTCGCCTGCCGACTGGCCATCGAAAACGTCGGTGACCTGACTGTGTCCCTGGAGTTGCAAACCGAGGTCTTTGCCCAGAGAGAATTTGTGTTCGGTTGGTTTCTCGGTCCAGTTAAAGACGGTGAGCATCGATTGCCGCTTGCTTTCTTTTAGCAGGAAGATGCTCGGCATTTCATCCTCCGCGCTGTAGCTCATCAGATCAAGCGGAATGGACGAGTGGCCCAGGCGCGCCATATTCATCAGATCCTGATTTTTCACGAGAGCGACGCGGTCGGCATCTTCGCCCAAGGTAGGCAGATCGTCGCCGATTTCGTACATTCCACCAGCGATGGCGGCCAAGGCGATTGAAACTTTCGCTTCGTCGAGCGTCAGCGGACGTTTGCCACCATGCCACTCCTGCTCGTCGACGGTTTGGCGGGAAACCGTAAAGGCATCTGGGTCGGCGAGATAGTAGTTATGGTTCATGAAGAAGCGAGCGGCGACGCCGGGAGCAGCTTCCTTGCTGGATTCAAATGTGTGTCCGGTGTCGACCGAGATGCGGCCGGTGTCGACCAGTCCGACAGGGTTCAGCATGGGGCTGCCGTCTTTATCGAGCAGCACACGTTCTCCAACGGCCTCGCGGATTACTTTCAGGCCGATACGTTGGGCCTCGAGCGCCGTAGTGTTGGGTTTGTAGTAGAAGCCTTCTATGGCGCTGTCATCCATGAAGTCAAGCTTGATGTAGCGGATTCCCCAGACCTTGGCCATGTTGGAATAGGTTTTGCGCAAGTAGTCCTGGGCGGCGGGATTGGTGCTATCGAGAACGTAGAGTGGATCGGTGTGGCTCTCTTCAAGGACAAAGCCGGCGTGAATCGGTTGTCCGGCAGCGTTGTGCACGAGCCAGTCTTTATGATTCTCGAAGACCCAGGAGCGCTCGGAAATTTCAAAGGGAGCGGTCCAGATGCCGGGCGTAAGTCCGAGATTGCGCACCTTGCTTTCAAGCACGCGCATGCCGCCGGGGAACAGATTCGCGTCGGGCGTAGTGTATTCGCCGCGGGCGTATTGATATCCCTCGTCGATGTGGAAGAATGTGTAACCCAGATCTTTCAGGTTCTGTGACAGCCACATGGCGTTGGTCAGGGCCGTGCCCTGATCCAGACCGAAGTAATAGGCAGTCCAACTCCACCATCCGGCGGGACTGAATCCCATTTCGCGCGGATGATGCAGTTGGCGGATCAACCTGCCGTAGTCTTCCATTTGCGCCTGATAATCGGTTCCCGTGCTGATCAGCAGGCGTTCCGAAGATAGCTCCTTGCCGGGTTCAACCGAAAGGCTTAATTCGACCTGATCCTCCGCCGGGGAATATTGCACTGAGTTTTCTTTTTCCAATTCGGTCGTGCCGGTGCATTCCACTTCGTAATTCGCAATGTGATCACCATTGATGTGCAGACGGAGGACGGTCACGAACTTGTCCGAGGATAGCGTGCCGAGAAACAGGTTTCGTTTGGTATCGCGGTTGTAAATCAGCTGACTCCCGACGGCGCGGTGCATTCCGTCGGTCGCATCGTTGAGATCATGAATTTTGATTCCGGGACGGTCTTCGCTCCAACTGTCGGAAAGGACGCGATCGGAAGCATCGGGGGCGCCCAGATCGGCAATCGCGGGTCCAGAGGCTTCGAGGTTGCGCAAGGCCTGCACGTTGATTGAGCTCGAGCCGGTGTTGTTCACCTTTGCCGAAACCGTCACAAAATCGGGATCGGAGTGAAGTGCGATCGAGTAGGTGAGATCGGGCTTGCCGTTCAGGCCGGTATTGGTGACGGTAATTGAAGTTTGTGATCCAAGATCGTCGGGAGCGCTCGCCGGAGCTGACGAATGTTGGGGATAGTCGGTCGATTCGATCCAATGATGATCGACTTCCGCGGCGACATGCGCGTGCAGGATGGGCTTTTTCGTGACGGGATCAAGGATGGAGTAGCTGCCATCCGGGGCAATGCTCACGGCAATCGTCTTGGCGCTGTAAACCTCGCCGGCTTTCTTATGCTTTGAAGATGGCTTGGCAAACGTTAGGCTCGACAGCAGCAGGACGAGCAGAATGGACCAGTATGCCTTTCCATTGCGTTCCATAGATGGGAATCTCCTGGGCCGCCATAAGTTGTTTTCAACAGAGTCGCGGCGGATGCTTTAGCGCAGCAAATCGAAACGAAAAGTAATCGACCGTAATATACGCCAAAGGCGAGCGTCAGACCAGATGAGGCGGAGATTTTTCGCTGAAACTAAGGTTGCGGTGCAGGGAAGCGAGACACAAACAAAGCGGCCATAGACCGGAGCCTATGGCCGCGGGTTGATTCAAGAATGCTTAGCTTTTGATAGAGCGCGCAGCCTCGTCCCAAGTGACGGGTTTCTTGCGGAAGTAGGATTCGTTGGCCATGTGGCAGGCAATGGCCGCGTTGTTGCCGAAGACAGCGTCTTCCACGACCGGTTTGCGCGACTTCACCGCCTGAAAGAAGACGTTCAGGTGGACGCGCACATCGTCCCAGTCGTGCCCGTGATAGATGGTGTCATCGCGGAACGGCTCTTTTCCCAACGGCGGATCGTGCTCGGCGTGCCACTGCTTGAAATATTCTTCCCGCATCTTCGCCGGGAATGACGAGGCATAGTAGCTGGGATCGAGATCCACGCCGGGTTGGGCGGAGTGATGGAGGTCGAATTCTCCGGCGTCCATCAGTCCCTTGGGGCCCATGAAGCGGGCCAGTTCCGGCGTTTCACAGCCGAGATCGAGCCGCACATAGACCGGAATGCCGTGGTAATCGAAAAGCACGGTGTGGAAGTCCGGCATGTCGCGTCCATCGTTGAAGCGAAAGATTCCGCCCATGGCCGAAGCGGAGCGGGGAATCTCATTCCATCCCAGGGTGAACATCATGCCGCTGATCAGATGGACCATGAGATCGCCGGCGACTCCGGTGCCGTAATCGCGCCAGCAGCGCCATCTGGCGAAACGATATTTGTTGAAGGGAATCTTGGGGGCGTCGTTCAGCCATGTATCCCAGTCGAGAGTTTGCGGAGAAAGATCAAATGGCGGCGGATATTCCCATGCGCCCGTGGGATCGTTGCGGCCGAGGGTAAGTTCGACCATCTCGATATCGCCAATAGCGCCGTCGTGGTACATTTCGCGCGCCTTGGCGCACAGATTTGAACTGACACGCTGCGAACCGATCTGCACGATGCGGTTATGCTTGTGGGCCGCTTCCACCATGGCGAACCCGTCGGCGACGGTGTGCGACATCGGCTTCTCGCAATAAATATCCTTGCCGGCATTGCAGGCGTCGACGACGACGCGTTTGTGCCAATGGTCAGGAACGGCGGCCACAATGCAGTCGATATCCTTGCGGTCGAGCAATTCCTGATAGTGCCGCGTGGTCGGCAGGCTGGGATTATTCGTGATCTCTTTGGCCAGTGTGTGGCGGCCGTCGTAGAGGTCTGCGGCCCCGACGCACTCCACGCCGGGAAGCGAAACGGCGCCGGCGAGCAGCCCGGAACCTTGCATGCCGATGCCGATGATCCCGAATCGCACGCGGTCGCTGGGAGCGACATTGTCCTGCCCAGCCATCAACGGTTGAGCATCGAGCCGGATCGATTTTGAAACCAGCACACCACCCGCGGCAGCGGCTGCTCCGCCCCGCAAGAACGTACGCCGGGAGACGCTTTTCATTATGAGGCCCTCCACTTCAAGTTGATTGCGGCATTTGGCCGCTGGTCGAACGGAACTCTGGTCTTAGTGCCGGTTTCGCCGTGTAGTTCGTGTACGCTCACGACTGTTTCAGCGGCTTGATGGCGACTTCCTTAAAGAACACGATGTCGTTGTCACTGTGGTTCTGGAGTCCAAACCAACCATAGATTGGACGAGGTCCGCGTTGCGGCTCGAAATCAAACTTTCGCGGAGGCACGGGATCGCCCTCTTTGAAATCGGTGACCTTGATTCCGTTCAGCACAACGATCGTGCGCGGACCATCGAGGGTGATGTCCATGGTGTTCCACTCCGGACCGGGTTTCCAGGCCTTGGCCAGGGGCTTGGTCAGCGAATAGAGCATTCCCGTGGAGTGATATTCATCTTCGCCGGAAGTCTCCGGGTGGTTATCGATCTGCACTTCGTAGCCGTAATGCACGGGCATCCACTCTTCCCGCGGTTCCAGGGGAATGCGGATGAAAACGCCGGAATTGTCGTTTACGTCGCGCATTTTGTAGACGACATGGATCTCGCAATTGCCGATTTTCCCGCCGGTCCAGTAAAGCAAGCCCATTCCGCCGTGGGTCCGAATCAGCCCGTTTTCAACCGTATCGCCACCGGGGCCGACGTGCTTCCAGCCGGTCAGATCCTTGCCATTGAAGAGCTGCCGCCATTGATTGGGATCGCCCTTGCACACGTTTTCTGAATCGTCTGCCGCCAGGGCGCACGTCACCATTCCGGTAATGAGCAAAAGGGAGATGAGAATGTTTCGGATCACCACGGAGAACCTCCTGAAACGATTTAGTGCTTGCTGGAAACGTAACACTGTACTCGCTGAACTGGACGAATCGCAATGGCCAAATCGAGAAATTTCCCTAGGATTCCGACCACGGAGCGCTGCCGGGGAGATTTGAAATCCTGGCCGCGAAGAGTCTGGAAGAACACGCTGAAATCCGTGGCCGGCTGCCGCGGAACGTGCGGGGTATCCTTCATTTTCGTTTGCACGTCTTGCGGAAAACGATTAGATTTTCCGTGTTTAGAACAGCTCTGTGGGAGGACGAGTATGAGGCAATGCGATCGCATTCTGCTGGTCTCGGTGATTGCAGTTCTTGCCGTCGCCGCATGGGGTCAGGCTGCTTCTCAGCACCTGCTTACTCGAGATGAGATCAAGAAAGTGATGCCATCCGAGTTCTTCTATGACGGGCAGAAGGCGCCCACTCAACTGCGAAACGCGGTGGGATTCCAATTGCAGAACGGCAAGTTGATCCTCGCGGCGCTGGTCGACGCCTCGGGATACTCTACAGCCGTGCAGCAGAAGTATCAGGGGATGCTGATCTGCGAGGCCAAGCTGAGAATCGGGGGCACCGAATTAAGCCCGGGGGAATACGGCTTCGGCTTTACTAAGGAAGGGAAGTTCGTGGTGATGAATGTAGCCAACGAAGACGCGCTCATCGTGCCCTATGAAACGGACGCGAAACTGCAGCGCCCGGTACCCCTCAAAATGATCGAAGATGGACCGGGATACAAGCTTTATGCCGGGCGGAGATGGGTGGAAATAAAACCCGAGTAGTGTGCGCCCGGGGAGATGCGATTTCGAGTTAGTGCGGCCGGGGCTGAAAAGGCCCGATGACGGTGCTTAATCCCGCGCGCTTGTGAAGTTCCTTGAGCAATGCACTGGCCGCATTCTCATAAGTCTTGCCCGGATCGGAAGGATCGGACCACACGGCGTCGTAGACGATCTGTGCCGCCTCTTTCAGATCAATGCGGAGCGAGGCTTCGCAGATGTCCAGCCGCTCTTGCAGGCGGTCATAACATTCGCGGCAGATTTCTGCCTCCTGCGTTTCTTTCCGGTGGCGTTCCCCAAGAGTACAGTTGCTCGGTTCTGCGGGAGTCACTTCAGCTGCTGATATCAATGCACCCGACTTAAATGCCTGGAGGAATTCTTCACGTTGGCGCTCCACGACCGCGGGGTCAGGAACCGGTTCGGGCAAGCCGTTCCGTGTAGTCGCCGCCGTGATTTCCGGTGAGACTCGCTCTTTGGTGTGGCATGTTGGACAGCATTCCAAATCCGCAGGATAGTACAGGTGGCATTTGGCGCAGGGCAGTCCATAGCCGGAATGCCGGGTGACAGTGGATGTGGCATGGGGCGCATGAACTGTGGTTTCCGCGGTGAGAACCGCGTCTGTTCTGTTAGTTATGGGAGTCTGTTGCGAGCGGCCTAATTCCATCCCTGGACCCCGAAGAAGGTGATCTCCTGCGATCGGAACTGCAGTCAGCTCAGTGTAAGAAAAACTGGGTCGCTTTACCGGATATCGTTAGTACACCCGGAGGTAGTGCACGTTTGGCAATGTGATACCTGGGAGTCTAGCGTGCGCTCGAAGACTTCATCAGCTTCAATAACTGCTCCCGTTGTGCGCGATAAAGCTGGCGGTCGGGATCGAGCCTGGAGGCAAGATCAACTTCCGACAAAGCCTCGTCGTAGCGATCCATGCTGATCAGGCATGCGGCGAGAGAGTAGTGATTGTCCGCGGATGCGTTCAAGCGAAGCGCCTCGCGAAACTCCTTCTCCGCCGCCGCCAGTTGTTGCTGCTGGAACAGTGCCGTCCCCAGATAGTGATGGGCAACGTCGGAATCCGGATTGAGCGACACCGCGATCTGTAGTTGGTGAATTGCGTCGTCCGGGCGGTCATCGAGGAGCAAAGCCTGTCCCAGCGCGCGGTGTTCTTCTGCACCGGAAGGATTCTGCTGCACTGCCAACTTGAGTTGCTCGACCGCGCTGGCATAATCTTTCTTCGCCATATAAGCGCTGGCCATGCATCCGCGGCCTTCCTGCCATTCCGGATGATCGCGGTAGAGCTTGGTCAACTCGGTGATCGCCTGGTCGTACTTCCCCTCATCACAATACGTATTGGCCAGATTGTTGCGGACGGAGGCCTCTTCTGGAGCAAGCTGCTTTGCATCCCGGTATTCCGCTTCGGCGTCATCCAGGCGTCCTTCTTCATGCAGCGTCATGGCCAGATTGGCATGGGCTTCCCAGAAATTCGGACGCAAGCGGATAGCCTTCGTATACGCCAGCTGCGCTGCGGTGAGGTTTCTCGCAGTCTGCAGGGCGATCGCCATGTCGTAGTAGGAATCGGCGTTGTCAGGGTCGCGGGAAAGCGATTCCTGATAGGCATGCACCGCGGCATCGTATTGCCCGTTGGAATATAGGCCCAAGCCGAGGACGTGATAGCTTTCTGCATCGTGCGGATCCATGCTCAACGCGGTGCGCGCCTCTGCCACGGCATTCGGGCCGTCGTCGAGGCGATAGAAAATGTAGGCAAATCGCGTGTGGTTCTCAGCCCAATCGGGCATCAGCCGGGTCGAGGCAGTGATTTCGTCGAAGGCATCGTCCCACTGTCCTTGGGACGAGAGCATCGTTCCTAAGGCAAAGTGCAGTGCCGCATTGTTTGGGTCGGAAGCCACGAGTTTGCGGAATTGCAGTTCCGCGTCGTGGAATTGGCCTGCGTGGACATCCCCGGCAGCCTTCAGCAGGGGCTCCGGAATTGCGGCATCTTTGTGTGCTGGAGCAGTTTTTTCGGCGCTGAGCGTGCGCAGCAAGTCCGCATCGGCCCCCAAGCTAGCCAGTTGACGGATTTCCAATTTGTTGGGGACATTGGCGAGTCCGCGCTCCTGGACCATACGAACCAGCGTGGCGCTCGGTACGTCGGCCACAAGCCAGGCGGCAATTTGTTCGTTACAGATGGGTTTGGAATCTGCGGCAGCGGCTGCCACGCAGAGAAGTGACACCAGGGAAAAAGACAGAAATTTTACGCGCACCGGACTCCCCGCCCCGCTGAATGGGGTGCTGATTGCCCGACTAGGTTGAAAATCGGGGGATGAACACTTATATCAGCATTCCCTGTGCAAACCTTACGCTCGGTCGGACCTCAGGGGTAAGGTAACTAAGGTAACCAGGCAAAGCTCGGTGCTTGTTTTGGTTACGGACCAATCCGGTGGATCGTGGCCACCCGCAGATGGCTTACAACCCACCCTGCTTTTACTATGGTTTGACTTCACCCTATCGCTACCGTACGCTTATGTTGTAGCAATCTTTTGGAGGCTCCCCATGGAAGGTCTATTTCAGCCGATGCACCTGCTCATTATCTTCTTCATTGCGTTGCTGGTGTTCGGCCCCAAGAAACTGCCGGAGCTCGGCAAAGGTCTTGGCGAAGGCTTTCGCGCCCTGAAGGAAGGAATGAAAGATCAGCCGGCGCAGGCCTCCACCGATGCCAATGCCACCAAGAAGCCTGAAGTAAAGAGCTAACCCTTGGTCCGGCGGCGCCGCGAAATCAGTTGCGCGCCTGAATTCTGCTACAGGTTAATGCGGAAACTACTTTTGCGCTGAGTTTCCAGCTCACTTTCCATTCTTTTGCATCTAATCGGCCCCTGAGGAGGACGTTCTCTGTGTTGCGGTCATCGCAGACTCTTGCACTCTGTAGCCTCATCTTCTGCGGCATGATGTACGCCGACCAGATCACTCTCAACAATGGCGATCGCATCACCGGCAAGATAGCCACGTCGGACGGAAAAACCGTAGTGATACACACGAAATCTGCCGGAGATGTCACGGTCAACCTGTCGGATATTCAGCAGATCACCACCGACCAGGAACTTCACGTCGAGATGAAGGGTGGCAAAGCCGCCACCGGATCGCTTACGCTGCAAAACGGCAACGTCGAGGTTACGCCGAAGAGTGGATCTCCATTGCAGGGGCCGGTCGCCAACCTCACAGTCATGCGGAACGGCACTGAGGAAGCTGCCTACGAAAAATCCCAGCACCCCGGCTTCCTGCACGGATGGACGGGCGGGGTGAATGCCGGCTTCTCGCTGGCACGCGGAAACAGCTCAATCGAAAACCTGGCCCTGGGTCTTACGGCGACGCATCCGACCGCCGATAGCAAACTGAGTGCGACATTGAACTCGATCAACACGCAAAATAATCTGGCGACGCCGAGCACGGCCGCCAACTTGATCGAAGGCATCCTGATGTACAACCACGATCTCAATCCGAAATTTTTTGCCTTTGTCGGCGGAGACTTCATGAGCAATGCGCTTCAGGACCTGGATTTGCGGCAGGTCTATGAATCGGGTTTCGGTTATCACGCGATCAAGTCGGATAATACGACGCTCGACCTTCTTTTTGGCGCCAACTATACCCACGAGACGTATTCCAATGGACCTTTTGTTACGCCGGTGACCGTTCCGCCGACTTATGTCTCCTACGGAGTCACAAATCGTTTTGTGGCGCTAAGCTTGGGCGATCAGCTAATGCAGAAGACGAAATCCACGGTGATCAATCAATCGCTGATGGTCTATCCTGACATGAGCGATACGGGCCAGTACCGCATCGAGTTCAGCCTGGCGACGGTGACGAAGATAAGTAAGTGGCTGGGATGGCAAAATCAATTCTCGGACATTTACGTCAGCAATCCCCCAGTGGGCACGAAAAAGAATGACGTCATCTTCACCACGGGATTAAACGTTTCGTTCAGCGACTGACGCTTCGGCACGCGGGTGGATTCTCAGTCGGGTGATGGTTTAATTGTTGCGGGGAGTCGTGTTCGTGCGGGGCATCTCGAAATTAGTCCTGGCTGCTGCCGTGGCGTGTCTAGTCGCGCGGGGTGGAATCCTTGACGCGCAGACGAGCGCGCCCAAGGCTCAGAGCGCGAAATCCTACAGCTATGATCTTCCCGGTAACAAGAAATGGGTGGACACGAATCTCGACGTGCGCGGCGGGGCGAAGCTGCGCATCAGCGCTACGGGCGAGATTACATATCCAGCCGATACATCACTCGAAGGCAAATCGCGGACTCTGGGGACATTTGGCCCCGACGGCCTTCCCCGCGGGTTTGCCGATCTGCTTCATCAATATCCAGTCGGGGATGCGGGCCATGGTGCTCTGATCGGACGCATCGGTTCCGATTCTTATTCTCAAGCCTTCCTGATCGGGAGGAGCAAGGAATACGATGTGCCCGTGGCTGGACGTCTGTTCCTGGGCATCAATGAAAGCGAACAGGATGCGTCGGTTGCCACCGGTGCCTTCCACGTGACGCTGGAAATCCTGAATGAAGGGTCCGCCGATGCATCTCATCCCGGTGGGCCGGCGGACACCCCTATTCCGGGCATAACACCCGATTTGCTGAGCAAGATTCCACGACGCGTCACAGACCCTGCGCACAATCCCGGTGACATGGTGAATGTTTTCATCATTGGAACGCAGGAGCAGGTGCTGCAGGCGTTCGCGGCGGCAGGATGGGTCCAGGTTGACAAAACGGTCGGCAGCACTGCGCTCAACGCTTTGCTGGGTTCTTTGGAGAAAAAAGATTACCTGACCATGCCGATGAGCGTATTGTTCCTGTTCAATCGTGCGCAGGATTATGGATTTGCCCACGCCGAACCGGTGCGCGTGGTGATGTCGCGAAACCATCTCCGCCTTTGGAAATCCCCTTACGTAGTCGATGGACGCCCGCTATGGTGCGTGGCGGCGACGCACGATATCGGTTTCGAGCGTGACCAGCGCAATAATGGCCTGACACACAAGATTGATCCTGCCATCGACGGCGAACGCGAATACGTGAACGGCACGATTTCGAGCACCGGACTAGTCGCGCAGCGAGACCACGTGACTCCGCCCAACCCACTGACGACGGCAAAGACTGCGACGGGTGGCGAGTTCCACTCCGACGGGCGCATTGTGGTGCTCGTCCTCAAGAACACAAGCGGGAAGTCCAGCTAGCCGCAACCGGGCTGGCAGCTTTTTCAGTTTGACCGCAATCTCCGGATAGCCCTCACTTCCCGGTGGTCCTATGCTTTTCTCACCATGACCACCAATGCCATACTCGCTATAGATTCTGTGCGGCAGGCCAACTTGAATTCGGTTCTTGACGACGAGCGCTGGCGCGCCGTCCTGTCCCGCGATTCCGAGCGGGACGGGCAGTTTGTCTTCGCGGTTTCGACCACCGGTGTATATTGCCGGCCGTCGTGTCCGGCGCGTCGTCCGCGCCGAAGCAGTGTCGAGTTCTTTCTTCGTCCGGAACAAGCCGAGAGTGCAGGTTATCGGTCATGCCTGCGCTGCCGTCCAAAATCGCTCAGCGGGAATCCCGAATCCGATCAGGTGAAGGCCGTCTGCCGCTACATCGAGCAACATCTGGACGAGAGCATCACCCTTGAACGCCTGGGACGGGAATTCGGGCAAAGCCCATTTCATCTCCAGCGTCGTTTCAAGGCGGTACTGGGAATCTCTCCCCGCGAGTATGCCGACTCGTGCCGCTTGCACCAACTCAAGCACCGATTGCGATCCGGGGACAATGTGACCCGCGCCATGTACGAAGCCGGGTACGGCTCGAGCAGCCGTCTTTATGAGCGGACGGCTTCGCAACTCGGGATGACGCCGGATAAATATCGTCGCGGCGCTATCGCTGCGGCCATCCGCTACACCTGTGTGGATTCGCCGCTGGGGCGGATGCTGGTTGCCGCCACCGATCTCGGCCTCTGCGCGATTCACTTTGCAGATTCTGAGGCTGAACTTCTCGAAGGCTTGAAGCGAGAGTTTCCCTACGCGGCCCGTAAGCGCGATGAAGGATCGCTTGCCTCTTGGGTCGAAACCTTACTGGCTCAACTCGGCAAAGGGAAGAGTGCGGCCTCGACATTGCCGCTCGATATCCGCGCTACAGCTTTTCAACGGCGTGTATGGACTTATCTGCAGTCGATCCCATTCGGCACGACGAAATCTTATGGACAAGTTGCGAAAGCGATTGGGAAGCCGCGCGCCAGCCGTGCCGTGGCTCGTGCCTGCGCTTCCAACCGAGTTGCCGTCGTGATTCCATGCCATCGCGTGATTCGCGAGGACGGAAGTCCGGGCGGGTATCGTTGGGGAGTGGAGCGGAAGCAAGCTCTGCTTGCGATGGAACAAGAGAACTAGCAGCAGTTGTGATTGTGATGGAGATCACTGCGCTAATTCCAACTGCCGGAGTTCGTCGATCAGGCGGATGATCTTGGCTCGCCGTTCGTCGTATTCTTTCGCCTCGTCTCGGGTCATGCCGACGAAAGTGGCTGCCTTGAGGGCTTCGAGTTGTTCTACGGTGAGGCGGTCGATCTCTTCTTTCAAATGATGGATGTTGGCGATCTCGTGATTCCCATTCCCCGCATCCCGGTTCATAGACTCCTCATTCGGTTCCGTTTACTTAGATTCAGCAAGAAACCTTTCAACAAGCGCCAAGACGCGCCACTTAGGCTGTTTGGCCTGGGGCAGTCGGGTCGGCGTGGGGTAGAAGCATTTCCGGGGCCAACGCAAGTGATAGATTTAAGGCTCACTTGTGAGAGAAGCCTATGCTTAAGTCTGATCTTCCCGAGTGCTGGCCTGCCCTTCCTCTCGATTCATGGCGTGACACCTACGCCACGCTTCACATGTGGACACAGATCGTAGGCAAGGTCCGTCTTCGCCTCACACCGCTGCTGAATCATTGGTGGAATGTGCCGTTATACGTAACGGCGCGCGGACTGGCGACCTCGCGCATTGCCTACGGCCAGAGAGCTTTTGAAGTGTGGTTCGACTTCATCCGGCACCAGCTTGTTGTGGAGACCAGCGAGGGGACGGTACACAAGATGGACTTGCAGCCCCGTTCCGTCGCCGATTTCTACGCTGAATTCCTAGCCATGCTGCGGTCGGCAGGAATTGAAGTCAGCATCTGGAAAATGCCGGTCGAGATTCCGAACCCCATGGCCTTCGATGAAGACCGCCAGCACGCGTCGTACGATCGCCAAGCGGTAGAGAAGTTCTGGCGCATCCTGCTCTCGGTGGATGCAGTCCTGCAGCGGTTTCGGTCGTCGTTTATCGGGAAATCGAGCCCGGTGCATTTTTTCTGGGGGAGTTTCGATCTGGCGGTGACGCGTTTTTCCGGACGGCGCGCTCCCGAGCGTTCGGGGGCCGATGTCATAACGCGTGAAGCATATTCTCACGAGGTGAGCAGCGTTGGTTTTTGGCCGGGCGGCGGAGAGATCAAAGATGCGGCATTTTATTCCTATGCTGCACCCGAGCCGGTGGGGTTCAAACAGGCCCGGGTTCGTCCAGCGGCCGCCACTTACAATCCGCAGCTTTCCGAGTTCCTTCTGATGTACGAAGATGTACGCCGTTCCAGTTCTCCCACCGATTCTCTGCTGGATTTCTGCCAGTCTACTTATGAAGCGGCAGCCAGCCTCGGAAATTGGGACCGCAATGCACTCGAACGACAGTCTCGCGCATCTTAAACATTGATTCCCTTAGCAAGGAGATTCACCATGCCAGGCTGCACGCATACCGATCAGATAAAGATCACCAGCGCGAGCAAGCATGTCTGCGAGGATTGCATCAAAACCGGAGACACATGGGTTCATCTTCGGATGTGCCTGGAATGCGGACATATCGGCTGCTGCGATTCCTCGAAGAACAAGCACGCCACCAAACACTTCCACCGCAGCAAGCACCCGCTCATGCGATCGATCGAACCCGGAGAAACGTGGGTGTGGTGCTACGTCGATCAAATGTCTCCGGGTGAGATACAGGCCCAGCGCTTCGTGCCTGGCAACTAGCGCGAACTGCTGGGGATGCGCTACAGCGGTTCCATGTGATACAAACTCGCCGTGCCTTCGACCGCTTCGGCTGAAAAGCCTCCTCAATTGATCCGCGCCATAGGCCGCTTCAGCTTCGCGGCGCTGGTGGTTAATTGCATTATCGGCAGCGGCATTTTCGGCCTGCCTTCGGTAATCGCGGCGCTCGTTGGACGCGCCAGCGTCCCCGCCGTTCTCATGGCAGGAGCGGCGATGGCCATCATCATTGCCTGCTTTGCCGAGGTGGCCTCGCGGTTTCGCGACACTGGTGGCCCGTATCTCTATGTGCGCTCGGCCTTCGGACGCCTCCTGGGAATCGAAGTTGCGTGGCTTGTCTGGTTCGTCCGGCTGACTGCCTGTGCGGCCAACGTTAATTTGTTTGCCATCTATCTTGCGGAATTCTGGCGTCCGGCGACCCGGCCGATTCCGAGGTTCGTCATTCTCACTGCGCTGGTTGGCGTGCTTGCCCTCACCAACTTTCGCGGAGTCCGCATCGGTACGCGCGTGAATAACGTATTCACAGCGGCCAAGCTTTCCGCTCTCGCATTTGTCTGCCTGATCGGGTCTTATTTCCTGATCTCTACACATCGACTGGTTCCCGCTGCTGCTGCGGGATTGCCGCCGCACGGCTGGCCTGAGGCCATGGTCCTGCTTATCTTTGCCTATGGAGGTTTTGAGGCCGCACTCATCTCTACCGGAGAAGTTCGCGATCCACGCCGGGACACGGTATTTGGGCTATTCGCCGGGCTGATTACGTGCACGATTATCTATGCTCTGGTCCAGTGGGTCGTCGTGGGCATGCTTCGCGATCCGGGCCACAGCAGTCGTCCCCTGGCCGACGTTGCGGGTATAGTGCTCGGTCGTGCCGGAGCCAGCCTGGTTGCGGTAGGAGCTTTAGCGTCGATCTATGGCTATCTCAGCGGCAATATGCTGGCGACGCCACGGATGACGTTCGCTCTATCGGAAGGAGGAGATTTCCCGCACCTGTTTGGAGCGGTGCATTCCCGCTTTCATACGCCGTATGTTTCTATTTTCATCTTCGCTTTGCTGGTCTGGATCTTCGCTTTCTTCGGCAGCTTCGCTGGAAACGCCACGTTGTCGGCGGGAGCGCGGCTCTTCTACTACGCGCTGGTGTGCGCGGCGTTGCCGGTGCTGCGGCGCAAGGAAGGCTCAAATGGCATTCCAGCAGACGCGGGGTTTCGCCTTCCGGCTGGAACCTTGTTCGCCGCGCTGGGCGTGGTGATTTGCCTCGCAATACTGACTCGAGTGGACTTCAGTAACTCGCTGCTGCTAGTTTCGGTCATTGTGCTGGGATATGTGAATTGGCTGGTGGTACGCAAGAGGACGGCGTAACACTGCTAAGAGATACCGTCACCTTTTGACTTTGGGGATCGGCCTGTTCACACTAATATTTGTCCCAGGAATTTCTCGTCTCAGACTGATGGAGAATAATTTATGAAGTTTCTTTCTCTTGTTCTGACTTTGTGCCTCCTGTTGACCTGTGTCGTGTTTGCCCAAGAAACGCTCTCCAACGATTCCATTCAGAAGATGGTGAAGGGAGGCCTTGGTGACGATGTGATTATTTCTGTGATCCAGCATCAGCCGGGCCAGTACGATCTCTCTCCGGAAGCCCTCATCGCACTGAAAAAGCAGGGAGTCTCGGACAAAGTGTTGGAAGCGATGTCAACTAAGAATAGCGCGGCAGCGTCCACGCCTGCTCCGGTTGTGGATCGCTACGAGGACCTCGACATCGGGGTCTATCGCAAAGTGAAAGATGTCTGGACTCCCATCGCGACCGAGCCGGTGAACTGGAAGACCGGCGGATTACTGAAGTCGATTGCATCCGAAGGAATCGTGAAGGAAGACGTCAACGGGCGTCTGCAGGGGCACGAGAGCCCCACGAAAATGAACACGCCTCTCGAATTCCTGATCAAGGCTCCCGATGGACTGGAAGCGACCGATTTTCAGCTAGTGCATCTGCACGTCAAGAGCAATGCGCGTGAGTTCCGCACCATGACTGGGGGAGTGTTTCATTCATCCGGCGGTTCTTCTCGAGACGCTGTCTCTTTTCAGCAAACCCAAGTTGCGAAGCGAACTTATAAAATTACCTTGCCGAATAATCTGCCCGCGGGCGATTACGCGTTTCTGGCGCCGGGACTGACCGCTGCCTCTGCTGCGAGCACGACCGGAAAGGCGTACACATTTCATCTGGTTGAGTAGCAGCGGCTTATACCTCGTCCTTGTGGTATAGTGCCATTGCTCTCAATGGAGCGGGCGTAGGCCCGATCCGCTGCGCCTCGCCCTCTGCCCGCAGCGAGGCGAACCAACTGTCCGTGACGTGGGGTTGCGGACATACCAAAAAGGAGATCGACCAGCCATGAGAAAAGTTCTGATGCTTTGTTTTGCCTGCCTGTTCTTGCTTGCCATCTACGCCGTTGCCTTCGATGGAATGGGGAAGAGCGAAACGGTGAAGGGTTGGGTAACCGACGATAAATGCGGCGCCAAGGGCGCGAGTGCCAAAGCCGAGGCATGCACCAAGAAGTGCCTGGCCAGCGGCGCCAACATGGTCATCGTCACGGATGGCGACCAGAAGGTGATCAAGGTGGATAATCCCGACGCGCTGAAGGGACACGAAGGACACCACATCTCCGCAACCGGAACCGTCAGCGGAGATTCGATGCACGTCGACAGCATGAAGATGCTGTGACAAGTCAGGGAACGTAAAAAGGGGGCGGCTGCGGCCGCCCCCTTTTGTTATTGAGTGGTCGAGCGATTTGCTGATTGAGTGACTTGAAAACCCCAAGTGCTCAATTACCCGATTACTCAATCATTAATCAATCAGTGGCCCGATCACCCAAGAGCTCAAGGACTCAATGAGCCTTAGCGGCTGACTCCCTCCAGCGGAGAGCTCGCGGTCGCATAAAGCTTCTTCGGCATTCTTCCGGCCAGGTATGCGTGCCGCCCAGCCAGGACGGCATGATGCATGGCCTCTGCCATAAGCACAGGGGCCTGCGCATTGGCGATGCCGGTATTCATCAGCACGGCGTCTGCGCCGAGTTCCATCGCGATGGCGGCATCCGATGCGGTGCCGACGCCGGCATCCACAATCAGAGGTACGCCGGAAATCATCTCGCGCAGAATGCGGATATGCGCCTGGTTCTGGATTCCCATGCCGCTGCCGATCGGCGCCCCGAGGGGCATCACGGCGGCAGCGCCCGCATCGATCAGGCGTTTGGCGAAAACGATGTCGTCGGAAGTGTAGGGAAGAACGGTGAATCCTTCACTGACCAGCGTACGCGTGGCCTCCAGTGTGGCCTGCACGTCGGGATACAACGTCGCCTGGTCTCCGATGACCTCCAATTTCACCCAATCAGAAAGCCCGACTTCGCGTCCCAGTCGCGCTGCGCGCACGGCTTCGTCCGCCGTGTAGCAGCCTGCCGTGTTGGGCAGCAGGAAGTATTTTTTGGCATCGATGTAATCGAGCAGAGATTCCTTGCTGCGATCCAGATTCACGCGGCGCACCGCGACCGTGACCATTTCCGCGCCGCTGGCTTCCAGGGCGCGTGCCGTTTCCTGGAAAGATTTATATTTGCCCGTACCGACAATCAGCCGGGAGCGGAAGGAACGTCCGGCAATAGTTAAAGAGTCTGACATGCGGATATTGTAGCGCCGAGAGACCTGGTTTCTCTGTGATGCTGAGCTGAGATGGGAATGGAGGTGGGTGTCGACAATTGCCGGCACATCAATGCGAAGAATACCCTTGCACTGGACTGCGAGGCCGATATATCTGTTTTCCGCACTAACGAGGGCTTCGGAGCTAACTGGAATGAACCGAAACCGCATCCGCTTGCGCGTACAGTTCGTCAATCTGCTTTCGGTAGCGTTCTTCCACCACTCGCCGCTTAAGCTTCATGGAGGGTGTCAGGATTCCATTGGCGATCGAGAACTCATCGGCCACCAGCAAGACTCTTTTCAGCTTTTCAAAGCGCGCCAGATTCTTATTCAGTTCTTCGATGATTTGCTCATAGAGCGCCTGCACCTTCGGGCTGGCAACCAATTCCTCGCGCGACGAGAACGAGACGTTATGGCTGCGAGCCCAGTCTTCAAGCAGCCCAAAGTTGGGCGAAACCAGAACCGCGGGAAATTTGCGGCGGTCTCCAAGAACTGCCGCCGTCCCGATCAGCGCGTTAAGTTTGAGCGAATTCTCGATCGGTTGTGGGGCGATGAACTTGCCACCCGATGTCTTGATCAGGTCTTTCTTGCGATCGGTGACGGAAAGATATCCGTCGGCATCGACGTTGCCGATGTCGCCGGTCTTGAACCACCCCTTTTCGACGATGCCGTCTACAAATGCATTCCGCGTCTCTTCGGGGCGGTTCCAATATCCTTTGAAAATCGACGGCCCGCGAGCCAGAATCTCGCCATCTTCGGCAATCCGCACTTCAACATTCGGCAGGACCTTGCCCACTGTCCCGATGCGGTGATTCAGCGGAGTATTTACTGCGACCACCGGAGACGTTTCAGTCAAGCCGTAGCCTTCATGAATGCGGATGCCGACAGCTGCATACCACTCCGCCAGTTCTCGCCCCAGCGGCGCTCCGCCGGAGATGAAGGTCTCGACGCGTCCGCCCATGCCCTCGCGAATCTTCGAAAATACAAGCTTGTTCGCCAGATTCCATTGCCATGAAGCCGGAGTCTTTCCCGCTAGGACTTCTGGCTTGTGCCGTGCTCCCACCGCTACCGCCCAATCGAAGATGGATCTTTTCGGGACCCCCTGGGCCTTCTGCTTCGCCTGCAAATAGATCTTTTCGTAGACCCGAGGAACGGCCACGAAAGTATGCGGCCGTACTTCGAGCAATACCGATGGCAACTGCTCAATGAACGGACAGTAGGCCAGCGTCACGCCGTGGTAGAGCATGGCGAAGTCCACGTGGCGCGCGGTGATGTGGCAGAGCGGCAGGAACGAGACGCTGATCATCCCTGGTCGCATTTCGTATCCGAGCAGGGAGTAGTTGATATTCGACGCGATGTTGCCGTGAGTGAGCATCGCGCCCTTGGAATTGCCGGTGGTCCCCGATGTGTAGACGATGGTTGCGAGGTCGTCGGAGCCGATTGCTCGCGCCTTTGCTTCAATTTTCGGAGCCAGTCGCGTTGTGGCGTTCGCGAAAAGATCGTGCATGCTGACGCATTGGATGCCCGGGGCGGCAGGCTCTCCGTTCAACTGGATTCGGTCCATTACCACGATCTTTTCGACCGCGGTTGAGGAGACAATCGAAAGGATCTTGCGCAGGTGCTGTTCCGAAGAGACGAATATCACGCGCGCTCCAGAATCCTTCAACACAAACGCCGTCTGCTCGGGTGTCAGGGTTGTGTACAGCGGCACGGTCACTGCGCCCACGAGAAGGCTGGCTATATCGGCCACGGACCATTCCGGGCGGTTCTCGCTAAGGATGGAAACGCGGTCGCCTTTGCGGATGCCCCATCGTTCCAGCGCCTGCGCGGTACCCGCTACCATGGCGGCGAATCGCTGCGATGAAATGGGCAGCCATTTCCCCATCTCGCGGTGCAGCATCAGCGAATCGAGACTCCGTTCTACTGCCTTGAAGAAGATGTCGTTAAGCGTGGCGAGCGTCATTGGCGGAGTGGCCCACACATCGTATGCACAGCACTCTACTGGTTTCCGCCCTCGTTCGGCAATCGCCAATGTACGAAGGCCACTCCTGCGGCACGGTTTGCGGATACGCCTCGGCAAGAGTAAGCTGGCATCATTCTGTGGGAGGACGGAATGCATACAAACTTTGGGCGATTCCTCGCTGCCAGTGCGCTGGCCGGCGCCCTGCTTGCCACGAGCGCAACCCCGCTATTCGCGCAAAGCAAGGCCGCCAATGCGAGCACGAAAGGAGCCTCAAGCATGCCGAAGGTCGGAGAGACAGCGCCGAATTTCACGCTGAAATATTTTGACGGCACCGATCTGAAAGATGTCTCACTGAGCCAATATCGCGGAAAGAAGAACGTCGTCCTGGCGTTCTATATTTTCGCCTTTACCGGTGGTTGAACGCAGCAGATGAAAAACTTCCAGGCGAATTTGAAAGCCCTGGAAGCAGCCGACACCCAGGTCCTGGGTGTGAGCATGGATAGCGCCTTCGCCAACAAAGCCTTCGCCGACCAGATTGGTGTCACGTTCCCGCTTCTCAGTGATTGGGGCGGCAAGGTTACCCGTGAATACGGAATCTACGAAAACCAGTATCAAGCGCCCCGCCGGGTGAACTTCCTCATCGGCAAAGATGGCAAGATCCTCGAAGAGCAGGTCGATAAAGATGCCATCGATCCCAAAAAAATCGTGGATGCCTGCCAGCGTCCGAAGCTGAAAGGATGAACGCGGAACCGAATAGCTGAAACAAGGCTCCGGAATACCGGGGCCTTTTCACTTCAGGTAAACATCTCCATGTGCGGATCAGCGGGTTTCTTCCACGCGGCTTTCTTTGGCCCCGGAACCGATGCCGTCACCGTCCCCTTCATCACTCGCTGGAAGGCCACCTGGAATTTCTCCATCTCCGGCTGGGTTCCGACCGTGATGCGCACGTAGGTCGGCATGCTGGGCCAGATCCGTCCGATGATCACGTTCTGTGAAGCCATCGCCTGAATCACCTGCTTGCCCGGCTGCCGCGTATCCAGCAGAAAACAGTTCGACTCCGAAGGAATGTAGCTGTACCCGTTGGCGTCGAGCCATGCGAACGTCTGCTGACGAACGTCGGTATTGACCTTCCGCCGCTCGGCCACGATATTGGGATCTTTCAAGCTTGCCGTGGCCGCCACTGCCGCCGTCACCGGGATGAAAGTCCAGCCCGTATGGTCCATGATCTTTTGCTGAATATCCGGACGCGCGATTGCAAAGCCGCAGCGCAGTCCCGCCATTCCGTACAGTTTGGAGAACGTGCGCAATACAATCACGTCCTTACCCGCTTTGACCAGGTCAATGGCAGAAACCGCGGTAGGGGCGAAATGGATGTACGCTTCGTCGACCATCACCACCGAGCCTTCGGGCTTGTGCTCGACCAGATATTCGATATCGCTGTGCGACGTGAGCGTGCCTGTGGGATTGTTCGGCGATGCGATATAGAACAGCCCGCCATCGGGTGCGGCGCTGAGCATGGCGTGCACGTCGTGCGAGTAATCTTTGGCGAGCGGAACTTTGACGGTGCGTGCCCCCGCGCCTTTCGCCGCGAAGGTGCCAGCTTCATAGCCGGGATCGCCGGTCACGTAGCTTCTTTGCGGAGAGGTGAACGCCATCACTCCTTCGTGCAGCGGCGTGCTCGATCCGGAGAAGGCGCGAACGTAATCCGGCTTCAGCCCTTCTTGCTCGCAGAAGGTTTTGATGAGTTCGTCTGTCAGTTCGAACGAATAGCGCCCACCCTGGGGAATGACTTCCACGATCGCCTGACGAGCCACTTCACACGGCCCCAGCGGATTTTCATTCTTGTCGATGATCACCGCATCTTTCGGGATCGGGGGATGCAACGCTTGAGCGGCCAGAATTGGCTCGGTCATGACGTGCAATGCCGCAGCGGCGGATGCTGCGGCGGAAACATGCAAAAAAGAACGGCGCGAAAACGCAGACTTCTCAGGCATGGGCAAGCCTCCGCATTGGAACGAACCCCAGAGTTGCCTAACAGCCTACCGCGCCTTCGCGCCCGATGCTAACAATTTTTACTCGGCCTGATTATGGCCAATGGCATAGTAGCCGGCACGCGCCTGGACTTTATCGTTCTTATCGTTGCACTTGATCTCGATCTTGCGGTAGGTCCCATCGAGCTTTGCGTTGGTTGGCGTGTAGCCGATGTTGTACTGGCTGCGCAATTCAGCGGCAATCTGGTCGAAGGCGTCCCGCAGTTTGTCGAACTTATTGCCGACATTGATGACCCGGCCGCCGGTTTGCTCGGTGAGCCTGCGCATCTCGCCTTCGCCGCTATACCCGCCGAATCCCCCATAAAATCCACGGTCGGCGCAGAGCAGAACATAGACGATGGCGTCAGCTTTCTGAGCGGCTTCTATCGCGTCCTGGATCTTCAACTTGCTGCCTTCATCCTGCCCATCGGTCAGCAGAATCATGGCCTTCCGCCCGACTTCCTTGGACAGCATGTCATGCGCGGAAAGATAAACCGCGTCATACAGCAGCGTGCCGGGCGCATTTTGTGTCGGCACCGGACCGCCTCCCATGCCGGGCAGGCCCCCGCTGGTGTAATCCACATTAATCTTGGCCTTATTCAGTCCGGCCTGCAGCCGGCGGACGTCGTTCGTGAAATCCTGCAAAAGGTCCACGGAGATATCAAAACTGATGACGTACGCTTCGTCCTTCTTCGTCAGGATCTCGCGCAGAAAAGCGGCCCCGACTTCCTTTTCCATGTCCAGCACGTTGGTCTGGCTGCCACTGGAATCGATCATGATCCCCAGCGTCAACGGCAGGTTGGATTCCGCGGTAAAGTACTTGATTGTCTGCGGCTTGCCGTCTTCAAAGATCTGAAAGTCACTCTTCGTCAGGTTGGGGATCAGCAGGCCGTGCTTGTCTTTCACGTTGAAAAACAGCTGCACGACGTTAACGTTGACCTTCAGGGTTTCGGTTGGTTCCTGACTGTCCTGAGAGGAGTTGTTTTGCTGCTGGGCAGCGTTTTGCTGCGACCATGCCGCCGACGCTGTTGTCAGCGCCAGGGCAAACACGAGGACGGCTTGCGTCCCAATCATGGAAAGTTTTCGCATCAGGCTTCTCGAAGGGAGACTTTGATAGTCTAATCCTGTAGGTTAGATGCACCAAATGGGTCAGGCCGGGTGCGGGAAATCGGAAGGTGCCAGAGATTCTTGACTGGGGGTATGATCAGAGCAGAAACTGGCCTGCCGAAATCTCCGCTGGTGCGTTGGTACATTGACGGGAAGAGGACAAATGGGACTTCTGTCTAGCAGACGAGGATGGGTTCGTGTCAGTCTGGCGGCTCTGGTGACCTGTTTCGCCATATTTTTCTTTGCCAGTGTTCTGGGAGCCCAGTCGAATTCCGGACAGCAGCCGCAGCAGAACTCCTCGCAGAAACCCTCCTCGGATCAGGGAATTCCAGATGCTCCCTCCGCCGTGCAACCGCCGCCGGCATCGCCTCAGCTGCCCAAAGAAGACACGCAGATCCCGCTCAACGGCCCGGCCAATACTCCTCCGCCACAGAATCAATCCCAGCCGGCTCAGGAGCCGACCCAGCCCCCGCCGCCGATGCCCCCGGTGCAAACCATTCCTCCGGGGAGTCATGTCCAGACCGGGCCCAGCACGAGCGTGCAGCAGCAACTTTACAAGCTGGTCATCTCCACCAACTTCGTGCAGGTGCCGGTAACCGTCAAGGACTCCGATGGGCGTTTGGTTGACGGCCTGCTGCCGAGGGATTTTTCCGTTTACGAAGACGGCAAGAAACAGCAGCTTACGTTTTTTACCAGCGATCCCTTTGAACTGTCAGTCGCCGTCGTGATCGACATTGGCATGGCAGACGTCGATGTTCAGACCGTAAATAAAACTTATCCAGCGTTGGTCGGGGCATTCAGTCCCTACGATGAAGTTGCGGTGTATACCTTCAGCACGACCGTGAGCCAGCTTGCCGATTTCGGCAGTCCGACGAACCGTCTTACGGCCAGTTTGCACCAGATGCAAACGATCCATGGCAGGAATAACGGCGTGCCCGTCTTGAGCGGGCCACTCGCCCCGAATGGGCCCATTGTGAACAACGTTCCCGTCGGGATGCCCACCCAACCGGTGTATACGCCTCCGCGGGAATCTCACGTTCTGAACGACGCGATCTTGCGCGCCGCTCTTGACCTCAGCAAGCGCGACAAGACGCGCCGCAAGGTCATCTTCGTCATCAGTAATGGACAGGAGCGCGGCAGCCAGGCCAGCTATCATGACGTCTTGCGCGTCCTGCTGGCGAACGGAATCCAGCTCAAAGCCGTGGCCGTCGGCGGTTCGGCGCTGCCGATCTATAACAAGCTGGAAAAATTTCATATCCCGCTGCAGGGAAATGCCAACATCTTGCCCAGATATGCTGCCGCCTCGGGCGGAGGACAGGTGCTGGATGAGCTGACCGCGAATTCCATCGGCGTTGCCTATGCCGAGATCACTTCCGAAGCGCGCAACCAGTACACGCTCGGATACCGCACCCGTGCCACTCCCAGTTCCGCGTACCGCAGCATCGAAGTGCGGGTCGATCGCGCCCATCTCAAGATCTTTGCCAAGGACGGTTATTATCCCGTTCCCACCACCGCGAGGTAGTGAAGCCGGTCAAATTGGATTTCATCGTCGCTCTGGAAGCATTTTTGGGCCAAGCTTCATCCCGGGGGTCACCCAAGTAACCTGCCGGTCACCTGTTGCCTGTGATATAAAAACCAGTCGAGCCCCTACAGGCATTTGCATAGTTTGCGCTGAGGCTGCTGCCGTTGTGTAGCGCCGACGCGTTCGAGGAAACGCTTGAGTTTCATCAACTTCGCAGCCCGCGAGATCAATTGCAAGATCGTGTACTACGGCGCCGGTCTCGGCGGTAAGACCACGAATCTGCAAGTCATCTATCAGAAGACTGCCGACCAGCAGAAGGGCAAGATGATCTCGCTCGCCACCGAAACCGAGCGTACCCTGTTCTTCGACTTCCTGCCGCTCGATCTCGGCTCAGTTCGCGGTTTCAAGACCCGCATCCACCTCTATACGGTTCCCGGACAAGTCTTTTACGACGCCAGCCGCAAATTGATCCTGCGCGGCGTCGATGGCATCGTCTTCGTCGCCGACTCGCAGGAGCAGCGCATGGACGCCAACGTCGAAGCGCTCGACAACCTGATGTCGAACCTGAAAGAGCACGGCTACGATTTCAATAAAATTCCGTATGTCCTCCAGTTGAACAAGCGCGACCTGCCCAACATTCTCTCGCCGGAAGACTTGGGCAAAGAGCTGCGCAAGAAGAACGAGCCCGTGGTCGAAGCGGTGGCGTTCCAGGGCGTCGGTGTCTTTGAAACCCTCAAGGAAATCGCCAAACAGGTCCTGACCGAACTCAAAGCCGGCGGCTAGTTTTTTTCCCCAACCGTCGCTTCTCCAGCCAGACTGTTTCAACTCAGAACCCGTTATGTACCTTCAGGGTGACTTTGGTTTTTCCCAGTCATTGTTCCGCGTATCGAGCGGGGTACAATAACCACAACCTTCCCGAGAGGAAAAAGGCCCAAGTTTCGAACTCCCGGTGTGCTTCACGACCGCCTGAAGCCTGAAACGATAAGCCTGACGCGATGTTCGGCCGTGACGAAAAAGTATCCGCGATCCGCCTCACCGCGGTGCAGTACCTGATCCTTGCCATCCTGCTCATTCTTGCTTATCGCTTGTGGCAATTGCAGGTCATGCAAAGCAACATCTACGCGTCTTTGGCGGAAAAGAACCGCATCCGCAACGTCCCGATTCTTGCTCCCCGCGGCAAGATCCTCGATCGCGAAGGCCGCACGATTGTCGATAACTATCCTTCGTTTTCCGCATTGCTGTTGCGCGATTCCAATCGCGACATCGCCGCCGACGCCGACCTCATCGCCGAAGGATTGCATCTCGATCCCAACGAAGTGCGCGCCCGCATTCGCCACTTTGCCAACTCGCCGCAATATCAGCCGATTTTCCTGAAAGAAGACATCACGCCCGACGAACTTGCATTCATCGAAGCGCACCGCAACGAGCTTCCCGAACTTGACACGATCATGGCGCACCGCCGCCTGTATCCGCGCAAAGGATTCATGGCGCACCTGATCGGTTATGTCGGCGAGGTCAGCGAAGACATGCTGAACCAGCCGCAGTTCGAGCTCTACAATCCCGGCGATGTCGTGGGAATCTCCGGAGTCGAGCGCGAATACAACGCGCTTCTGATGGGCCAGAACGGCTCGCGCCAGGCGGTTGTCGACAGCCATGGCCGCGAAATCGGACATTTAGGCGAAACCGAAGCTGTCCCGGGGAAAACGCTTCGATTAACGGTTGACCTCGACCTGCAGATCGCCGCCGAAGAGGCACTGGGCGACAAAAACGGAGCGATCGTGGCCATGAATCCGCAGAGTGGCGAGATTCTGGCGATGGTGAGCCGCCCGACCTTCGATCCCAACGATTTTGCGGTGCACATCTCGCGCGAAGAGTGGAACCATCTGGTCACCGATCCCGAAAAGCCGCTCCTGAATAAGGCTATTCAGGCTCAACTCGCTCCCGGTTCAACCTTCAAGATCATTATGTCCCTCGCCGGATGGGAGGAAGGCATTGCGCAGACCATGCACGTGCATTGCAGCGGCAGCGCCGAATTCTATGGCCGCCGCTTCGGTTGCTGGGTCAAAACCGGGCATGGCGACGTCAATCTCGAAAAGGCGATCTACCAATCCTGTGACGTCTTCTTTTACACCCTTGCCGAAAAGCTTGGCATCGACCGCATTGCCAAATACGCCACCATGTTGGGACTCGGCCAGAAGACCGGCATCGATCTGCCGAATGAAGTCAGCGGCGTAATGCCCTCGGAAGAATGGAAGATCCGCAACTTTAAGCAGAAATGGTTTGCCGGAGAGACAATCTCGGTGGGAATCGGCCAAGGAGCCGTCGCCACCACGCCGGTGCAACTCATGCGCGCGATTGCGGCCATCTCAACCGACGGCCGCTTGGTGATTCCTCATGTCGTGAATCCGGACCTGCTGCCCAAAGGTTTCGTCCAGGTGAGCCGCTACACGCAGGTGAAGATGGTCCCGTTCGATCAGAACGGGTGGACATACATCACGGATGCGATGGGGCGCGTCCTGCTCCCGGAAGGCACGGCTCCGTCGGCGCATATACCGGGAATCGATATTGCAGGCAAAACGGGGTCGGCCCAGGTTGTCTCACTGGCGACCCGAGCGCGCTTCAAGAACAGCGACGCGCTCGCGCAAAACGGTTGGTTTGTTGGATTCACTCCGCGGCGCAATCCTGACGTGATTGTCTGTGTGCTGTTTCAGGGCGGAGAACATGGCAAACTTGCGGCCCGCATCACCACCCAGGTGATCAAGGCTTACGTGGACAAGCAGCGCCGCACTCCACCCAAGATGGCGGACCAGGCGGAACCCAAAGGCAAAATTGAAATGAGTGCTTTATGGACTGAACCTGACGAGAATGGTGCCGAGAGCAAGCTCAGCGGTGGCCGCTTCCTGATCGACTTGGCCAGCAAGCCGCCGAAACTGGCGACTGCCGCTCCGGGAATCGAATGACGAATCACTGGCAATTGCCTACTGGAAACTGATGTCTAGATACGTTTCATTTCGCGACTTTGATTGGCTCCTGTTGCTGTTCGTGCTGATCATCTGCGGTCTCGGCGTGATGGAGATCCGCAGCGCCACTACGCACACCAAGTTCGCCGGCGCACATGTCAAGCAGATGGAATGGGTTTTCGCCGGGGTCGGCATGATGTTCGCCATGAGCCTGATCAACTATCAGGCGCTGCTGGAGCGCATTCACTGGTTTTACATCGCCGCTGTCGGTTCGCTCATGGGGGTGTTGATCTTCGGACAGAAATATCTCGGGGCCCGGCGCTGGATCAAGATGCCCGGCGGCAATCACTTCCAGCCCTCCGAATGGGTGAAGCTGATCCTGATTCTGGCCGTCGCCAAGTATTTCTCCGAGATGCACCAGCGCGATCTTTCCTGGTCCGATTTCATGAAAGCGGGAGCGATCGTCGGAGTTCCTATGCTGATGGTCTTGGCTCAGCCGGATCTGGGCACGGCGCTCACGTACCTGCCCATCGCGCTGATGGGCCTGTTTCTCGGAGGTCTGCACTGGAAGCAGGCGGCCATCGTCCTGCTCCTCGGCGCGTTGTGTATGCCCCTGGCCTGGCATCACCTCAAGGACTACCAGAAGGCTCGCCTGACCAGCTTCCTGCAGCCCGACGCCGACCCTCAGGGTTCCGGGTATCAAGTTACACAATCCCTCATTGCGGTAGGTTCCGGAGGCCTCTGGGGAGGTTCTGGATCGCAGGTCCACGGGGCTTTTCTGCCCGTTCCGCAGACTGATTTTATCTTTGCCGCGTTTTCCGAGGAGCACGGATTTGTAGGTGCCCTGGTGGTGTTGCTGTTATACTTTATCGTGCTGATGCGTTTAACCCAGAACGCGCAAACAGCGCCCGACCGCGCTGGCACGTTCATCGTAATGGGTGTGGTGGCGGTGCTTAGCTTCCACATTCTGGTTAATGTCGGCATGGTAGTCGGCTTTATGCCGGTTACCGGAATACCCCTGCCGCTGATGAGTTATGGTGGGTCTTCCGTCCTGTTTATGTTTCTGGCGCTGGGATTAGTCATGAACGTTCGTATGCGCCGATTTGTGAATTGACTGGGGATGACAGGGGAAGACGGCAGGAAAACGAAGTATTTACTGGGCTCGCTGCATGCGGCCCCAACAATATCGATCGCCCTCGCGTGAAGAGGGCAAACCGGCCCGTTGAGCAGTCAAAGGCCGGACAGGATTGTAGCTGGGCATTGCCGGGCAGGGAACGGCCCCCCGACCAGAATGGTCTGAGAGTGCGGTCACAAACCCGGCAGCCAAAAAAGCGATCAGTGCATAAGATTCCCAAGCTTCTGCAGCGGATTCGGTTCGGGACTAACCTCCCAAGCCCTACCCGTCCCCTGCGCGGGGCACGTCTCGCAAAGCTTCACCTGTCCGTATCTTTCCTGAATCAACTCCGGTAATGTCCCGCTGTTTTGCGGGACCGGAGTGTCCATGAATAAAGAATTGTTTGTCTCTTCTACCCCTCACGAAACGAAAGTGGGAATGGTGGAAGACGATCAGCTCGCAGAAATTTATCTCGAGCGCGAAAATGAATACACCTTAGCCGGATCGATTTATAAAGGCCGCGTCACTCGCGTCCTCCCCGGCATGCAATCCGCCTTTGTCGATATCGGCCTTGAGCGGGATGCTTTCCTCTACGTTTCCGACTTCCTCGATCTCGAGGAACACGACGAAGATCTCACCGACTCGGTTCCGGCCGGCCGGACCGTGCAAGATATGCGTCCGCAACCGGTGCCATCCCAGTCGCAGGCCGAGCCGGCTGAAATGCAGCCCGCAAACGGATCGCCTGAAGCGGAGTCCGAAGATGAGTCCGGCGAATCAGAACGTCCCGCCGAAGCCCAGGCGAACCATCGCAATGGCGCCGAAGGCAATGGCAATGACTCCCAAGGACGTGAACGCGGAAGCTGGCGTGGCCGCCGCCGTCGTCGTGGCGGACGCCGTGACGGCCGCGATGGGCGCGAGCGCGGATTCGACCGTTCTCCTCGGGAAGACGCCCCCGCCGCATCTGAGTCCAGAACGCAATCCTACGGTCCTCCCGCCGGATACGTACCCATCGTCCTTCCCGGCGAGTCCATCTCGAAGTACCAGAGAATGGCGCATCAGGCTGCTCCCGGCGAATTGAATCAGCCAGAACCAGTTTCCTCCTCCGCTGGGGAAGCGACTACCCCGCTGGCAGCCACGTTCCCGGAGGACGAGCCTCTCTTTGCCGCTCCCGAACAGAGGGAGGCTGTCGAGCCCACTGAGCAATCAGGCGCTGTGTCTGAAGTTTCTCATTCGCAATACGAAGACGCTCACGACCAGCGCGAAGAGACCGAGGCTGCATCCACGTCGGTCAACTGGAACCAGGAATATCGCCAACCTGAAGCTGTGGCTGCCCAAGAGCATTCTGATCCTGTCGAGGCCCGCGAAGTAGCTGGGATTTCCGAAGAAGAAATTAGCGAAGACATCACCGAAGAAATCAGCATTTCTCCTCGTGAGGCCGCTGAATCGAACTCGGTCCACGAGTCCCGATCCCACGAGAACCCGGTTTTTGCTGCTCCGGGAACCATGGAAGAAGAGACCATCGAAGAAGAGGAGACGGACACTGCCCGCTACGAAGACTCTTCCGACGATAGCTACGACGAGTTTGAAGAGGAAACCCAAGCCGTCGGGCAATCCGGACCGCGCACTCCCGAGCCGCTGATTTCCGATGTGCGCGAAACCGTGGAAGAAATTCACTTCACTTCGCTGGCCGAATCGGGAGAATTACCCCACGACGAACAGGCCGCGGCCGAAGATTCCGACGACCTCGATCTGGAAGAAGCTCAGGCTGAAGCGGAGGCCCTGCTCGATGCGGAAGCCCGTGCTAATGGCACCGTCGATGCCCGCGCCGAAGTTCGTGCTCCCGCCGGAACCGCCGGTTATACGCAGCGTACGCCACGGCCGGCTTTTGATCGCCGCAGTCCCCGCGGACGCCGCGGTGGACGCCGCTTCCGCCGCCGCGAGTCGCAGCCGGTTCCCCAGATCAGCGATCTGCTGAAGGAAGGCCAGGAGATTCTGGTCCAGATCGCCAAGGAACCCATCGGAAAGAAGGGCGCCCGCATCACCAGCCACATCGCTTTGCCGGGACGCTTCCTGGTTTACATGCCGACAGTGAACCATACCGGCGTCTCCCGTAAGATCGCTTCTGAAGAAGAGCGCCAGCGCCTGAAACGCATTGTGATGAGCGAGCGCGAAAACGGGCACGGCGGCTTCATCGTCCGTACCGCCGCGCAAAACGCCGCCGAAGATGAACTCCGCGCCGACATCCGCTTCCTCAAAGGCCTGTGGAACGACATCAAGAACCGCGCCGAAGGCTCCAAGCCGCCGGCGCTGATCTATCACGATCTCAACGTCGTCGAACGCGTGCTGCGCGACCAGGTGACCTCTGACTTCTCCGCTATCTGGGTCGACACCGAGGCCGAATACGAGCGCATTCTGCGCTTCTTCAACCGATTCCAGCCCGGGATGGTGAAGCGCGTAAAGCTCTACACCAAAGAGACGCCGTTGTTTGAGCAGTTCGGCCTCAGCGAGGAAATGAACAAGGCGCTCAAGTCCAAAGTCTGGCTGAAAAGCGGCGGATACATCGTCATTAACCAGACCGAAGCGCTGGTTGCGATCGACATCAACACGGGCAAGTATGTCGGCAAGACCGCCCGCCTCGAAGACACCATCGTCAAGACCAACGTCGATGCCATCAAAGAGATCGTTCGCCAGATCCGCCTGCGCGATCTCGGTGGCATCATCATCATCGACTTCATCGACATGGACGAGCGCCGTAACCGCCAGCGCGTTATGCAGGCCCTCGAAGAAGAACTCCGGCACGACCGCGCTCCTTCCAAAGTCCTGCAGTTCAATGATTTCGGGCTCGTCGCCATCACCCGCAAACGCGTCAAGCAATCTCTGGAGCGAACGATTGGCACGCCGTGCCCGTACTGCCAGTCGACCGGCTACGTGAAATCGGTCACGACGATCTGCAACGAGATCTATGTTGAAATGCGCAAGATCGCCAAGCATCTGGAGCATGAAGACGTCATGCTGCGTGTCCACCCCGACGTCGCGAAAGAGTTGAAGTCGAACAACGCCCGCCTGCTGAACGAAATGGAAGAAATGACCAAGCGCACGATCATCGTGAAGAGCGATCCGGCGCTGCATCAGGAGCAGTTCGACATCAACTGAGTTCTCGGCCAGCGTGGTTTCTCGGAAGAGAGGCGGGTGTTTTGCCCGTCTCTTTTTTTATTTGTGCTGTGAGTAAAGGTCAGGCCGGAGGCGCCGATGAGGCGTTTCTTCGATACTTCGGTTCTTGTAGCGGCGGTTTTGCAATCGTGTTTTTGGGCGATGAGTTGGCCGCTAAATTTCGGAAGCCCTAGCTCACATTGGCCAGCGTCTTCACCGCGATATCGGCCCGGCTGCGCAGTTTCTGTACCGATTCGTGTATGGCCCGTCCCGCCACTCCCGCGCCATTCTGCTCGGCATTCTTCGCGATTCCTCCGGCCTCTTCGGTCGCGGTATTCGCCATATCCAGCAGGACAACCAGGGCATCGGCGTGCAGCTTCCATAGCGACGACATGCTTTGGCTGCGCTTCAATTCTTCCAGTTCGGTACTGATGCGCGCCGCGATTGAAACCAGGCGGATCAACATCCGCGCCACCTCCGCCCGCAGTGTCTTCTCTTCCAGGAAGCTGGCATTGTAGGCGTCAGCTTCCGCCGGGCTGAGCATCAGGTTGAAAAAGCGCATCGGGACAACTTGCCGGTATTTGGGATCGGCCACGCGCACGAAGACGCGAATCGATTCCTCCACGCGCCGCAGCTTGCCTTCTTCCATCGACAGTTGCTGTGCGGTAATCGCCGGCGGCTGGAATACAGGTGTCGGCACAGGCTGTTTGGGTGCCGCAGTCGTACGCGCCGGTTTGGCGCTCGCTGCCGCTCCGCTTGCCGCTATGCTCGGACGCGGTGTCGCCGGGGTGAGCAGCGACTTGCGGATCGGCGGCCGCCGGTCCAATTCCTTCTTCAACTTCGACACGCGCCGGAATTTTTCCAGCGCGTTGCCGTAATCGGCCTGCAGCATCTCCTTTTGCTCGATGGCGGCCACGTGTTCCACGGTAACTTCCACGCCATCGACCGTGCTCAGGATGCTGCCGCCCATATCCTCCAGCGCCTGCGCAAAATGCTTGATCTCCCCCAGCGCCTTCGTGAAAAGCTCGTCAAAGCGCGCTCCGAATGCCGAGTTATAAGCCGCCACCGTCGCCAGCACGCCGGGATGATAGAACGACGTGTCCAGCCACTGCTTGAGTTCCCGCACTCGAGAGATGACTCCCGAATCCATCAGCGCATTGAAGTCGCGGAATCGCGCAACCTCTTCCCGCAGCGGATCGAAACGCCGCAGCAGTTGCACGTGCTCTTCCGGCAGCGAAGGCACATCCGTGTCGGCAAGAATCTCGATCAGCGCAATTTCAAAGGGCGATAGCGGAAGCGCTCCATCCAATCCGTATCCGCTCTGTTCCCACTGTCCCGGAACGCGTGGATGCCGGTACAAGAATGTCGCGATCAGGTCCGTTTTGTCGCGGTTGATATCGGTGCATTCCCGCCGCCGCACAAAATATCGCAACAGCCCCTCGGCCACTTCCGGATCGGTGTCGTCGTCCAGCGCCTTGCGCAGCATGGCCGGCGTGATCGCCATGTCGAGCAGGTGCAGCCAGCGATACATCGTCGACAGAGTAGCGGGAAGATCGCGTTCGCTGTGCCGCAGCGAGTCTTCGTCCAACCCGCTCGGAATCGGCAAGCTTCCACCCAGCGTCTCGCGCAGCAGCTTCTGGTAGAAGCCCTGCACCGTCGCCAGAATCGCTAACTCAAACTTGAGATCTTCGGCCAACGAGGTTCCCAGGGGACGAAACTCTCCCCGAACTGTGGAAATGTTTTACTCCTGTCCAAGTAAAGACCAGAGTCACCAGCCCCGCAAGTTACCACCGGAATGGATGGCCGGAATGAAAGGCTTGCGATCTGAAGTACATGTACCGGCGGGAGAGGGAATAGGTTTTTAGAAAACGACGGTCTTGTTGCCGTAGACGAGTACCCGATTTTCCACGTGTGCCCGCACCGCCCGCGAGAGCACCACTTTTTCCAGGTCCCGCCCTTTGCGGATCAGATCGTCCACCGTGTCGCGGTGCGAGACGCGTACCACGTCCTGCTCGATGATCGGACCATCGTCGAGCACCTCAGTGACATAGTGGCTGGTGGCCCCAATCAGCTTCACGCCGCGCTGGAACGCCTGGTGATAGGGGCGCGCTCCCACGAACGCGGGAAGAAACGAGTGATGAATATTTATGATGCGCTGCGGATACCGGTTCACAAACTCATTCGACAGAATTTGCATATAACGCGCCAGCACCATCAAGTCAGGCCGGTGCTGATCGATCAGCGCTTGAATCGTCGCTTCCGCTTCGAGTTTGTTATCTTTGCGCACATCCACGATCGCATAAGGAATTTTGTAGAATTCGGCGATCGGCTGCGCGTCGGCGTGATTGGAGATGATCAGCGGAATGTCGCATGCCAGTTCGCCGCTCTGCTGGCGATAGAGAAGATCGACTAGGCAGTGATCGTATTTCGAAACGAAGATAACCGTGCGCGCCCGCTGCGAAGACTGCGCCAGCCGCCACTTCATCTGAAATTTCTGCGCTACTGGAGAGAAGTGCCTGCCAAAATCGTTCAGATCGAAACCAAAATCCTTGGGATCGAACTCAACCCGCATCAGGAACAATCCCGATTCTTCGTCCGCATGCTCATCGGCATGTAGGATGTTTCCGCCATGCCGAAACACAAAATCCGAAATCGCCGCGACCTCACCCTTCTGGTCGGGACACGAAATGAGCAGGATCGCCGAAGATTTCATAGGTAACCGTAACCTGGCAACGGCTGCCATGCTGAGCGCAGACCGCATTCAGCCCCCACGCTGTGTCATCCTGAGCGCAGCCGCAGTTCAGGCGGAGCGAAGGATCTCCGGTTCAACCAGGCCCATCGGGCGACAAGGATCGCCGCTAAAAACTTACGCTTGTCTCTTCATCTTGAGATCCGGTTTCTTCCGTATCTCTGTCCAATACTCCTCTCGAACATCCTCGTCAATTTCGGTCGGAATATTCGTTGGATACAACGCATCTGTGCCGTCTTTCCGCGGGCCCGAAATTCAGTATCGCTCGTTGGTTGCGATATCAAAATAATTAGCTTTGAACCCCATGCCCTTGAGGCTCTGAAATGCTTTGCCCTTGTAATACAGCGTGCTCCCCGTCTTCGAGTACGTGACCCGTCCGATTCGGGCAGGGCCGACCAACCCGTCTCCCTTGTACTCGACGTACATAATTCGGGAACGCTTCGACATGCAGCATCAACCCCTCAGTTCCTTCCCAATCTCCCGGGCCGCATTGGCCCCCGATCCACCCGTTAATCCTGCCCCCGGATGCGTCCCGCTCCCGCACAAATACAAATTCTGAATCGGCGTTCGATACCGTGCCCAATCCAGCAGCGGACGCATGGTGAAGAACTGATCGAGCGCCAGTTCGCCATGAAAAATCTGTCCCCCGGTCAGGCCGTACTTTTCTTCCAGATCGTGCGGCGTGATGATCTGGTGCGTCAAAATCATCTCCGGCAGATTCGGAGCATACTGCGCCAGTGTCTGCACCACGGTTTGTCCCAGCGCCTTTCGCTGTTGCTCCCAATCACCTTTCAACTTGTACGGCGCGTATTGCATGTAGATTGACATCACGTGCTTGCCTTCCGGCGCCAGCGACGGATCGCTCAACGACGGAATCGTGACTTCCAAATACGGTGCTCGCGAGAAATTCCCGTACTTCGATTCGTCAAACGCTCTCTCGATGTAATCGATCTCATGGCCAATCTGAATCCGTCCTTTCAGCGCCTCGGCCAATCCATTCTTCAGCGCCGTGAACGCCGGCAATCCAGAAAGCGCCAGGTTTACTTTCGCTACCGTTCCATTCCCGCGATAGTGTTGCAGCTTCTGCACGAAGTCCGGAGAAAGGTGCAGCGGATCGGTCAACTTCAGCAGCGTCCGCTTCGGATCCGCATTCGAGATGACCGCTTTCGCGAGGATCTCCTCGCCCGTCGAAAGCACCACGCCCGTTGCCACACCGTCCTTCACCGCGATTTCAATCACTTCCGCCCCGGTGCGAATTTCCGCTCCCGCGCCCTGCGCCGCCGCCGCCATCGCCTTCGTCACGGCTCCCAGGCCGCCCGCCGCGAACTGCGCCGATCCCGCCGGATGCGCATCGCCCGCCGCCCGGATCAGCAGCACCAGCGCGCTTCCCGCCGACCACGGGCCCAGGAACGTCCCAAAAATTCCCCGTGCCGCCACCACCGCGCGCAGCAATTCCGTCTCGAAATATTCCGCCGCCAGGTCAGCCACCGCCATCGGACCCCAGCGCAGCAGGCGGTACATATCTTTCTTACCCAGCTTGCGGATCGACCGTCCCGTCTTCAGCATTCCCCACAAGTCGGCTTTGCTGGGATGGTCGATGTTCGGCGGAGTCGTCGCCAGCGCCTCGCCGATTACCTTGCTCATCTTGCCCAGCGACGCTTCGAACTCCGGATACTTCTTCGCATCTTTCTCTGAGAACTTCGCAATCTCCTGCGATGCGCGTTGCCTATCCTGATAAAGCGCCAACGCCCGCCCATCCGGAGAAAGCGCCGTCACCGCGGCTTCCGGCGTGATCCACTTCAGCCCGTGCTTTGCCAGTTGCATGTCACGCGCGACATCC
Organism: Acidobacteriaceae bacterium; assembly: GCA_027452245.1. Classification (GTDB taxonomy): domain Bacteria; phylum Acidobacteriota; class Terriglobia; order Terriglobales; family Acidobacteriaceae; genus Sulfotelmatobacter. Next base: position 94,285 of record DAIDGW010000094.1, read on the forward strand.
GGACGAATCGGCCCCGCCGCATGCGCCAGTGTCGAGCAGCGAAATCCGGGATGGAACTCGTCCGTTATCGCTGCTCCACCCACCTGTGCGGCGCGTTCCAGCACCAGCGGTTTCAATCCTGCCTTCGCCAGATAAAATGCTGTCACCAGCCCGTTGTGCCCGCCGCCGATAATCACCACATCCCGTTTCTGATTCGACATGATTAGGCCGCCCCCTTCATGTCCTTCAACATCTCCAGCGCCGCCAGTCGTCCTGGTGCGCCCATAATCCCGCCGCCCGGATGCGTGGCCGATCCGCACATATACAAATTTTTAATCGGTGTCCGGAACTGCGCCCATCCAGCCACCGGACGCAAAAAGAAAAGCTGCTCCAGAGAAAGCTCGCCCTGAAAGATATTGCCCTCGCTCAGCCCCCATTCGCGCTCCAGGTCGAGCGGCGTCACCACCTGCTTCTGGATGATGATGTCCTTCAGATTCGGTGCGTATTCGGAGATCGTGTCGACCACCGTGTTCCCGAACGCCTCCCGCTCGGTGTCCCAGTTGAGCCCGGGAGCCAGCTTGTACGGCGCATACTGCACGAAGCACGACAATACGTGCTTTCCCGGGGGCGCGACCGAAGGATCGGTCAGCGACGGAATCACCATATCGATATACGGGCGCTTTGAGAAGTGCCCATACTTCGCATCGTCGTACGCTCTCTCCATGTACTCGACCGCGGGCGAGATCGAAATCGCCCCGCGCAAATGCGCGCCCGGCCCGGGCATGCACTTGAAGTTCGGCAGCGCATCCAGCGCCATGTTGACCTTGCCCGACGATCCCCGGAACTTGTAGCGGTTCACTTCCTCCAGGAAATCTCCCGGCAGGTGCTGCGCTTCGATGAACTTCGTGAATGTCAGCCGCGGATCGACGCTCGACGAAATCACATCGGCATAAATCTCGTCGCCGTTCGACAGCACCACGCCCTTCGCCTTGCCGTTCTTGATGATGATCTGCGAGATGCCCGCCTTCGTCCGGATCTCCACTCCCGCTTCCCGCGCTGCTTCGGCGATCGCATTCGAGATCGCGCCCGTTCCGCCCCGCGCAAATCCCCAGGCGCGGAACGCACCGTCGATCTCTCCCATGTAGTGATGCAGCAAAACGTACGCCGTACCCGGCGACCGCACGCCCAGAAACGTCCCGATGATTCCCGACGCCGACATCGTCGCCTTGAGCACGTCGGTCTCGAACCACTGGTCCAGGAAGTCGATCGCGCTCATCGTCATCAACTGCACCTGGTTGTACTTATCCTCGCTCGACATCGCCTGGAACCGCCGTCCCACGAAGAGCAGCTTCATCAATTCGCGCGGGTTCAGCGTGTGCGGATCGGGTGGAACCATGCTGAGAATCGGCTTCACGAAACGGCACATCGCCTGCATCGCCTTGCCGAATTCGTCGTACGCCTCGGCGTCCACCCGCGAGTGCCGCGCAATTTCGCGATGCGTTTTGCCATGATCGTTCACCCGCCACAGGTAATCGCCGCTCGGCATTGGCGTGAACGTTCCATCCAGCGGCAGAATTTCCAGCCCGTGCCGCGGCAGGTCGAGGTCGCGAATAATCTCCGGCCGCAGCAGAGACACCACGTACGAGCAGACCGAGAACTTGAACCCGGGCACAATTTCTTCCGTGCACGCCGCACCGCCCAGCACGTGCCGCCGCTCGAGCACCAGAACCTTTTTCCCCGCCTTCGCGAGATACGCGGCGTTCACCAGGCCGTTATGGCCTCCGCCCACCACGATGACATCGTATGAATTGGATCCAGCCATGGGCTGTTTGCTCCTGGGTTGCAGCTTGATTGTTAAGCGATCGGGAAACGCAATGATACTCGCGCCGAAGACAAGTTGGCAGGAAAGATCAGAGCCCGCTGGGAAGAACCGTCCATTGGATGAGGCGGCGCATGAAGACGATCATTGTACCGTAACCGGCATTCTTTAGCCGGTGTTATACATTCAATTCCGAAACTGCGTTATCCGAAGGCCGGCGCCTTCACCCCCGGACCGGGTACTTTACCGCGCAGGCATCTACACGCAAGCCCGTCGCCCATTGCTCCCACGCCTTCGCCTGCATATAATCCGAATTTCTCTGCGCCTCGGTGACGCAGACAACGAGCGAGCCACCATGCCCATCGGAACCGCATTTCACGAGCGCACTTTCCCTCTTTGCCACAGCCTTAACTACCGCGAGTGGTCCGGCTACTACACGGTCAGCGTCTACGAAGTTCATCATGAGCATGAGTACAACGCCATCCGAAATGCGGCAGCGCTCATCGACATCTCGCCACTCTACAAGTACCTGATCACCGGGCGCGACGCTACCAAGCTTGTCAATCGCGTAATCACGCGCGACATCAACAAGGTGAAAGTCGGCCAGGTCATTTACTGCTGCTGGTGCGACGAGCAGGGCAAGGTCATCGACGACGGTACCATCTCCCGCCTCGAAGAAAACGTCTATCGCTGGACCGCCGCCGATCCCAGCCTGCGCTGGTTCCGGCAGAACGGCCTCAATCTCGACGTCACCATCGAAGACATCTCGGAAAAAGTCGCCGCCCTCGCGCTCCAGGGACCGACCTCTGCCAGGCTGCTGAAGTCCGTCGCTGAAGCCGACATCGCCAATCTGAAATATTTCCGTGTCACCCGCGGCAAGATCGCCGGCGTCCCCGTCGACATCTCCCGCACCGGCTACACCGGCGACCTCGGCTACGAAATCTGGATGCCCTGGAATGATGCCGTGAAGGTCTGGGACGCCCTCGCCGAAAAAGGTAAGCAGTTCGATCTGCACGCCGCCGGAATGCTCGCGCTCGATGTCGCCCGCGTCGAAGCCGGGCTTCTGCTCATCGAAGTCGACTACATCAGTTCGAAAAAAGCGCTGATCCCGTCACAGAAGTATTCCCCCTTCGAGCTGGGATTCGGCAAAATGGTCCATCTCGAAAAAGAAAACTTCATCGGCAAGCGCGCTTTGGAGCACGATGCGAAAATCGGCGTTCCTCGCCAGTTCGTCGGCCTTGAAATCGATTGGATCGACGTCGAGTCACTCTATGAAAAATACGGGCTCACGCCCGTCGCGCCCAGCCAGGCCTCGCGCGTCTCCGTCCCCGTCTATGACGGAGACATGCAGGTGGGCAAAGCCACCACGACATCCTGGTCTCCCACGCTGAAAAAGATGATCGCACTCGCCAGCGTCGATACCGATCAGTCCAAGCCCGGCACGGAACTGCAGATGGAAATCACCATCGAAGCGATCCGCCTGAAGACCAACGCGAAAGTGACCGCGCTGCCGTTCTTCAGCCCGCCACGAAAAACCGCAACCCCGGTGTAAGGACTCCCGGTGGGCAGCCGCCGCATTCGGCATACTTCATTGTCATTCCGGCGAGGATTCCAAAATCCGCCATTTCAAGCGAGGGCGGATCGCTGCGAGCGCAGCGATCCACCGCAGTCGAGAAACCTGCTTTCCAACTAAGAAAATCAAATCTTCACTTGCGAAAGAGAAGAATCTGCTGGTCCATCTTCCCAACCAGCAGATTCCTCACCCCCAAAAGCCCCAGTTTCGATTTTGCAAGGTGGATCGCCGCAGAACGGCGATCCACCCCAGCCGAGGACAGCAACGTTCGTTTCCCTCGCTTCTGACCAAACTTCACGGCCTCGTTGGACTCTCCGCTGACGCCACGATCGTTCGCCCCGCTAGTACGTACACTTTCGGATCACGGGTGAACTCTTTCTCTCGCTTCGAACTGGCATAAAGGAATTCGTGTCCCGTCAGGCGCCCAGGATAGAACCACTTCAGCATTGCTTCCGGTTTATCGTGCGGCCGCTCCGCAAACTTGACTTCTGTTCTGTTCGTTGACTCTTTGCGAATCGTGGGCGCCGTCAGGAGGGTTGCATCAAGCTTCGTCCAGTTCTTGTTAAATATTTGGACTACGTTACGGTCGGAAGTATCTTGTGTCAGGACAAACCAATAACTGCCGGCCGGCAATACTTTCCCAGGAATTTCTACCGGTTGGTTGAAGGTTAGGTTTGTCATTTGGTCCCACTCGCTGGCATTAGCATTCGGTAAAAAGATTACACAGGCCAATGCGCAGCAGAAAATGATTGCTATCCCTTTTAAAGAACTCATTTCACTTCTCCCTTAATGATTTCCAGGCCTACAGCGTATGAAGCTGCCATCCATGATTGCGTTGCCCGCAATAGCCAGAAGTAAAACGATTATGCATAACGCTAGCTTAGTTGGATCGAAGCAGGCCGCTTCAATGCTGATGAGAGTAGTTCGGCTGAGCGCATCTGTGTCACGTAATTACTAACAATTACGTAAGGCGAGTTAGATGTGTGTGAGACGGCGAAACTATCATGCGTGCGCAACACTACTTTCTGATGCATCGGCAAACGTAATCTTATGTAAAGTTATGCAGAGTAGAAATGCAAACTCGGGAACTTAGCTCTTTCTGGATCTCCGCCGCTGTCGAGGGATCGGCTTGTTCCTTGGGGAACTGCAATCACGTTAAATCCGAATAGGCTCCCGAGGAGAAGTTCGGGCGTTCCCAGAATCTGTCGTAACACTCCATGCAGATCCAGTCGCGGCCATTCGTATATCCGCCACCATGGTCGTCATCCGATTCGTGCAACTCCCATCGGCAAATCGCGCAATGATCTCTCGTCCAGCCTCCCGTAACCAGCGTGAACTTGCCCGATTTATCGATGAGACTCAGGTCGAACGAGCAGCTTCCGGTATTTGTTTCCAGCGCAATATCGCGCACCTTGAACGTCATTTGGTGCCAGTGCCAGTTATACGCGCGACAGCTCTTCACCGCTTGGCGGATGTATTCTGCATTCCATTTCGCGCCATGAATCTGGATTGTTCCACCGCTTTCGGCTCGCGCCGGGGCAGTTGTGGTACGTTCCTCTACCTGGCCGGCGCACTCCTGTCGAATGCGGCTGGCGTCGGCGCCAAACTCGATCAAAAGTCTTGCCGAAAAGCTTTTCTCCTCGCCGAGGATGCCCAGCAACAAATCTTGGGTTCCGATATAGCGATGCGCGAGACGGTCGGCTTCATCAGCGGCATGTCTCAGAGCCCGCGTGGCAGCGTCGCTTAGCGGCAGGTCAACACTGGTGGCGATCGGGTTACTTCTCGAGACATGAGAATCGATCCGCTGGCGAATGATTTCAGGATCGGTGGCAGCCATGTATTTCGGGCAGAGCTGTTTGAATTCGCGCAATAACCCAAGGAGCAGATGTTCCGTTTCGATCTCAGTGGAACCGTAGCTGCTGGCCTCATATCGAGCGAAGAAGACGACGCGCCGCGCTTTTTCTGTGAACCGCTCAAACATCGCTTACTCCACTTTCCGCCCCACCCGCTTCCAGTACAAATATCCCGGGATCCCCACCAGCACAATCGCCGTTCCCCAGAATGCCTCCCAAGGACGTGTCACAATCGTGTTCAATGTCCACGCTGTGCCCACCAGCACATAGATTCCCGGTAGCCACGGATATCCCGTGCACCTATATGGACGCGGAATGTCCGGTCGTTTCCAGCGCAGCAGAAACAGCCCAATCACTGTCAGCGTGTACGACAGCACCATGCCGTAAATGACATACGTATAAAGCTGATCGTACCTTCCGCTCAGCGTCAGCGCCGCCGCCCAGATTCCTTGCCCGATCAGGCTGAACGCCGGCGTCCGCCATTTCGGATGCACCTCGGCCATGCGCTTGAAGAACACTCCATCCTGCGCCATCGCCAGATACACGCGCGCTCCCGAAAGTGTGCATGTTGCCGCCGCGCTGAAACACGAAATGGAAATCATCAGCGAGAGCCAGACTGCGGCCTGCGGCGAAAACAACGCTGCCGCCGCCGCGTGCGCAATCGTTTCGTGCTGCGCGATCTCTTTCAGCGGCAGCGCGTACATATACGTCATGTTCATCGCGATATATATCACCGCCACCGCAAGCACGCCCAGCACCATGGCGCGCGGAACATTGCGCCGCGGTTCTTTCACCTCGCCCGCGACCCACGTGATGTACACCCACCCGTCGTATGCCCAGAACACCGCAATCAATCCCACGCCCAAAGCCGAAATCAGCGCGCCCGGCCCCAGTCCCATCGTCAGCGGCGCTCCATGCCCGCTGAAGTTCGACCAGTGTCCCTTGCCAATGGAAAAGCCCAGCACCACGAATCCCGCCATGGCGGTGAACTTCGTCCACGTGGAAACGTTTTGCAGCAGTGCGCCCCAGCGCAATCCCACCACGTTCACATACGTCAGGATCGCAATCAGCAGCAGCGCGAATAAATGTGCCCGCGTCACCGCTACTCCCAACAATGAGAAGACCATATGCTGCTGCGAAACCAGCGGGAAAATTTCTCCCGTATATGCCGCCGAAGCCACGGCCAGCGCCGCAATGCTTCCGCCATTTGCTACCGCAAACAGCATCCAGCCATAGAGGAACGCCACCAGATCCCCGTAAGCTTCACGCAAATAGATGTACTGCCCACCCGAGTCCGGAAACATCGATCCCAGCTCGGCGAACGCCACGCATCCAAACAGCGAAATCACCGCGCCCAGCACCCACACTCCTAGAAACAGCAGCGGCTGCGGCAGCGGCGTCGCAATATCACGGGCAGTGAGAAAGATCGACGACCCGATGATTCCGCTGACCAGCAGCAGCACCGAGTCCAGCAGGCCCAGTCCGCGGATCAGCGAAGGTTGTGTTTGAGACTCTTTCTGGTTTACGACAACAGGAGTGTCAGCCAAGGGTTTATCCGATTCCCAGTTCGTCGGGAGACTCCAGCGGCGTTCCGCATTTGCGGCAGATCACCGCGGCACAATCGCCGCACACCAGCGGATCTGTCACCTCTTCGGCGCAATTGGGACAGTACAGCGGCCCTGGCCCCGGCTTCGGTTCCGGATTCTGCGGATTCGTTGCCATGAGGGGGAACTCTACCACAGCCTGCAGCGTTGGCACACGTCCGCCGCCTGTAGCCATCTCACTTCTCACCGCAAGTATGTCATCTGTGTGATTGCTCTCACTGACAATTGAGGAAAGCAGCCCTAAAATCATTTGCTGATTTGTGTGATCAAGGAGGCGCTTATGAATTGGGATCACTTGGCTGAAGGGATTGATGTCCTCAGATTCTGGAAAGCCGTCCCGCCTCAGGAAGGCGAAGCAGAAATTGGCGTTCTAAAGCTGTCGAGTCCACGCTTGACGGAACTGAGAAATGCCCCCAGGGAATTTATCAACAAACATAAAATTTTCGATAAAGACATACGTTCGATCGATCTGGAGCCGATCCCGCAAACGTATATCGGCAATAGCTCCGCCCTCATCGTGCTAAAGCACAACCCCACTTGCACTTGTTATGCGGCCATTGCAGCCGACCTGACCTTGGTGGCTGCCGCCTGAAGTAAACCCTCAGAAGGATGCCAGTTGCATCCGCTCGAGTATTTGCTGAAATCTCGCGGCCTGCCGGAGAGAATCAACCGCCGGGTCCACTCTAATCCAGACCAGGTTGAGGTCTCTCCCGGCATAGGCCGCGTCAATCCACCGCAGCGCACTGTCTCCGTCTCCGAGCGCTGCGTACAAGGTGGCGATCAAGTAGGGCGGCACATAATTCTCATGCGAGCGCTTCAGCAACTGCGTCAAGATTTTGTGCCCCTCGGCGGCATTATGCGCGCCGGCGTAATTACGTCCCAGGAGCGCAGTTCGCAGCGTTTCTGAAGAGAGCTCGAAGGCCTTTCGACTCTCCTCCAAAGCCTTGCCCGAATCGCCTTTCCCGCCATACGCGTAGCTCAGGCACGCATGCGAGCTGTCGTAATTGGGAGCCAACTCCAGGGCCTTCCGGCACTGCATCAGCGCCTGATCGTATTGCCGCGCACAGTAAAGAATCCAGCCGGCTGTCGTGTTCTTGTTGTAGTCCAGCGGATCCAGTTCCTGTGCGGCCAGCACCTGGGCCAGCGCTTCGTCCGCCCGCCCCATCGCCGCCAGAAAGACCGCATACATGCGATGCGCTTCCGCGTCATTCGGATTAAGTTGCAGCGCCCTCTGATACTCCCTGTCAGCGGCCGGCCAATCCCAGTCCCCATAGAAGCGCACCGTTCCCATTGCCGTGTGCGCATGTGCTTCCATTTCGTCCAGCGAGACCGCTTTAAGTGCGTATTCCCTCGCCTTGGCCATTGTTTCCCGCGGCGGTACTCCAATGTCATTCCAATAAGAATCGGACAGTCCTGCATACGCCGGGGCATAACTGGGATCCGCCTGGATCGCCTGCTCGAAGTACTGGCGCGACCGCGCTCGCTGTTCGGCTGCCCCAAACTGCAAGTATCTTCCTCGCAGGTAGGCCTCCTGAGCCTCCGCTGCCACTACGTGCGCCGCTGCGCCTCGGCCTTGGTCGCTCGCTGGAAGATTGACCTTGATCTCTCGCGCCAGCGACAAGGCCAGTTTGCGCTGCAATGCCAACAGGTCGCGAAATTCTCCTTCATACGTGTGCGACCATATCTGTCGGTCATCCGCCGCGCTGACCAGGCGCACTGAGACTTGCACTCTCCCTTCCGAACGGGTGACCGAGCCTTCCACGATCGCCTCCACATTGAGTTGATGCCCGATCTCCCGCAGTGACTGCCGTCCCGTCTTGTACTGCACGACCGAGGTGCGCGAGATGACTCGCTGCAATATGTTCATCTGCCCCAGGTCGGTAATTAAAAAATCCGTGATCCCATCTGCCAGGTATTCCTGTTGCGGATCGCCCGAGAGGTTCGCGAACGGCAGCACCGCCAGCGATTCAATCTCTACCGCCGGCGAGCGAGTCGGGCCCATTCGCCTGTTTCCAGGCTGCAAAGTCAAAATGATCAGCAACAAAGCCAGCAAAGCAGCCACGCCGTACCTTTTCCCTCGCGCCGCTTTTGCGGGTTTCACCGCCGCTTCCGATCTCGCCAGTTCCCGCAGGGCCCGTGCCAGATCGCCCGCCGATTGATACCGCTTCTCCGGTGATTTTTCCAGGCACTTCAGAATGATGGCCGAGATTCGCCCCGAGTCCCCCGGGCGCCGGTGTGAGGGCGGCACCACCGCTTTGTGCAGGATGTCATCCACCAGCGCCGTAAACAGCTTTTCCTCAAATGGCGGATGCCCCGTGTACAGTTCGTACAGCACCGCTCCCGCCGAATAGATGTCGGTGCGCGCATCCGCCGCCTGCCCCAGCACCTGTTCGCTCGGCATATACGGCAACGTTCCGCAGCAGTTTGCCGGGCCAATCGCGCTTACTGTGCTCGCCAGCGAATTGAAGCTGAGCGTGGATCGCGCCAGCCCGAAATCCAGAATCTTCAAACGATTATCTTTTGTCAGGCGCAGGTTCCCCGGCTTCAAATCCCGGTGAATGATTCCTTGCTCGTGCGCTGCCGCCAATCCTTCGGCCAACTGCACGCCGATTTCAATGACTTCCTTTTCTGGCAGGGCGCCTTCGCGCACCCGTTCGTCCAACGCCTGCCCGGGGACGTACTCCATCACCAGAAAATCCAGGTTTTGCTGCGTGTCAAAATCAAGCACCGTCACAATGTTGGGATGGTTCAGCTTGGAGAGGGCGTGCGCCTCTTTGCGGAAGAGTCCACGGCGGTTCTCGTCGGTATCCGGAGGCAGAACTTTCAGGGCGACGTTGTTGCCCAGGTGCTCGTCGTGGGCAAGAAAAACTTCCCCCATCCCGCCCTCGCCGATTTTTTCGACAATGCGGTAGTGCCCGAGTTCGCACCCGGCCAAAGAACAATATTTGAACGCTGCGTTCACGGGGAAGTCTCCTTCCCCCTATGCGAAAATCGTAGGTCCGGGAACCCGGCGAGTCAATAAACAATCCACAAGTGATTGGGTAGGAATTACCCGAGGGGTTTGCCCGTACAGGATACTGCTGCTGTCGATGTCCCGTCGCTTTCATGGTAAAACCAAGGCTGAGCGCTGCCACTCTAGAGAGGATCGCCATGCCCGACAAGCCCCAGACTCCCGACGAGAAACTCCAGCACGAATTCAATCAATGGGCCGCCGAAGGGGAAGGCCCGAAGATGGAGCGCCATCATCTCGACATTACCGAAAAGACCATCCGCCTGATGGATCTGCGTCCCGGCGAGCGTGTCCTCGATCTCGGATGCGGTTCCGGATGGGCGACCCGCCTCCTCGCCCGCCTCGTCGCCGATGGCCCAGAAGGATATGGGCAGGTCGTCGGCCTTGACGTCTCCGACGAAATGGTGCGCCAGGCGCGCTCCGCCTCCACCGACTTCGAAAACATTCTCTACGTCTGGGGATCGGCGCAGCAGGTTCCCTGGGAAGAAAATTTCTTCGACAAAGTTCTATCCGTCGAATCCTTCTACTACTATCCCGATCAGGACCGCGCCCTGATGGAATTGTTCCGCGTGATGGCTCCCCGCGGACGCCTCTTCATCCTCATCAACCTCTACACCGACAACCAATATTCCCTGCAGTGGGTCGACAAGCTGAAAGTCCCGGTACACGTGCGTTCCGCCGCCGAGTACATCGAACTCCTGAAGAAGCACGCTTTTGAGAACGTCGAAGCCCGGCGCATTCCCGACGACACGCCTACGCCCGACGGCTACAAGACGAAATCGTTCAAGAGCCTCGACGATCTGAAGGCATTCAAACGCGAAGGCGCGCTGCTGCTGATGGCCACCAAGCCCGACCTGCGCACCCCCGCACCGGGATACACCATCTATTAAGAGCGCCCTGCGCCTGCTCTCGTTCGAAGAAGGACGGATCGTCCCGCAGCGACGATCCGCCGCAGTCGAGGGATCTGCTTTTCAAATCTCGCCGTCATCGCGGCCGAAGCTTTTCACCGTACTCATCGCCTTCCCGTCATTCGCATGCCGCAGATCGATGCGTCCATTCACATTGCTCAATTTGACGTGCGCTCCCCCTCCACCCAGTTCTCCGCGCATGTCTTCTCCGACATAGCGATGATGGTTCACACGCATCCCAAAATCGTTCTCGATCGATCCCGAAACGGTGCTCGCATCCACCTCAGCCCTGGTATCGGAAGGAATCGTCAACTCCACTTCGCCGTTGACCGACTTCAACTCCACCGTCTGCCCGGAAAGCCGCGTCAGGTTCGCCTCCAACTTACCGTTGATGGTGGAAAGCTCCATTCGCCCGCGCAGGTCCTTCGCCTCGAGCCGGCCATTGATGCACGAGGCCTCCACCTCGCCTGCCACGCCTGAGATATCGAGCGAACCGTTGATCAGCTTGATCTTGTCCAGCCTCGCCCCTCGCGGCACCGTCAGCGTGTACTCCACGCTGGCCGGATTGTTTTCTCCATCGTCGTTATCGAAGATCAGGTTGTGATCGCGATACTTCGTCTCGATCGAAACATAATCCTTTCCCGCATCGACTTCGATCTGGGCTGCGTCCAGCTGTTCTTTGCTGTTCGCGCGCTTGATGGCATCGACCTTGACCTCGTTGCGGTCCCACGCCGCGATGTGTACCGGGCCGTTGATGTTTTCGAGCGACACGCGCCCATCCGCCGTCCTGGGATAGGTCTTGTGGAACTCTTCCGTCACCGCACCATACTGGTCTGAAGCGTGCGCCCCGGCGGCCGCCAGCAGCAGCGCGCACAGGCTTCCCAGCAGCACCCCCATCCAGGTTGCGGTTCGTGTCATCCGGCGTGGACTGTTCATAACACCCTCCGTCTTGCACTTAGACGGACCAACCGGCATTTGGTGAGGCGGCATTTTACCTGCGACGGCTACGATCATAGGGACGCCGTTCTAAATTTCAGGTCATACTCAACCGCTTGCCCCACTCCGCCTCGGTGATCACATACACCGCCAGGATCGCCATCACCGGCTCAATCGGATGCCGGTACCGCTGGTTCGGATAAACCACGTAATACACCGCCGGATACAACCCGATTAGCCAGAACAGCAGCCACGCTCCCGGACGCTTCCGCCGCAGCGCCCGCCCTAGTCCCCAGAACATCAGCACCGACGTTGCCAGAAACAGCGAGTTCTTCACCGCTCCCGTCAGCCACTCCGAGCGCGGAGGGCCCGACCAGAAATACACAAACCGTTTCACGCACAGCACGGCAAACCGCCCATAATCCTGCCGGATGTAATCCATCGCCTGCTGCTTGCGCATCGCGATATACGGCAGCTCTCCCATCGCGCGATACTGCCGCATGGCATACACGTTCTGCGTGGGATGCAGATATTCCATCCACGTCCCATCTGCGCCCGGGCCATTTCCCAGGCGAAGTTCGGCTCCGAAGTTGTCGCGCAGCAAAATGAACCTGCCGAACGTCTCGTAATTGCGAACCAACCACGGCGCCATGCAGGCGAAGAACACCACCGACGCCAGCGCAACTCCTCCCAGCGACCGCTTGCCGCGCCGCGCGCGGTGATACCACGCCCACAATCCCGCCGCCGGCAAAAACGAAAGCAGCGCAGCGCTGTTCAGCCCCGCCAGTCCCCACAGCAGTCCGAAAACAAACCACGGCTTCCAGCCGTCGCGATCTTCCAGCGTGAGCGCCAGCCCCAGCAGGGTGGTCATCAGCAGCGCCGAAAGGCTCGTCTCCCACACCCAGCGCGTGTCCCATACCAGGACATAGGGAAGCAGCGCCCACGTCCATGCCGCGCCCACCGCAACTTTTTCGGAAAAGACTCTTTTCGCGATCAGGAAAATCGGAATGCAGGTCAGCGCCGAAAACAAGCTGTTGAGCCCCAGCAGCACAAACGCCGACAGCCCCGAGTAGATCCCGAAAGCGCGAAACACTCCCGCAATCAGCATCGGATACAGCGGAGACTCCCACGCTGTCGGTCCGGTAGGCGCGAGAAAGGGATTCGCAAACCCGTGCCCGGAAGCCAGCGCCGCGCCGATGCGTCCCATCTCCCAGCCGAAATTGAAATGGTCGTCGCCAGCCTTGAACCGCCACGTGTGCGCCATCAGAATCCACGCGATCCGCACCCCGAATGCGACCGCGAAGATCCACAACGTGGATGCGCGCACCCGCCGCCACAGTCTTAATCCTCCCGGCGCCGTGGAAGGAGCCTTCGCCGCCGCAATGGATTTGGAAGTCACCGCCTGTTTTCGCCGCACCCGCTCCAAGTTCTTGGTTCTATTGCTATTTGAGCACAGCCCAGCGAAACATGCTGGGCCTTGTCGAATTGTTCAACAGCGTTAAAAAATGGGGAATTTCCTGTAGTGAAACCATTCAAGAATTCTGGCACATTATGAAAAAACGACTGGGGCCCTTCGTCTGCATGCCTTTTGAGGACGAGATCATGAAATTGTGCGAGCGAATTTGCGCGTGCAACTCCGACGCGGAAGCGATCGAGTTGACCCGCGAAATGAAATCTCTGCTGCATGATCGGATCCTGGAGCTCAGAAAGAGCGCCGTCGATCCCAAAATGTTTGAGTCTCGCCACCGCGAGGCCTGATTTCCAGGTGCCGCCGCGGCCCAAATTGGGCCGTGACAGCGCGCCTCTCCCGGCCTACACTGGAATGCTCTCATCCCTGCCGGGAATATACTGGCTCTTATTGAGGACTTCATGGGCTGGCTGCAAAATAAATTCGAAAAAAATTTCCTGATCAGTACGGTGGATTACGTTTTTAACTGGGCGCGCAAATCGGCGGTCTGGCCGATGACCTTCGGCCTCGCCTGCTGCGCCATTGAAATGATCGCGTCATCGACCGCGCGCTTCGACATCGCGCGCTTCGGCTCGGAGGTCTTCCGTCCCAGCCCGCGGCAGAGCGATCTCATGATCGTCGCCGGAACCGTGACGCTCAAGATGGCCCCCGTCGTCAAGCGCATCTACGATCAGATGCCCGATCCCAAGTGGGTCATCTCCATGGGCGCCTGCTCGTCGGTCGGCGGCCCGTTCAATACCTACGCCGTCCTGCAGGGGGTCGACAAGATCGTCCCCGTCGATGTCTATGTCACCGGATGCCCGCCGCGGCCGGAGAATCTGTTTTACGCGCTGCTCAAGCTGCAGGACAAAATCGACACCATGACGATCGCGAAGCGCCCCACCGAAGTCCGCCTCGAACCCAACATGGTCGAGAACTTCAAGCGCCAAGTCATGATCGCGCAAACTCTGCAGCCCAAGTAGGTTCCTGTGGCGGCACACGCCCTGGCTGTCTGGCCGAGCGCAGCTCGGCAATTTTTCTAGGCGATGCCAAAGCCCGCTTTCCATTCCGTCGACGACTACATCTCGGCGCAACCCGAGTCTGTTCAGCCCATATTGCAAAACGTACGCAAGACCATCCTGAAAGCCGCTCCCGCACTCGAAGAATCGATCTCCTACAATATTCCGGCGTACAAACTTAGCGGAGAGCGCGTGCTCTACTTCGCGGCATGGAAGCGCTACTTCTCCCTCTATCCCGCGACGAAGACATTGCTGGCTGAATTCAAAGACGAACTCGCCGGCCATGAAATCCAGAAGAGCACCATTCATTTCCCATTTTCCCAGCCGCTGCCCGCCCGACTGATCGCCCGCATCACGAAATTCCGCGCCCGCGAAGCCGCGACGCGCGCGAACGCAATTCCACCTGCGCGCAAGAAGCGCTGACGCCCTGCGTTACAATCTGATTCCAGACTCCACGGAGCTCCGCAACGCATGGCTTTCACAAAAATTGCCAGCCAGTCCGACCTGCCAGCTCTCAACGAAGCCCGGGAATTTTCCTGCGCGGGAAAAGAGATTTGCATCGCCAACGTGAACGGCGCCTACCGTGCCATCGACAACATCTGCCTGCATCAAGGCGGACCGCTGGGCCAGGGAATGATCGAAGACGGGAAAATCGTCTGCCCGTGGCACGGATGGCAATGGGATCCAGTCAGCGGCGAAGCCGCCCATAATCCCCGCGCCAAGTTGAACGTCTATCCGCTGAAGATCGAAAACGGCGAAGTGTTAATCGAAATTTAAGGTTCGGTCCAGGCACGGGGGCTGGCCCGGGTTTGTTTTTCTGCCTGAGAAGAACATGGGGACACACAGGACGTTCACCGGCTTTCGGCGCAGCGAGCGACTACTGAAAACGGTGTCCGTCCCGTCTGTCCCCACATTCTCTGTCCCCACATTCTCCCGAGCGGTTACTTCGGCTCAAGTGGGATGACGATTTCTCTCCTTTCGCCGTTCGAGAGTATCAACTCGGCTCCATCTGCATAGCGGGCCGTTCGATAGCCATCCGCAGTCGATGTGATCCGCACAGGCTTATGTGGCAGGGTGAATTGGAAAAGCCCGTCTTTGCTAGCCGTAAGCTCTACAAATTGAGTGGGCGCTTGTGTCGCGCGAACAATGATCCTCCCCCCTCCTACGGGCCGGTTGTTGTGTGAATCCACGATCTGGCCTATTAGAATCCCACCTTGTTGCCCAAGCACAACCCGGACGCCTGCGAGATCCGCACCCTCGACCGAAATATCAGGGAACTCCGCCCCGGCATCCGCACTAAGCAGGAATGTGGGATCCGGGTATCCATGCTCCTCGTCCTTGGCGCGCACGATGTAGCGGCCATCCTTGACAGCGAGTCGGAAGTTGCCCTTATCATCGACCTTCGACCATGTGACGTCTCCGGCAGCATTTCCTATCGGTACTGCGGTTACCAACGCGCTTGCGTCGGGGCCGCCTAGCATGTCGGTGACTGTTCCAGAAATGACGTGTGTGTTTCCGCGCTGAGATAGGCCCACGCTCAGCAGGATGGTTCCCAATACTTTGGCTGCTCTGAGCATACGGTCAGTTCCCATCGATGGTTATGGAGCTGCACTGGTATACAAGTCCGTCAACGTACGGCAGAGGGGCTGGCCCGGGTTTGTTTTTCTGCCTGGATTTCCTCGAAATCGGCTGCCCCAGACTTCGTGGTGTTCGAAGTCTGGGCATTCCTGCTGCGGACGTCAGGTGATTTTTGATCGCTCGCACCGCCCCTTCGCCCCCTGAAGCAGCGGGCGTTCACCCAGCCCCAGTTCCAATGGACGAACCCTCCACCCGGCTCTGCCCACTATTCGTTTTTGCCACCGAGTGGAACGATACAAACGAGCGTTACACCGAACCCATAATTCTGGTTGTTTCCTTTTACTCAGCACCAAACATCGAGTGCGAGCCTTGTGGGAAGATGGACTCAGACATGAGATCTTGGATCGCAAGCGTATTCTTCATCATGACGTTGCTGACTGGCACCCGCGGGCAGCAAGCGGTTGATCTTGGGACGGATAATGGTATTCGTTTGGTGATGGGTATCCTCAGTAAATCTGGGGCCAGTGGTTCACTTGCGTTCAATGGTGTTTGCTTCCACGATTTTCCATCAACCCAAATTCCGACAAGCTTCGACGCACCTGCAGAAAACCTCCTACGAGAGACGTTTTCCGAGGATTTGATGATGCAGGTATATCAGGATGCCAGCGGAATCATCAGAATGGCCCAAACAGATGTAGACCGCAGTATATTGGATGTGAAGATCAGGCACGTGAGTTTCACTAGACCTCAAGGTAGTGATGGTCCGATATACGATCCGACGGAAGCAATGCGGGCGATTTTACAAAGCCCAGAAGCAGTTCACTTCTCGCATATGCATAATCTCAGGTTTCCTGCCATCGCAGTCCATTTGCCGCACGCTCCGTTGAATTCCGAGTCTCCCCACATATCGGGAAGCCTTAATGATGTGACTGTTTCCGAGGGCTTGGATCGTATATTAAAGGCTTTTCCCGGCCTGTGGGTTTATGAAAGCTGCCCCGGTGCGGTCGAGTTCTTCTTTTTTTCTAATTCGACGGGGTGGGTGTATGACATGCCTCGTAAGCACCCATAGGTCTGATTTGTTATGCGGTTCTGGAGCTTCCGAAGACCTAAAGCACGCGGCAGGTGTGACTGATACGAATGACGGACCCACGAAATGATCCTGAATCGTCTCGCGAGGTATTTCACATTGTCGCTTCTCTTCCCATTGACCCTGGGGCAAGTACTATCTCCCCCCAGGAAGATTCTGCCGCCGAAAAAGTCTCCGCTCGAAATCCGAATCGATCACTTTGACCTCACCGACGCCATCTTGCGCGATGGTGTGTCGGAACTCAGCCTCAAGGGAATAGACGGGCTGCATTTGGGATTCGAGGAGGTAATTCGGAACAAAATCCAGGACGACCCTAGAGCCTCGAGTCCGCACTTTTCGCTTCACATCGAAAACGTGACGGTCAAGCAGGTCCTAGACGCCTTGTGCGATTCCGATGCTCGTTACACATGGGCGCGGAGTGGAGAGTCGGTTAACATCTTCCCGAAGACGACCGTGGGAGATTCTTCGTATTTACTTAACTTACGTATCGGCAGGATAGCGCTGGTTGATGTGCCTGATCCAGAGCAAGCACTCACGCCACTTTCTAAGCTCTTTCCAACTCAGCAAGTCGGATATTTTGGTCCAGGTCTTGCAGATAACACGTACCCCACGCCGTGGAGCGTTACTCTGGATAGCCTCACCGTACGCGAATTTGTTAATGAGATTGCTCTCCACATGGGAGCGCGAACATCCTGGGTGTGGCAAGGAGGAAAGCAGGAGAGAATGTTTACGTTCCTGAAGGGCGGCTTTCACACTTCTCGGCCGGCAGACCCGGCGCGGCCCGCAGAGCTCTTCCAACAACTTCCATAAGTGCAGTTTTCCACAGCTCGATTGTGACGCATGTCCTTGCGCGGTTCGTCCCCATTCAGAAATCATGAGACTGGCCGAGGGGCGCTGGCCCAGGTTTGTTTTCCTGCCTGGATTTCCTCGAAATCGGCTGCCCCAGACTTCGTGGTGTTCGAAGTCTGGGCGTTCCTGCTGCGGACGTCAGGTGATTTTTGATCGTGCGCATACAGGCCCTTGTTTGGCTTGCGTGAAAACCTGTTCCGTCCAC
>DAIDGW010000095.1 GCA_027452245.1 Acidobacteriaceae bacterium
ACAACTGCGGGCAATCTGATGCTGGCTCAATCCCAAGGAATGGAGCCGCAGAACTTCCTTCAACTTGCGCATGGTCAGCCTCTTCTGTGGCAACGGGAGTCTCCACCTTCTAGTGGAGTCCCGTCGCCACCGCTGCCCTGCGCGTCATTCCAATCCGATGCCGATCACCGTTCCGAACTACAACCGTAAAACTGATCGGCATCCGTTCGGAACGCTGATCGGCATCACTTCGGAATCGTGATCGACATCAGCTCGGAACCCTGATCGACATCCCCCGGAATCCGCAGGTTACGCCGGTGGTGATGCGCGGAAGAGGTTGCACGGGTAGATCCAGCTTCAGCTTCTTGAGAATCAGCCGGGCTTCAGCTCTCCGGTTGGGTGTAGCGCGGTAGGATCAACCAGCGCCCATCCACGGTTGGGAGGTAGACGTCGAGCATTTCAATGCCCGCCAGGGTTTTCCGAACCTCGGTGGCACTCAGCCCCGGCGCATGAATCATCAGCCGGTTCTTCAGCGTCGCTTGCAGACAGTAGGCTAGGAACGCAATCAGGATGTGGGCGTCGGCGCGATGCTCGAGTTGGTGACGAACCGGCCGAATCCCGAGTTCGCTCTTCAGGCTTCGGAACGCAGCTTCCACTTGAGTCAGTTGCACGTAGCGCGACCATAGCACCGCTGGATCGCCATCACTGAGGTTGGAGCGCAGCAGGTAATGTCCGTCCCGCAGTTCGGCCTCGTTGAGCTTCGCCTTGTCCAGATGAAATTGAAATGAGCTGCGCGTCACCGGCTGGCCGGCATCCGGGAGCTGGATCTTCACCAAGCCGAAAGCGCGGCCCGCCTCCGTCTTGGCGGCGCCGATGCTCAGCAAGAGCTGATCGCGCGTCGGCAGACTGCGGCGCATCGCACGCAACTTGCGCAGCAGCCGCGCGACTCTCTTCCGTCGCATGGCGGTCTCTTTGGCCTGGCGCCCTTGGCTTTTGGCCAACACGTACAGTTCGCCGTCCTGCTCGAATAACTTCACCTCGACCGAGTCGCGTACTTTCTGCCACGGCAGTTCAAGCCACTTCTTCTCGTGCTGCTTGATCTTGCCTTTGGGCGTTCCCACCAGGTAGTACACCTGGCGGCCCGGCTCCCGCATCGCTGCCAATGTCGCTTCGCTCGGAATACCGCGGTCCATCACCCACATGCGTCGCGCCTTGCCGTAGGTCTGCTCGATCTTGTCGAGAAATCCCCGCAGCGTGGTGCAGTCGGCAGTGTTGCCGTCCATGACTTCATACGCCAGCGGGAAGCCATCCGTGGTGACGACAAGCGCGATCACCAACTGCACGCAATCCGGCCGCCCGTCGCGGCTGTAGCCGCGCTTGGCCTTGGGGTTCCGTTCCATGTCGCCTTCAAAGTACGTGCTCGTCAGATCGTAGAGCAGCACCTCGAAATCGGCCTGAAACAGATCGGCCCACTTCTGTCTCAACCACACAAACAGATCCTGCTTGTGCGCCAGCACACGGTCCAGACAACGATACAGCCGGTCCTTTTCGGCGACGGCATAATCGACTTCGAGCAACTCGTCCAGCGCCGTCGAAACAAACCACTGCCGGTGGACACGAAACTCGCTCGACGGATCCAGCAGGTGATTGGTCACCAGCAACTGCACCACCTTCGCCCAACTCACCGCCTCGCGGCCCTCCGGCAGGCGCGCTCGCCAGAACTCGTCCAGCCCCAGTTGCCGCCAGACCTCGCAGGCAAGCCAGCAATTGCCGAACATCCGCGGCCGCCGCAGTTCCAGGCCGCTCAACCTCACTTGCAGGCTATCGGCGCCATCGGCGGGTAACGTCCGATCCTCGGGGAACAGGCTCAGCGTGCGCGAGCAGTGTTGCTCCTCGTCGAAGACTTCCAGCGTCTTGCGCCAAGCCGCTTCCTGCCGATCGTTGACTTCGCCCAGATCCAGCACCGTGCGTTGCGCCGTTTTGCCCGAAACCAGACGCCGACTCTCCACCACGCTGAAATAGCGGTGGTCCTTGCCGTCCTTTTGCCGGTTCGTGCTGCGCAAAAACATCGAGACAGCAGCATGTCCGAACTCGACTCCCGGGGGGAAGAGGTCAGGTCTTCACCACAGCGTTCTTCAAAGTCGCGCCTTTTCGATGCAATCACTTCGGCCGGGCTCAGGTCGGAAAATCACCGCTAACTGCGAAAGTCAGGCTACGGTCGGTTTTGGTTTGACCGCCGAGGGGCTGCTGATCAAGACGCGAGGAGGTGCCACGTGACCGTATCTCAGGCACCTACGGGCTCTCAATACGATGAGACGGCACAACGAATGTTGAAAATCAAATAAGCGAGTGAAGCCCTTACATCGCGGCAGACCGGGCAGTCTGCGAGATGTTCGGAGACGCGATTCCCGACACTTGAAGACCGCCCCTTCAGTATGTAATCTTCAAGTTCATCGGTCGATGGATGTTCTTGTTGAAATGCTTGGAGTACATCCAGACACTGATGGCACCATAAAACGTGGCACTCTACGACTTCTGCTTCATCGTCTCTCGACAGCCCGTGATGCATTCGCCCTAGGGCATCAATGGGCGGATGATCGTTGACCCAAAGTAATTCAGAAGTACGCTCGTCGATCAGTCGTTCGCAGTATAAAAGGTCCAATTCCACCTCGGCAGTGTCAGAAGGTCAAGGGCATCCTGACGGATCAAGCTCCAACGTCCCTTTAACTCGGTTGCATGCCGTGCGGTTCACGGCTCAGGTTGCAAATGGTTCTACGTATTGGGCAACCGTGCCTCGCTGGCAGTATCTCTGTAGAGGCACGGATAAAATCGTTTGCTCTCTGACTGGAACCTCAGAAATATAGTACCGCTGGTCACGATTGCGTCTCAAAAGCTACGACGACCAGACGCTCGCACGGATAGCTCCACCGCCGGAGAGGCCAGAGTCGACGACCTGCCGCCGATCAGCGCGCAGCCACCGGTACTCAATAGGCATCCGTGGGAAAAGGCGACGCAAGAATCCGTGCGCTGGGGTCGC
>DAIDGW010000096.1 GCA_027452245.1 Acidobacteriaceae bacterium
GGCATCGGAGCGCATGGTGCTTGATCGATTGAAGTAATGTCCATGGCAACATGCACCAAAACATGCACCAGCCTGAGAATAGCCTTTCTGTGTAGCCCGCAATAAATACCATTAAAATATTCCTATTCAATTATTTAGATCTGGTGGGCCCGGAGGGATTTGAACCCCCAACCAAGGGATTATGAGTTCGAGCCTGACACGCTAAGTTATTGATATTAAACAAAATGTGAGCATAGTTTACCGTAGTCCTAAATAGTTGAGCGAGCGGTGTTTAACCGAGTTTGCCGGGGTAGGCAAAAGCTGACGGGTGTACCGTTACTGTACCCACTCAAATGGCTTCGATAACGGTCGGATGATCGGCTCTTCACTCGGTTACTGGTCGTGGTGACACAATGTTTTGATCTTGGTCTGCGCTAGTCTGCTGAACGCTGTAACCAATTGCACGGTAGCCTCTCAGCCTGCGTTCGTACATCCTTGCCAGCATTGGAACTCGGTCGTCGATATAGTCATAGACTTGGACGAACTTCTTGTTGTCGTGGAGACGATGCAATCGACCGACATACTGCTGCAATGTGCCTTTCCATGAAATCGGCATGACAAGAAACAGGGTGTCGAGACGAGCATCATCGAACCCTTCTCCGATATAGCTCCCCGTTGCCAAAATCAGCCGAGATTCAGTGTCGGGCACGCCTGCAATCGCCTCCGCGATTTCGCGACGCTGCCTCTTGCCCATGCCGCCCTTCAGCAGAAACACGTGCTTGGCTACCCCGGCGAGCTTGTCGGCAAGATGCTGTAAATGGTCAGTCCTGTTGGTCAAAAGCAGTGGAGTGCATCCTCGCGCGATGGCTCCCGTGATGTCGCCGGCGATCATTTCATTGCGCAGCTCATCACGCCACAATGCTCCATAGACATCCTGAATTGTGAAGTCGTTAAGACTGAGGGGCATCTCAAAGTCGGTGTGGCGAGGAAGTACCCTGTGTTCGAAGGGGTTTGCTTCCGTCATCGCGCGGGCACTCATGCTGAATCGTACTGGTCCGCACTGCATGATAACGATGGGATGGTGGCCATCCTTCCTCGTAGGCGTGGCCGTTAGTCCAACAATGTATTTGGCCTTCGTCGCCTTCATGACCTGCTCGAAGGTGAACGCGGAGATATGGTGGCACTCGTCAACTATGACTTGTCCGTATTCAGCAACGAAATCCTTGACTGAGCCCGCTTGATACAGACTCTGGATTACAGCCACATCGATACGACCAGTCCGGTGCGCCTTTCCTCCGCCGATGTGCCCGATGGAGCCGTCAGGGAGACTCAGAAACATCGCAAGGCGCGTTTGCCACTGGTCTAGCAGTTGCTGTCGATGGACAAGAATCAGGGTATTCACTTTTCGTTTTGCGATCAGCCAGGATGCCACCGCGGTTTTCCCGAAGGCCGTTGGCGCACAAAGAATTCCCTCATCATGTGCACTGATGTCCCGGCCGGCCTGTTCCTGCATGGGACGAAGCTCACCACTGAATTCCGCTGCGATAGATATTCCTGCGCACCTCTCATCCAGAACATTGGCATGAACCTCATGAGCTTTTAGAAGAGCCAATACCTCTGTCAGACATCCACGCGGAACAGCAATATGCTGAGGGAAATCCTGGCCGCATGCAATTACACGGGGTTTCGCGTAGGTAGGGAGGCGCATTGCTTGAGCTTTATAGAACTCGGGATTCTGGAAGGCCGCCAATCTGAGCAGACGATTCAACATTGAGGGGGGCAGACCTTGTTTCTCGATATAGAGAAGATTCGCGCGGATGAGCTTTGCCGACTCAGGTAGCGGGCCAACGATTTTCCGTTCCAGACGCCGACGTGAAGGGGGCAGGTTCCACGGGTCTTGTCCGTCTTCGTCTTCAGCGACGCTTATGCGGACTCCAATCAAATCGCCGTCGCGTTGAGCCTCCGCAATCACATCTTCAGCAGCTTTGCTTGGCATCCGTCGAACCGTGGAGAGGAATTCCCACTGATCGGGATATGGGCGAAGCTCGGAATCGACAAACACGCTGTTGCCCGACTTGCGCGGCACAAGTTGCAATGGGAGAGCAATCAGGTTTCCGAAGCCACCCTTTGGCATGGTGTCCTGATTGGGAAACAGACGGTCATAGGAATCGAGCCCCAGTTCGTGCCGGCGCTCCATGGTTTTCGTAAGAACTGCGCAACCCAGCTTCCGTGCGGTAGACGCTGGAATCGCACATTCGAAGAAGATCCAGACGTGCGCACCATTCCCTGAACGGGAGCGCTCGAGAACTGCGGGGACGCTCAGCTCACGGCATGTCTCCAGAAACTCGCGTGAGTCTTGGGCCCATGTCTTTTTGTCAAAATCCACGGCCAAAAACCAGCATGTTTCGTCTGCAAGGAGAGGGTAGATGCCGATGGTCTCTTTCCCGAGAAGATGATCCTGAATGACCGCTTCGGTCAACGGCAGGAATTTGCGGGTACTCCGTTCAATCCTTTTCCGATCTTCCGGCTTGCTCGCGTTGATTGCTCTCCAATCCTTCAGGTCCGCAGGAGCATATCCTGACCGACCATCAGCTTTTTCCCAGCGCCGGGCATATACGTCCTCTCGTCCGCGAAACAAGTCGCGGAAAAGCGCGACCCGTTTCCGAGCACGCTCCTCCTTACTTTCTTCGATAATCGGTTTGGCAATCTGAATTTGCGGTGAATGATCTGGTAGGGAAAGCGAAACTGGAATTCTGTGAAGTGCCAAGAGATGCCGTAGTCGCTCATTCTCTTCGCGTAGCCGCAGGATTTCCTCATCACGAGGATCGGATGCCTCAGATTCTGAATGCGCGTCCGACATGGTTAACTTCATTCCTCAATGGCAGCAGCCAAGATTCTCACATAGAACTCGCGAACACCCTCGAAAACTGCGTTCATGTTTGCCAACAGACCGCATTCTTCTGCGAGCACTTCAAGCGGCCTCTGCCAATCTCGCGGCGGAGAGGTCAATGTCGCCGGCAATACATGTGTGTGCCTTCTCTCAAAGGTCAGGTGCAACGCTTGAGCCGTTTTGCGCTGATCGAGTTGGCGGTCTCCGATGAGAAGCGCTATGTCTACCAGATCCTTCACCCGGCTGTTCGGGGAGTTGCGCGGAAGCGTATAGGCGTGGACCTTTTCTGCAAATTGCTGCTCCCGTGCGATCATCCGCACTTCCGGTGTCGGGATACCAGCGAAGTCGAGCCAGTCCGCACACTGGACTCTCTCCACCGGCTGCATGGTGACATCCCCGATTCCGGCATCCACGTGAAACTTGGCGAAGATTCGTCCGTCCACGCGTGCATCGACTGCATAGCGAGCGCCGCCATATGGCGCACCGGCTAGTTCCTGCGTAGGCGCTCCAACCGTGTACTCGAACCAATCGTCGAGATTGAGATGAGCTGCCGATTGAAGCATCGCCCGCACAATCTGTGCAGCATTATCGGAGTTCTCAGCCGCCACAACTCGCTGCACTGTCAGATCGATGTCGATCGTAGACCGAGCTGATTTGAACCTGAGTTCCAGCGCATAACCGCCTTTTAGTACCCAAGGGGTGGACTCGTCGCGAAACAACCTCGCCAGAAATCGTCTCAAACGCCAACTGGCGTCTGAGACGATTAATGTCGATCTGTTTAGCGCTGGAAAGGCGCTTCAGGCGCTCTTCAAGAGCCCTTCGGAAAGCTCCCGCCGTTGCATAGGTTCGTGACATCGCCATCAGGCTGCCCTCTGCAGTGCTTCTTCAACCACCTTGCGGGCCGCCTCGCTCAGTGTTGCATCCTGAAGTTGCTGGCGCGTGATCAGGCCCCGGTCCAGGGCCTGCCTCATCGCATCGAGCATGAATGTGCGCTCAATCGCACCATCCGCGATCAGATCAAGAATCGTGCGGAGCGGACGCGTGTACTTGAAGCCAGGCCCAATCTGAACGTCGGACTCAGGAAGATCGCAGTAATGGAGGACAAGCATACCG
Organism: Acidobacteriaceae bacterium; assembly: GCA_027452245.1. GTDB lineage: Bacteria > Acidobacteriota > Terriglobia > Terriglobales > Acidobacteriaceae > Sulfotelmatobacter. Next base: position 3,983 of record DAIDGW010000096.1, read on the forward strand.
GGAATATCGCTGTTGCGCCGGAAGCTTTTCGGAACAGTCATGTGAATTTTGGCTGGGTTCAGGTCCGACAGTTCGTGCAGGCTGAGCGCCGTTTGGTGGCTGAAAACGCCCTCGATTGCTTCCTGCCGATTTCTGGACCAGAGAGACCAGAGTACGAGATCAGGCCGGTCAGATATTGGGAAGAGTGCCAGACGATAGATGCCGCGGTGTTCCCGAATCCAGTTCCCGGCCTGTACATGGTAAGGATGAGTATTCTCGGCGAATCCGGCTGCATTGGCCTGTTTCGTGGTGAAGAATCCCTGCTGCTGCTCGGCAACATCGAACAGGCGTCGTTATGCGTCTTTGCGTGAATAGCTCACCGCACAATACTACAACTTTTATGAAGTATTGCGCGAAAAACGGGGTGTTCTATTCCGCAATCCGATGAAGCCCAGTAAGAGCTAGCGATGGGGAAAAGACACGCCTAAGCCAGCGAAATGCCATCGAGTGCGATTGTAAGAACGTATCGTCAATGTACTCGTCAGTAGTTTGCGGCATATTTGGTGGGCCCACCAGGACTTGAACCTGAAACCAAAGCATCATGAGTTGGTCGCCAACACGCTAAGTTATTGATATTAAACAAAATGCGAGCATGTTTACCGGAGTCCTAAATAGTTGAGCGAGCAGTGTTTAACCGAGTTTGCCGGGGTAGGCAAAAGCTGACGGGTGTACCGCTACTGTACCCAGTCTCCGGATTCCCCCATCTGCCTTTCCACTTATATTTTTGCCCGCTGACTCTCCCCTTCAACTGTCGCCGCGTGAGATATGCAGGTTAGTTCTTGGCCTGTTTTTGGTTCAGTCAGATCGCGGCTAGCCGCGATCTGACTGGCGAACTCGGTCGGCGTGCGGTCGGCCAACTCTCCCGTGCCATAGAAGACGGGGGAATTGGCTGATGAAGAAGAAGCGGTTTCAGGATCGGGCTTACTGTGCAGCAGTTCTACGTGATGTTTCGGGCTTGCGTCTGAAGGTCTACTGGGCCCAGTAGACCTGATTCAAGCAGCGGGTCATTCGGAAGGAACGGATTGCTCGTAGTCCAGGTCAGGCGTTGGCCCGGTAGCAATCCGCAGTCGGTAATCAGTCGGTTCACCCAAAGGTTGGCCACCACGATTTCGAGCGTATTTCCCGCGGGTCGAAGCACGCCGGCCGGAATTGCGATCCGCCACGGCTCACACCAGACCACTCCCAGGTCGCTGCCGTTGAGCTTGACGGAAGCGATGACCGCGACTTTGCCCAGAGAAAGGAAATAACGCCGATCCGGATCCATCTCCATGCAATCGAAGTTAGTCCTATAAGTGGCCTTGCCGGAGTAGCTGCGGATTCCCGGCTCGGGACGCTTCGTCCAATCCTCTAGTCGGGAAAAAGTGACTTGCGCCGGTCCACCCCATTTTGGATCGAAGGCGACCTGCCATGGCTCAGAGAGCGTGACAACTGTTTCCAGAGCAGGAAAGTTGCCCTCAAAGCTCGTTCCAGACCGAACAGGCGACTTCGCGATTGGTTTGCGGAACACAACAAATCCACTCTCCAGAGGCTCCAGGCGAATGGGAATCTGCGTGCGCTCGCCGGTTTGCGAGAATTGAGTCAGATCGCAGCGTTCGCCACTGATCGGATTCCACCACTCCGGCTGCCGGCCCGCTGCCCGGAAAGTGCAGATTCCCGATTGTTCCTTCGTTTCCCCGTTGGCGATAAAGTAAAAGTCGTCATTCCCGTCGCGCCGATGAATGTGCCGGAACGGCGCTTCCGTTTCGAAGTCGCTCTCGATGCCCATCCTTGCGAGCAGCCTTGCGGTTGCAGCATAACTCGGATAGATGTCTTCCTGCTCCATTGACGCCTCGTTCAGGCTCCAGGGCGGCATATCGTAAGGGCCTAACTGTGTGGCCGGCGACTGTGGCCCGCTTTTGGCGAGCGAACACGTCCATCGATGATCCGTACAGATGCTCGTAGTGGCTCCGGCAAGTGAGGTAATCACAAGTGAAGCAATGAGCCCGGACTGCCTAGTCTTATCAGCATTCTTCTTGACGGCCACCGTGAAGCGATTCGCTCCGCAGCGGAGGAGGGCGGAAATATCAGCGCGGCGTACTCGTCGCACGTTCTCAATCGATATCCCTGAAGGTTCGCTGTCCAGAATGAATCGGCCATTGAGCGCTAATTCATAGCTTTGGTCGGCGGTAATGGCGACTTCGGCAGTCTCAATACTTTCGGGATTGTCTACGGAGAATTCACGGTGGAAGTAAAGGTCCGCGCCAGGAGCTACGCCATCGGGCTGTGCTCGCCAGATCCAACGTGCCTCAGAGAGTGGATTGGTGAGCCGGCGATGAGCGGCTCCGGCATCGAAAATCACACTTCCCTGCCCAACGCGGCGCTCAGTCTGTTTTTCGCCGGCCGGCCACAAGCGGTTGGCGAGTTCGCGTACCCGCCGGTCGCAATCGGGATAGCCCTCAAGACTGGGTGATTGGTCTGGAGGCGCGCCGAAGACAGTCGCGCCAGCTTCCACTAACTCCTCAATCTTGACGAGCAGGCGTGGAGTCATTGTGCGGAAACGCGGCAAGACCAGCAGCGTGTACGCCATCCCGTCAGGAAAGACGATACGTCGGTTTACGACGGTGGCTCGCGCGATCAGGGTATCCGGAGCGCAGCCGTCGAAGTTGTACCCTCGCCGGTCGGCGAGCAGGCCGGGCCGAAAGGCGGAGCGTGGCGGGAAGAAGACAGACGGCGCGCCCTCGGGGTTGAGGTAGAGAATATCGGCAACCGAAAGGCCGCGGCGCAGCATGTGCTGGCAGCGGCTGAGATAGACGTGATATGCGGGAACGAAATCCCACCAGGTTTGCGTGCGTTCCCAATGCACTCCATAGCCACCATCCGTGCCCATCGTCATCCCGGGGAATCGGTCGAGCCAGGGCTGCGCCTGATAGCGGTGAATGTAAAACTTATTGATGCCCTGGCAGAACGCCCAGTCGCCCTGCGCCTTCATCGAAGCCGGGTGCTGAAAGCCCTTCTCCGCCATGGCCGCCGTGAATGCTTCGGCCCCGATGGTCTTGTGGCCTTCGGTATGACCGACCGAAACAGCTTCGGCAATACTGAAGTCGGTCGGCGGTGCATCCGGCGTCCTGGACCAGAACTCGCCCATGGGCAAATCGGCTGTCGAGCCCAGTTGGAGATCGCCAGAGGGATTCAGGTCGTAGGGCTCAAGTTCCAACGTGAGTCCGTAGCGCCGGCCTCGTTCGCGCAGGCGCAGCGCTTGGTTCCGGCACAAGAGTTCTTGCGCAGTTTGGCGAATGTCCCATAGGAAGCGCTCGGAGATCTCGCGGGAGTCCACGACCATGCCGGCAAACGCAGGCAGCATCGTGGTTGGATCGTAGCGGCGGCGGCTTTTGAACTCTTCCTGGAAGCCGGGAGACCAGTTCTGCGAGCTCATTTCCCAACTGTCGTAGTGGAGGGCCACCAAGCCGCGACCGGGATGCTGCCTTGCGCCGATCCTTTCGATCAGCGGCGCGATGTAGGCGTTGAAATGCGCGTCCATGGCTGCCGCGTTGAACTTGTCCGTTTCAAGACCCAGCCCCGGCTTGGGTGCAGGCCGCGTGGTCTGGCCTGTCAGTGTTCGGCCAAAACGCAGGATGGTCCATTTTCCGGGCGGCACCATCCAGAGAAGTTTTCCATCAGGATCGAGTTTTTCGCTAAGGTTCACGACCTTGCCCGAGGCGATGCATTCTTCGCTAGGTACGGCGGGATAGCTGTCTTTGCTGGTTAGGAATGGGCGGACCCAGGGACGTTTGGTGTACGGTCCTGGAATTTGCGAAGAGTAGGAACCGCGCGTGTAAAGCGCCTTCTCGTCGATATCGCGAATCGATGCGCCCTCGACTGGAGTAGGGAAGGCGAGGACAAATTCATCCCGGTAAAATTCCTTCCACAGCTTGAATAACTCCGGAGTAAGCGTGTCTATGCCGAAAAATGGCGTGCGCGGCTGCGGTTGTGGCAGTTGGGCATCTAAACTGGCCGGCCCCTCTACGTCGGTCCGGCTGAAGACCAGGTGCTGCATCGACTGGTCCGGCTTTACCCACGGTCCGCCGGCGCCACACCAGCCGGGGCCGGCGGCGAGAGACATTTTCAGCCCAAGGCGATCGGCCTCGGCGAACGCATGAGCGAGGAGTTCTTGCCATTGCTCGCTCATGAAGTTCACGGGACCGGGCTTGATGCCAATGCCTACCTCAAGGTAAATCGCACCGCCGAGGCCGGCCCGCTTCATAGCGAATAGGTCGGCGTCCATTCCCTCGCGAGTGAGGTTGCCGTCCATGAAGTACCAGTAGACCCAGGGCCTTGTGTCGTCAGGCGGCCGGATGAAATCGGCAAAGATTTGGTCTGAACTTTCGGTTTCCAATCCGCGCAGCTTGTGCGAAAGACTGGCGACAGCCGCGCTGAGCGCGACAGCTTTCAATACTACTCGCCTGCTCAAATTTCGACGCATCAAATTCCCCTCGGCCCTCGGACATTTCGGATCATAAACCGTTTCCATATTTTCTAACAGTCTGAGGTAGCGCACCCTGCGGTTCAAAGTAACAGGGCAAATGAATGAAGGGGAGGTAGCTGAGTTGATACGGCATCTGGGTTGATACTCACGTAGGTGAATGGGGTTGAGTGCGCTGTTTCCAGGAGGTGTTGGATGGAAGCAGCAGCGGGCGGCTTACGGCTGGCGGATGTGTTCGTATTGATCGACGATCCCAAGCAGGCGAGCAAAGTCAAATATGACCTGGCGGAACTTATGGTTGTGGCAGTAAACGCGGCGTTGGTGGGCGCCGACACTTTTATAGAGATCGAGCATTGGGCGTAGGAGAAGTTGGATAGGTTACGGAAATATCTGCGGTTGGAACATGGCATTCCTTCGCATGACACATTTGGGCGGTTGTTCGGGCTGATCGATCCCGAGCGGTTCGAAGCCGCTTTTTGGCGCTGGGTATCGAGCATCTTGCCCGCGCTGGGTGCAGAGATCGTGGCCATCGATGGCAAGACCAGCCGGCGTTCGGGCAAGGTCGATGCTACGCTGCTGCATCTGGTTTAGGCCTTTACCTCTGGGGCCGGCTTGGGGTTGGGGCAACGGGCTACGGCGGAAAAGTCCAATGAGATTACCGCAATTCCCGAGTTGCTCTCCACTCTTGCGCTCAAAGACTGCACGGTGACTATCGATACCATTGGCACGCAGACAGAGATCGCACGGAAGATCCGCGAGCGGGGCGCTGATTACGTGCGGGCAGTCAAGGCCAATCAGCCGCGGCTAGCATAGTCGATCCAGGACTTCTGGAGCGCTTTCTGTGCCCATTCGCCCGACTGGGCGCCGCATACCTTCGCAGAGACGGTCGAGAAGGACCATGGCCGCATCGAAATCCGCCGCTGTTACGCCTTCGACCAGTTGCACTGCCTCGCTGACCCCGAACAGTGGAAGGACTTGCGCAGTTTCGCCGTCCTGGAATCAGAGCGTAGGATAGGCGACACCGCCACGCGGGAACTGCGTCTATACATCTGCAGCCTGGGCGCCGACGCTCAGGCACTGGCCAACGCCATTCGCTCCCACTGGTCGGTAGAAAATCGCCTGCACTGGGTCATGGGCGTGATGTTCAACGATGACCAGATGTGCGCCCGCACCCGCCATGCCGCACACAATCTGGCTATCCTCAAACACATCACCCTGAAACTGATCCGGCTCGACCCGGTCAAACGAAAGGGTGGTCAATGCCCGACAACTCATCGCAGCCACCTCCGACGCCTACCGCGCCGAACTCTTCGGGCCCAAATGACGTTCATGCAATTGCCCTGCTTCGCGATTTACGGACGGACTACGGAATGCTATGATTCGTGCTATTCAATTATTGTTTCAAACGGAATTACCTACAATGATCGAATCGAGCCACAATATGGAAAACACATCTCGGGCAAGGATTGAAGAAGCAGTCAATCAGATTCTGAACAGTCATCGTTTTTGTAGCGCGCCACAACTACGAAACCTGCTCGAATATCTCGTGAAATATTCTCTGCAAGGAGAAGATGGCCATCTCAAAGAGCGGATCATCGGAATCGACGTCTTCCGGAGAAGGCCAGACTACGATACTGCAGATGACCCGATCGTACGATCACGGATGGTGCAGTTGCGGAAACGACTTGCCCAGTTCTATCAGAGTGAGGAGGCACGAGACTCTCAAGTTCAGATCATCATTCCGCGTGGCTCCTACCTGCCTGAATTTATTTTTATATCTGCGGCAGACCGCTCCCATTCAAACCCGTACGATGACAAAACGTCGGAAAGTGTCTTTGAAGATGCCTCTCAGGCAGCCGCTAGCAATTCGGTGGAAGATGAGCAGGAGCCAATCGCTTCCCCGCTGCACTTTAGCAGCAAGCCGCATAAGGTTTCCATGTGGGCATTAGCAGCCCTCGCACTTTGCGTTATCACCGTCTTGGTGTGGTTTGGTGCTAAGCATTGGAGAAATAGCGAGCAAGACCTTTTCTGGCGCCCCTTGCTTGCAACCCATAGGTCCGTCTTCATCTATAACGGAACGGTCTCGGTTTATGCCCCACGTCCGGAGTATGCTCAGCTGATGGTCTCTCAAAATGCCTCGGGAGAGCAGGAGTTGCCCGGAGCGAATCCAACTCTCCGCCCTCTAGCCAATGGGCAGACACTTACACAAAATGACGTTCAGAGTGATGAAGATGATTTCACAGGAATCGGTAATCTCTCGGCAGTTGTTGACGTGGTGCAACTACTGACAGCTCATCATCAGAGCTTTGATCTGCGTTCCGGCCCAGCTCTGGCCTTTGTCGATGCGGAACGATCCCCCATGGTTCTCATCGGCTCGGTCCCTAATTACTGGACAACGGACATGACTGGCGAGACCTTCTATTTCGATCGCGCTTTTAGCGTTCGTGAACGGGGCGGCAAAGGCCGAATCTGGAACATTGTTCGTGGGCAAGATGGCACAGTAAAAGAGGAATATGCCATCGTCTCTAGACTTCTGGATCCGAAGGTTGGTGATCCAGTGATCTTTTTAGCTGGCCTTACGCCCTGTGGCACTCACGCGGCCGCAAAGTTCGTAACCGACCCGACGCTGCTGAAAAAGCTCAACACCATCCCAATGAAAGACTTAGAGAAAAAGAACCTCGAATTCGTTCTCCACGTTTCCTTGGTGAACTGTGAACCGGTCTCCGAAGAAGTGGTCGCCTCGCGCTCATGGTAGCAGCAAATGTATTTGTGCGCGCCTAGTTGTGAGGAGGGCCCAGGGCAAACGCATCTTAATCGCTATATGCAGTTGAGCGCAGTAAAGCTGAGATGGGGATATGGAGAATCCCCTGGAAGTATTTTGCGGAGTTGCAGGATCCGCGAGTAGAACGTATGCGGCGTCATCTGTTACAGGACATTGTTTTGATCGCGATAGCGGCTATTCTGAGCGGAGCCAGTGGCTGGGATGAGATCGAGCGCTATGGCAAGGCTAAAAAGCCGTGGCTGAAAAGCTTCCTGGCGTAGCCGCATGGAATCCCCTCGCACGATACATTCAATCGCGTGTTTCAGGCCCTGCACCCGGCGGAGTTGGAGAAGAGTTTTCTGGACTGGGCAAGGTCGCTCACCCGGCTGACGGTGGGCGAGGTGGTGGCCATCGACGGCAAGAGCTTGCGGGGCACGGCCCAGGCGGAGGGCACGCCCATCGTGCATATGGTTTCGGCCTGGGCCAGCGCCAACAACCTTGTGCTCGGGCAGCGCAAGACCGACGCCAAGTCCAACGAGATTACGGCCATCCCGCAACTGCTGGCGGCTCTGGAGTTGAGCGGAACGGTGGTCACCATCGATGCCATCGGCTGCCAGAAGGCCATCGCACAGCAAATCGCCACCCAGCAGGCCGCCTATATCCTGGCGGTGAAGGAGAACCAGCCGTCGCTGTTGGCCGACATCAAGGATTCGTTCCGGATGCTGGCCGCCCCGAGCGTCGATGAGCAGATCGATTGCGGCCATGGGCGCGTAGAGTGACTGGGCAGGACTGAAGAGCCTGGTGCGCATCCAGGCCGAGCGCTACCACAAGGCGACAGGCAAGACCGAGCGCGAAACCCGTTATTACATCTCCAGTCTCAAGCCCGATGCTGCGAAGCTGAACGCCGCCATCCGTCAGCACTGGGGCATCGAAAGTGCGCCGCAGGCGCACACAAGAAGGAGGTTCACTTTGAACTGACGGATTGTGTCAAAGCTGCATGAGAGATGAAGGAGGGCCCTTCGGAGTCGGCTTCCAAGAGCGGGCTTCAAACCACCCCAAGCTGCTGCGGTCAAGAGCCGTGGTAGTGAGCGTTGGGGTCAAAGCGTTGAGGACGTACCTCAAGCAGGTAAGGATCAGCAGAGACGAACGAAAGTGAACCCTCGATGACGCGTCGTAATCCAGAGATTTGTCGTCAAAACCAGGGGCGTTTCTATCTCCTGGGACAAGTCTGCCGGGTGCTTGGTGACTGGGCAGGCGGCGACCGGCGTATAGGGGGCGTGACTCTAATCCGGGCTCTTGTGCGGAACTGCGGGAACCAGTCGTTCCGATGCCAAGGGAGAAGCACAAACGGCATACACCGTGAGGCGAGCGTACCGAAGCGGAACACTGGGACGGACCGCCCAGTACGAGTGATGAAGGCTGGTAATGCGGCCGGAGCAAAGGGGGCGGATCAAGCCGCCGCATTTCGAGTTCAACTGGCGACAGGAGGAAACTTGTGAATACGGCAAAACCGTTCACCATCCCGAAACGGTTGGTGTACGAAGCCTTCAAGGCCGTTAAGGCTAACGCTGGCGCCGCCGGCGTGGACAAGCAAAGCATCGAAGACTTCGAAACGAACCAGAAGGACAACTTGTATCGGATCTGGAACCGGATGTCGTCGGGAAGCTATTTCCCGCCGCCGGTGAAAGCGGTGACCATTCCAAAGAGGAATGGCGGGGAACGAATTCTCGGTGTGCCGACGGTCAGTGCAAACTGCACTTGAGCGCAGTTCGAATTTGGGATGGGCGGAGATCCGTCATCCGTTTCATCCGCGTCGGGGCCATCGCTTTGAAGTACTCAAGAAGCGGCGCATAGCAGGCATAGACACGTTGATTCTGCGCGAACGCGAGTGCGGCAGTTTCAGCATAGCGCGCGAGTGGACGGATTGGGCTGATCCGTCTATTCATGAATCGCTCAGCTTCGCGGCCTGTCGGTTCGAGGCCGAATCCCTTTTCCAACTGGTTACTCTTCTGGAACATCTGACGGGGAGAGACAAAGAATGTTCACGAGGATGTCTTTGATTGGTCTAGTATCAGACCAGTTGTATACGTGGTCTGATGAACATACGAAAAGAACCCGTTGCCGCCCTCCGAAAGCGCCGCAACGCTCTTGTGCGTCAACTGCCGCCGCTCAAATCGATCTTGCGAGGCTCGCTCATCGAGCGTTACAAGCGGTGTGGCAAGCCAGGATGCAAATGCGCCGACGGTCCCGGACACGGACCCAAGTATTATCTGTCGGTAAGCTATCCAGGCCAGCGGCCGCAAATGGATTACGTGCCGCAGGAGGCTTATGGGCAAACAGCGGAGTTTCTCGCCAACTATCACCGGAGCCGCGAGATTCTGGAGATGATCTGCGAGATCAACCGCGAATTGCTGCGCCGTCGCGAGGCGCTTTAAGCAGGCCCCATGAGCGAGTCGCCGGCCGGTGTCCACGCCTGGATCGATGTGGAATTGGGCGGCGTGCTGCTCGCCAATATGCTCGCCAGCTGGATCGACGACAACCAAGAGAGTTCGTTCTCTGTGGAGGCAGCCGATGAATTCCACGATCGGCGAACAACATCTGAGCAAGACGGCGTATGTGTATGTGCGTCAGTCGACGCTGGCGCAGGTTCGTCATCATCAGGAGAGCACGGAGCGCCAGTATGCCCTACGGTCGAAAGCACTGGACATGGGCTGGAGCGAACCGTCGGTTCAGATTCTGGATCGGGATCTGGGCAAGTCGGGAGCACAGATAACCGGCCGGGAAGATTTCAAGACTCTGGTAGCGGAAGTCTCGATGGGGCAGGTGGGCGCGGTTTTTGCGCTGGAGGTTTCGCGGCTGGCACGGTCGAATCTGGACTGGCATCGATTGCTGGAGTTGTGTGCGCTCACCGATACGCTGGTGATCGACGAAGATGGCTGCTACAACCCGGCGGATTTCAACGACGGTCTGTTGTTGGGATTAAAGGGGACGATGGCTCAGGCCGAACTTCATCTGTTGCGCGGGCGCCTCCTTGGTGGCAAGCTCAATAAAGCAAGAAAAGGCGAGCTGCGTTTTCCCCTTCCGGTCGGGCTCTGCTACGACGAAGAGAGCCGGATTGTCCTGGACCCGGATGAGGAAGTACAGGGGGCCGTGGCCTTGGTATTTCGCCTTTTTCGCGAAACGGGGACCGCCTTCGCGGTGGTGCAGCAATTTGCGAAAGCCGCGTTACGCTTTCCCAAGCGATCCTACGGCGGGGCGTGGAATGGCAAGCTGATATGGGGTTACCTGACACACAGCCGGGTGCTGAACATACTCAAAAATCCATCCTATGCAGGGATGTACGTTTTTGGCCGTTATCAGTATCGCCGTCAGATCAATCCCTTGGGTGAAGTGCGAAAACAGACGCACCCGGTTCCCATGGCGGACTGGCGCGTCAGCCTGCAAGAACACCATGAAGGGTACATCGACTGGGACGAGTACCTGAAGAATCAGGAGCGCCTGGAAAAGAACCGCACCAATGGCGGAGAGATGATTCTGAGCGGTCCAGCACGTGAAGGACTGGCCTTACTCCAGGGACTACTGGTGTGCGGCCAGTGTGGCCGAGCGCTCACCGTACGCTATACCGGCAACGGCGGTATCTATCCCTGCTATCTGTGCAACTTGCTGCACCGCGACGGCCTGGCCAGCAAAGGCTGCATGAGCTTCCGTTGTGATTTACTCGATGCCGCCATTGCCAGGGAAGTTCTTCAGGCTCTGCAGCCGGCCGAACTTGAGTTGGCTCTCGCAGCTCTCGATGAGTTGCAAGCACGGGATCACAGCATCGGACGCCAGTGGCAGATGCGGCTTGAACGCGCCGAGTATGATGCCGCTCTTGCCGAGAGACGTTATCAGGAAGTCGACCCTTCGCAGCGTCTGGTGGCAGCGACGTTGGAACGGCGCTGGAATGCGGCGCTGCTTCATTGCGAGGAACTCAAACAACAAGCCGCGGAATTCCAGCGCCAGCAATCGCGTGTCGCAACCCAGGAGCAGAAGGCGAAAGTCCTTGCCCTGGCGAAAGATCTGCCGCAGTTATGGCACGCTCCGACTACCCAGGCCAAAGACCGCAAGAGGATGTTACGACTTCTCATCAAGGATATTACAGTCGAAAAGCCTGCTCCCAAGCAGCTTCTGGTCCACATCCGCTGGCAGGGAAATGCCTGTACCGACCTCACTCTCCAACTCCCGGCCAACATAGCGGATCGCATGCGGTCTCCATCCGCAGTCGTCGACCAAGTCCGAGACATGGCTCGCCACTTGCAGGATACGGAGATCGCCGAGCAACTCCGCCAGGAGGGACAAAGCAGCATCACAGGAAAGCCATACACGGCATCAATGGTCCAGTGGATCCGCTTCCGTTATCGGATTCCCCCGCCTACGCTCAAGAAGCCCGTTGAGATAACAGTCCACCAGACGGCAAAGCATTTTGGAGTTAGCGACAACGTGGTCTACTACTGGATCCAACACGCGCTCTTGCAGGCACGCAAGCTTCATGCCGGATCTCCATACTGGATCACCCTCAACGAAACAGACGAAAAGCGACTTCGAGACTGGGTGCGCAACTCAAGCCGGATTCGCACCACATCCTCAACGCTCGCTGAGGAAGGTGCATTATGAAACCACCATTCCGACGGTGACGGATCGGTTGATACAGCAAGCACTGTTGCAGGTGCTGCAACCCCTGCTTGATCCAACCTTCAGCCAGCACAGCTACGGCTTCCGTCCGGGGCGCAGTGCGCACCAGGCCGTTCACGCGGCCCAAGCGTATGTGCAGTCGGGGCGGCGCGTCGTAGTGGACGTGGACCTGGAAAAGTTCTTCGACCGGGTCAACCACGACATCCTGATCGACCGCTTGCGGCAACGCGTTGCCGACGCCGGAGTGATCCGTCTGGTGCGGGCGTATCTGACCAGCGGGATTATGGATGGCGGGTTGTTGATGGCCCGCAGCAAGGAGCGGCTTGCGGAGTGCGGCCTCGAGATGCATCCGGATAAGACGCATGTTGTCTACTGCAAGGATGGAAGTCGGAAGGAAGAGCACCCGAACACGAAATTCGACTTCCTCGGGTATTCCTTCCGTCCGCGGGTTGTGAAGAATCGCAAACGGAACAGCCTGTTTGTGAGCTTCACCCCCGCGGTCAGTTCGAGCGCTCTGAAGTCCATGCGGGAAACCACGCGAAAGTTCAACTTCCGAAATCGAACGGAACTAAGCCTGCAGGACATTTCCCGGCTGCACAATCCCGTGCTACGGGGCTGGATGGCCTACTATGGGAAATTCTGCCCGTCGGCGATGTATCCGGTCTTCAGGCACTTCAACATGACGTTGGTTGCCTGGGCGATGAGGAAGTACCGACGGCTCAAGGGGCACAAGATGCGGGCCAGTCTCTTCCTGGAACAAGTGGCAGAGAAACAGCCCCATCTGTTTGTACACTGGCAAAACGGGACGGTGGGTGCGTTTGCTTGATGGGAGCGGTGTGAGTCGAGAGGCTCCCGCACCGTTCTGAGAGAGGCTGGGGGTGAAATCCCCCCGGCTACTCACCACAAGCTTCACTGGGTGCTCGACGTGGCCTTTGGCGAAGACCTCAGTCGCAAACGCGCCGGAAATGCCGCGCAGAATTTTTCCCTGCTCAACCGCATCGCTCTCAATCTACTGAAACAGGACAAAACCTCCAAGCTCGGAGTCCACGGAAAACGCCTCGCCGCCGCATGGGACCACGACTACCTGCTCAGGCTACTCTGCAGAGAAAATTAAGATGCGTTTGCCCTGGAGGAGGGCCAGAGCAAACGCATGAACGTGAGGTAGCAGATTTATACGGCATCTGGGTTGATACTCGTTTTTGAACGCAAGTGCCGCTGTGCTGTTTCCAGGAGGTGGATATGGAAACAGCGGGTGGTCTGCGGCTGGCCGATGTGTTTGTTTCGATTGACGATCCGCGGCAGGAGGCCAAGGTACGGCACGATCTGGTGGAGTTGCTGGTCGTAGCGGTCAACGCGGTATTGGTGGGCACGGAAACCTTTGTCGAGATCGAACTGTGGGCCAAGGAAAAGCTGGACTGGCTGCGCAAATATCTTCGGTTGGAGCATGGCATCCCGGCGCACGACACCTTCGGGCGCATCTTCGGGCTGATCGATCCGGATCAGTTTGAGGCCGCTTTCTGCCGCTGGGCATCGAGCATCTTGCCGGCTCTGGGTGCTGAGACCGTGGCCATCGATGGCAAGACGAGCCGGCGTTCGGGTGGCGTTGATGCTACGGCGCTGCACCTGGTATCTGCATTTGCCGCCGGGGCTGGCTTGGTGCTGGTGGCCTGACCCCCTAAATCCGTCCAATCCGGAATATGATTTGGACGAAGGAAAGGAGAACGAAGCTTCGTCCACTGCTACGACACAGGCGGTATGCTGCGCCTGTTTTCGCGCTCTCCGCGCCACCCGCGGCCCTGCTCGCGCCATTGAGCGCCATCCGGTCTATGCCGCTGTTGACCCCGAACCATACTCAACTCGCTGCCGGAAAATAGCGACTTGTACCACGGGCCGCTAAGC
>DAIDGW010000097.1 GCA_027452245.1 Acidobacteriaceae bacterium
CGGCAAGGTTTATCGATGCAGGTTTTTCACAAACTCGACGACGTCCCCGCCGATTTCGGTCCTACCCTGGTCAGTGTCGGCAACTTCGATGGAGTGCATCGCGCGCATGCGCACGTGCTCGGCGAAATCGTTTCCCGCGCGCATTCGCGCGGGATGAAAGCCGTCGCCGTGACGTTTGAGCCGCACCCCGCACGCATTTTGCGGCCCGTAAATGGCCTGAAACTCCTTACCCCAACTCCGGAAAAAATCAGGCTGCTCGAAAAGACCGGCATCGACGCGGTCCTCCTGCTGCCGTTTGGCCGCGATCTCTCTCTGCTCACGCCGCGCCAGTTTGCCGAACGCATCCTGAAGAAGAAGCTGCACACGCGCGAAATCCACGAAGGCTACAACTTCCGCTTCGGACACAAGGCCGCGGGCGACACCGACATGCTTGCCGAGTTTGGCCGTGAAATGGGATTCGAAGTGAAGGTCTATCCCGAGATGACCGCGCGCGGCGAAACCGTCTCCAGCACCCAGATCCGCAAGCTCCTCACTGAGGGCCGGGTCAGCCGCGCCCGCCATCTGCTGACGCGTCCGTTCTGCATTCTCAGCACGCCCGGCCGCGGGCGCGGCTACGGATCGAAGTACACCGTCCCTACCATCAACTTATCGCGCTATGAAGAGATCGTTCCCAAAGATGGCGTCTACATTACCTGCACCCGCGTTGCCCAGGAGCAGTTCGAGTCTGTGACCAACGTGGGAAACCGTCCCACATTTGGGACGGAACTGTTCGCCATCGAGACCCATCTACTGAACTTCCACACCCTGGAGCTTACGCCCGACACCGAAGTGGAAATCTGTTTTCTCGATCGCCTGCGCGACGAAATCCGCTTCCCCTCGGTAGACGCCCTTCGCGAGCAGATCGCCCACGACGTGAAGAAGGCGCGCCGCTACTTCCATCTGCTGAAGACCCTGAAGTAAATCAGTGGTTGCCTCTGCTCTTGCCTCTGCTCTTGCCTCTGCGTTCTTGCGGACACAAGCGGACTCCAAATCTCAGGCCGTTGCCGCCTCGAACGCCAGCGGCAGGCATACTCGCACCTCGGTTCCAGGATTTCCTGCGGCAAACTCGATGCTTCCTTTCAATTGCCGGGCGCGCTCGCGCATGCCTCGAATGCCAACTCCCAAACCTGCAGAAGATCCATTGCCTTGATCGGACGCCTGCGGCTGTTTCATGCCTTTTCCGTTGTCGCTTATCACGAGCACCAAATTGTTGTGGTCGGCCTGCAGCCGGATCGACGCGCTCGTGGCTTCCGAATGACGATGAATGTTGGTCAGGCACTCCTGCACGATGCGGAACATCGCCGTTTCCACATCGCGCGGAAGCCGCTTCAGTGCGGACGGAAGATCAAGTGTCACCTGAATGCGGCTCCGCTCGGTGAAACCTTCCGCATACCACTGCAATGCGCGCAGCAAGCCCGCCTCGTCGAGCATTGGCGGATGCAGCAGATACGACATCGTCCTCACTTCCGCGATAATCTGGTCTGTCAGCGCTGCCGTGTCATCGAGAGTTGGCGCTGCCAGCGCTTTCTCTGACCCCGGGCGGCTGCGCAACAGGTCCAGATTCAGGCGTAGCGCAGCCAGTAGCTGCCCTGTGCTGTCGTGCAGTTCGCGAGCCAGCCGCCGCCGTTCTTCATCTTGCAATCCCAGCAGTCTTCCGGATAGCGTGCGTAACTCCGTCTGCGCGGCCAGGCGTTCTTCCATCTCGGTTTGCAACTCAAGATTCACCCGCGATAGCTGCGCGTTCGCGGTCTCAAGATCGCTGCGATGCCGCTCCGAGAGTTTGGCCGCGGTGAGCATGCCGTGGATCTTCGGCACCAGCGGAGGCAGCGCAACCGCCGTGATCACCGAGGCGAGTGCCGTCAGCAGCTTCACGTCCCCGGACAGCCAGTAGAGCGGCTTCCATAGCACGACCACTTCCATGAAGTGGGTGAACCCGCAGGCGATGATGAACGTTCCAAACGCCAGGAACATCCAGCTGAACGGGATCTCGTGGCGCGTGCGGTGAACCAGGTAGGCCAGCGTAATCGAGATCGACACGTACGACAGCCAGATCGCCGTGTCCGACCCGATGTGCAGCGCGATCAGCTTCTTGTCGTAGAGATAGCAGTAAACGTGGGGCAAGAACTGCTCGGAAAATATCCCTCGCACCGTTTGCGGCAGCAACAGCAAAGTGAGGATCGTAAGCCCGATCGCCGCAATCGACGCGATCAAAAGCCCATGACGAGGAGACTGCGTAAGAGATTGCATTGTTTCAGAACCCGGATTCAGAAATTAGCACTGCACGAAGTAGCGGGGCAACGGGCAGCCAAAATATATGGCATAAATATACCTACCCAACCCACTAGTAGTTAGATGTAAGAAAAATCAGGGATATAGCTTAATTTAAGGTTGTATGTCTCTCAACATGTAGGAAATAGGCTGGAATTGCAGTTGCCAAAATAGTGCAGACAAATGCACCTTACTGCTGCTGAGCTGCGGAGTCTACGAGGTTTAAGAAGTCCGGATTGGTTGCGAGATGTACCTCCGAAAACTCAAAAATTGCGTCTGGCGGACCGATGCCGTAACGCATGGTTAAGACTATGTCGCCTGAGTCGCTTTGGTATCTCCGATACTCGCCACGTTCCCGCTGTATTGGAAGGCAAACGGTTATCAAGGCATCGGCTAAACCCGAGGGCGATTGTCGCTGTAGGGGGATCAGAAGCATTCGTCCATTTACCTGGGGTTGGAACCCGGTGGCGTATAGATCACCAAATGACCACTGTACCCGCACGAAAACAGGTTTGTCGGGAGATTTGGTGGCGAGTTTTGTCACTTCTAAAACCCACTCGTCCTCCGATAGTTCGAGATTGGGTAAAGGAGTTGCTCCCATATCCACCATTTTCGATAGGGCTGAAATCATAGCGCTTTTATGGTCGCTACTGTTGCCATGCCTGTAGAATTTCCCATCGAAATAAAGCCGTGGTTTGAACGGACTGGTTTGATTAACTGGTGGGAGATGGAGCAATTTTCAGCACGGCGGGTGTACTCCATTGGGCGACTCTTGGAACGTGTGCGAGAGGAACACCGCACATTACGGAATCCCGACGATCCTGACGTTGCGGGTTCGGCTGCGGATCGGCGGTTATCAGAGGAGCGAGTAAAAGGGCTTCGCGAGTTCATGCTCGCGATCAAAGAAGACACGGTCAATCCAGGCTTGAAGGCGCTCACTTTCCTTGTTGATGACTTATACGCCAATGCTCACGTCCTGACCAATCGCCAAGTTGCAGAGCATATTGCGACTCTGGACAAGGTAATGCGATTTGAAATGCAAAATCACATTTTCTTTTTCCTGTCGCCGGAACTGGCGGAATACTACGATAGTCCGGAGTTGCTAGGAGCCGATGTTCTCAGCAAATTTCCTGATTTGCGTTACGACATTGTAGAAGCGGGAAACTGTTACGCCCTCGGGCGAAGCACTGCGGTTGTATTTCATCTGATGCGAATTATGGAAGTCGGTGTCCAGGCGCTAGGCGCGAAGCTGGGAGTTTCGCTCGCGAACGAGAAGAACTGGCAGAACATCTTGGACGAGGTTAACAAGGCAATTAAGGCTTTGTCGAAGTCGGCGAGTACGGTTGAAATGTCAGAGGTAGCGGCGAATCTATATTCCGTGAAAGTGGCATGGCGCAATGAAGTGATGCACCCGAAAGATTGGTATGGGCAGGACGAAGCGAAAAATCTGATTGCGTTGGTGAAAATCTTCATGCAGCAACTTGCGGGGATTGTCTAATGGGCGATGGCGGGCCGGAGAGCGGGGGATTAGGTGGCACGATACGCGATATGGGGAAACGTGCTTGGGCATCCAAGTACCGCATCGGGTCGGCTGCTGAGCGGGCAGACTCGCGCGAACTTAATCGCCGAGCTGATGCTAACGATGCGCGAATTGCTGCGTTCGTGCGTAATGTTACGAAGCGTCTAAAATCCCGATTCAGAGCAGCGCGTAATTATGGTGGAACGCGCTACGGCTTGGGTTCTGAGTTAGTAATTTGCTGCCTTCTTTCCTTCGCTTTCTGATATGAAAAGTAACACCCTGCGAAGGTAGCAATCAAAACAGCCAACGGCCATAGACGATCAACCAAGCGGTGCCAAGATGGCGCTATAACCCACGATCCCAGGGAAAGGAAAATAAAACCGCACACTCCTGCGGACACCTCCAAAAGCCTTACGATCAAGCGCTTAGAGAATGCCGCATCTCTCCAAGCCACTTGTTCATCCCATTCTGCCTTCTGCCGCCGACAATTTGCGCAAATGCCGGAGGGATGAGGCTCAGTGAAAAACGGCTGAAAGCACTCGCTACAAAGTTTCGGTGACTGACGACGCAACTCGGCAGGAATTTGCACCCGTGCGTTATCATACCCTTGTGAAAGTTAGTGTCAAAAAGCCATACACGTTCGAGAGCGCACTAAAGCGCGTGCTGTCGTGTCCAAAAAGGATCTAAACCGGGGCGTCTATTCTATCGGTTCCACAAGCATCGGGTGATCGGCGCGGCCGGGGCGCTGCACAATGACAATCGCCGCCAGTACCAGCGTGATCCCCATACTTTGTATCGGGCGGACTCCTTCGCCGAGCAACAACGCCGCCAGCAGGATCGAAAACACCGGTTCCAGGCAACTGGCAATAATGGCGCGCGTCGGTTCCAGGTATTGCAACCCGAGGAAGTACAGCGAGAACGGTCCCAGTACCGAGACCAGCGAAAATACGAGCAGAAAAATCCACTCCGGCCCGGTGTAATGCGCGGCCGCAATCTTCCACGGGGGATTCACCATGATCCAGAAAATCGAGGCCGAAGCGAGCGTCCACACCAGCACGCGCCAGCGATCGAAACGGGCAAGAACCTTGTGCCCGCCGATGTTATAAAACGCGAAAGAAAACGACGCCAGCAACGCGGCAATCAGCCCGTAAGTTTCAATTCGCAGTTTTGCTGCCGACGAAGACGGCCCGAGGATTCCGATGACCAGCGCGATGCCGGTGACAGCGCAGGCCACGGCCGCCACTTTTTGCAACGATAATTTCTGCTGCCGCGTGGCCACCACGTAGAACAGCACCCAGATCGGCGCCGTGTATTGCAGGATGATCGCGATGGCCACGTTCGTCCGCTGAATCGCGACGTAATAATAATAGTTGGACGCCGCCACCCCGAGGATTCCCAGGATCAGGCAATAGACCAGATCCCGCCGCGGCATTCTGATTCGCGCCATGCCTCCCACCGCCAGCAACACCGGAACCAGCACCAGCAACGAAAATGTGCTGCGCGCCTGGGACAGCACCAGCGGGTCGATCGCCCGCAACACCGCCCCCTGCCACGACAGGCGTCCGGTGAATACAGCCCGT
The DNA here is from genome assembly GCA_027452245.1 of Acidobacteriaceae bacterium. Taxonomy (GTDB): domain Bacteria; phylum Acidobacteriota; class Terriglobia; order Terriglobales; family Acidobacteriaceae; genus Sulfotelmatobacter. The sequence continues at coordinate 5,407 of DAIDGW010000097.1, forward strand.
CCCAGCGTCGCGGAGATGCCCCACAGGAAAGTTGCCGAGCCGATGAATAAATATCCGCGAAGAGGATGGCCTGCCCGGGAAATCCCGGGAGCAGCCTGCTGGATTGATGTCTCCGATTTCACGATTCGACAGCAGAACCCGCCGATGGAGTGGGAACCAGAATCTGCTCGAGCCGCTCCGGCTCAAATCCCCGGATCACTTCGGTTGAATCTCCGCTGATGATCACGAGCGTCGGCGTCGAGGGACTGTCATATTTTTCGGCCATCTCCTGGCGCGCCGCCGGGTCCGCACTGATGTCCCGTTCCTCGAAGCTCACTTCGGACGCCTCAAGAAAAACCTTCATCAGCTCGCAGGAAAGACATCCGGGTTGACTGAACAGCAGGATCTTCATCGGCATTGCAATTCCCCAGGGAACCTTAATCGTTTTCTATCTGCTCGATGCTGAAGGTAATTTTCGCCGTCTTCTGCAGCATCGCCGACACCGAACAATACTTTTCTTTCGACAATCGCACCGCGTCTTCGATCGCCTTGGCAGACACTTTACCACCGACGCGGTATACCAGCTTGATTTCCGAATAGACCGCGGGATATCCGCTCGCCCGTTCGCCTTCCGCCCTTACCTCGAGGCTGGTAAACGGCTCGCGCTTCTTGCGCAGAATGCCGACCACGTCCGAGGCCGTGCATCCGCACAGCGCGATCAGCACCAGCTCCATGGGCGAGCTTGCCGTCTTTTCCGCCGCCGTGTCCATGACGACGGCATGGCGCGAACTCGCCTCTCCCACATAGCGTTCGTGATCCGTCCAGATTGCCTTTGCAGAAATCATTCGTCCTCTCGTCAGTTGAACTTATCGCCGGTTATCCGTCGCGGGCTCGGGATGAATCAACACGCGAAACAGTTCTGGCGCCTGCTGCTTGAAGCGGATCTCCAGCGCGGTTTGAGTATCATGCACTTGCGCCAGCGAAAGCGAATCGGGAAGCGTGCAGTGGCACGAAAGATAGAGCCGGCCGCGCACCCGCTTAAACGCAAAATCATGCACATCCTGGATTTCGGGAAACTGCGCCGCGATTCTTTTTAACTTCTGCTCCAGTTCGGCATCACTCACCACTTCTTCCGGAGTCTCAATCGTCGCCGGTTCGCTCTCGATATGCGTCAGGATGTCGCTGATCTCCGGAACGCTGCGGCGCATATCGGCCTCCAGTTCCGTCACCTGGTCGTGCGCATCTTTCAACGACAGGCGCTCGTCCAGTTCAATGTGCTGCTCCACGTGCAGCCGCCCGGCCACATCCTGCACGCTGATGTCGTGCACATTCAGATTGTGATGCGTGGCCACGGCGCGAATCCGGTCAAAGGTATTTTCCGTGCCTTGCGCCCGCGGCAGCGGCTGCACGGTCACATCCGCATCCGGCAGGATTTTATGCACTGCCAGTGTCACCGCCGCGGCAAGTTGTCCGGAACGCTGGAACGTGACGCTGCGCGCCAGTCCCACCGCGAGATCGGCGAAGTAGCGGTTGCCCGCCCGCCGTATGCGCACGCGATCGACTTCCAGCACGCCGTCCACCCCCTGCACCGCGTTGACAATCTGCGCCCGAACGCCCGCTGGAGCCGCATCGAGCAGGGCATCAATGGTCCGCCGCGCCAGCCGCCAGCTCACCGAAACCACCACGCCCGCCACAAACAGTGCCGCGATCGGATCGGCGTTGCGTAGCCATTCCAGCCGCAGATTATGCGCCGCGAGCACCAACACCAGGCCCACCACTACCACTCCCGCCGACCACACGTCGGTCGAGAAGTGCAGTGCGTCAGCTTCCAGCGCCTGGCTGTCGAACTTTCTTGCGATCCTGCCCAGCGCCCGCGAGCGCCACCAGTCCAGCACCATCGAGGCAATCATCACGGCAAAGGCCGCGATCGAGGGCTCAACTTCGACGTGATGGAAAAACAGCCGCCGGACGGCTTCGTAGACGATCCACGCGCAGGTCAGCAGGAGAAGGGAAGTCTCCACAAAGGCGGAGAAATTTTCGACCTTGCCGTGACCGTATTGATGATCGGCGTCGGCAGGCTTGTCGGAAACGCTCACGGAAAGATAAGTAATCACCGCCGCGATGAGATCGAGGCCGGAATGCGCCGCCTCCGACAGGATGCCTAAGCTTCCGGTGGTGATGCCGACGACAATCTTTCCCGCCGTGATGGCCAGCGCGGCCAGAACGGAGTTCGCCGCCACTCCGCGCTTTTCCGAGCGCATCGCCTGAGGAGAATAAACGGCGGAAGATTCCATGTCGAAATTATCGCCGCTCACTGAAATGTTTGTCATCCCCGCGAATTCTGTCATCCCGGCAAGCCCGAAGCTGTGCAAATTCCTTCATCTTGTGCGACCGCTGCGATCGGTACGAGAATCGGAAACGGCATTCTTCCCCAGGGGTTCGATTCTTGGCTGCTCCTCTCCTTTTTGCTGTTACACGCGAGGAGACTTTACATCGAGGCGTTCTTTGATGACTTCTTTCATGTTCCGAAAACGATACGTGGGAATTACGCCTGTCGCGCTGGTGCTTCTCGGATCGTTCTTTATTCCGGCACTCGTGCAAGCTGAATCATCCAGCCTGTCGAAGCTCCCCTTGTCGGCTCAGGCAACTATCTCGGCGACGCTCGGACGGGACTCTTCTCCGTACTTTGCCACGCGGGCAGGCCACGGATTCGATTTGGCAAATCGGGATCAGCAGCTTCGGGTGCATTTTTCCTCCCAAGGTGCAGCGTTGCGCGACGGAGCCTTGTCTTGGAATTTGTCTCTGCAAGGCGTTGGTTACGGCAGCTCAATTCGCGAAGTCCGATCGGCGAGTCCCACAGCAGTTGCGAATCGTGTGGAGTATCGCCGGGGAACTCTGACGGAATGGTATATGAACGGTCCAGTTGGCATTGAGCAGGGATTTACGCTCTCGGAGCGACCTGCGGGTGTCCGCGGCACGCCGCTCACTCTGGCGCTCTCGGTTTCGCAAAATGTGCAGCTTCGCCTCGACCCTGATGGCAAAGGACTGCAACTGACCGACGGTAGCAGCGCACAGCTGCGCTATTCCGGACTCACGGCGCGGGATGCCGATGGCAAACAGCTCAATTCATGGCTAAAGGCCGAAGGCAGTCGATTCCTCATTCAGGTAGCCGACAGCAACGCACGTTATCCCGTGACGATCGACCCGATCATTCAACTGGCGCAGTTGACGGTTCTGAATGGCACGAACAAAGATCTGACTGGCTACTCCGTGGCTGTGAGCGGGAACACGATCGTCGTCGGGGCTCCGCGGGCCAATAGCGGAGGCACTCGAAATGGGGGAGCGGTTTACGTATACGTAAGACCGTCCAGCGGCTGGCAGAACATGGTCGAGACGGCAAAGCTTACGGGTTCCAGTTCGAGTTATCTGGGAAACAGCGTAGCCGTTGACGGCGATACTGTGGTCACTTTCGGGATAGGTGTTAACACTGGCGAAAACGTCGTTCTGGTCTACGTGAAGCCGGAAGGCGGCTGGAAGAGCATGACCGAGACCGCCGATCTGACGACTACCGATCAAGCGTTGAATCAAGAGTCACTCTCATCCGTGGCCATAAGCGGTGACACCGTCGTGGCTGGTTCCGCGCTGTCTGACACTTTCTATTTTGAAGAGGGCGAGGCGTACGTGTATGTAAAACCTGCGAGCGGCTGGACGAGCATGTCGCAAACCGCGATTCTTCATCCTTCCGACGTGCAGGAAGATCATTTCGGTTGGTCGGTTTCGGCTACTGGCAACACAATAGTAGTTGGAGCCCCTGAATATGCGAATTTCGTAGGCGCGGCCTACATCTTTATCGAGCCGGATGGAGGCTGGGTTAACATGACTCAAACTGCCTTATTGACCGCGTCCGATGGCCTGGGATTTGATCTGCTAGGGACTTCGGTCTCCATCTCAGGCAACACTGTTGCCGCGGGCGCTCCATATGCCACGATTGGGTCGCACAGCTATCAAGGTGCCGCCTACGTGTTTACCGAACCCGCAGGTGGCTGGCAGGACATGACCGAAACCGCCAAGCTCACGACTTCCACGGGCACGGGCTTCAGCCAATTTGGATCAGCGGTGGCCGTCAATGGGAACAGCATTGTGATCGGCGAACCTCGTGCAAACGTCGGCTCGAATATGTTCGAGGGTGCAGTATTCGTGTATCAGGCACCAGCATCTGGGTGGACAACGACCTCTCATGCCACATCGTTTGTAACCGCTGGCTCGACCGACAGCAGCGTTGGCGCGTCCGTTGCGCTGGGTGGCCATGTCATTGTCGCCGGAGCGCCCACAGGCTACACCGGCAAGCT
>DAIDGW010000098.1 GCA_027452245.1 Acidobacteriaceae bacterium
ACTTCGAGGTAACCTTCGGCAGTCTTTCTGTTCACGTGGCAGTCGCGCGCTACCGATGCGAGGTTTAACACCGAGCCGTGCGAGTAGCTCATCGCTTCGAGAAAGCGAGCAAAAGATCCGATATTGCGGACCAGTCCCTCCATCTGGACTTCCTCGCGCAAGTAAAGACCGCTATAGGCGCTCAGGAGCGCATCGGGATCCTGCGCAGCCCAGATGACCGGGAGCATTCCGTGTTGCAAAGCCGAGTTCAGCGTAAAGTCGCGACCGAGTTCGGCGGCCATATACGGATGTAAGTGCTTTTCTGCTGCGCGGCCGCCGAGCAGATTAACGTCTCCACGGCGTAACTTACGGGCGCTCGATCCGGTCAGGACGAACTGGTGCCCTGTCTTTTTCTCGATCAGAAGGTGGACGACCTCAAGTAGCTCCGGGAGCTTCTGAATTTCGTCGATGAAGACCTGCTTGGCATGCGGATTGGCGTCCACCAGCTCACGCAATCGCTCGGGCCGGGCGGACAGCTGGCGTAACGTAGCAGGATCGAGCAGATCAATCCGCAGGGCATTTGGAAACTCATGGTTGCACCACAGCGTTTTGCCCGTCCCGCGCGGCCCCAGGAGAAAGAAATGATCTCGGCCGGCTGAGAGAAATCGAGGCGTAAATGCCATAATGAAACGCAATATGGCATTACTGATGCCGTTTTGCAATTTCGAATTTCGTGCTCGCCCGCCCGATTTCCGCCTTACACCGTCGAGGGGACTTGAGTGGGTATGGAAATTCGGAAGGACGGCGTTCCTCTTTGCAGTCAATGACCTATAAGACGACGTGAATCCCTCTCTCGCCGCCAGAAATATCGTTATAAATCCAAGCGTTACGACGTTTCGTGCTGCGATTCGCGGCATTCTGAGGCCGCGTCATTTCTCATGGGTTCTCGAGCCGGCTCGCTCGGCGTCGCGTTGTCTCGCGCAGGTGTTGGCGTTGACGGACCCTTGGTGGTGAAGTTGGATCGCTCCGGCGCAGGTCCACTCGCACAGGGCATCAGCCGAGCGCCCGCGTGTAGATTAGAGCGAACTCTATTTTGAACACGGAAAAATTAGGGTTCAGTCGGAGCGGCGCATGCGGCGGCACGGTGATCATGGATCGGCCAGCGCCGCATCGGCCCTCCTGCGCGGGACTTGATGGCAGGCCGGATCTCGCCCAACCAATTCTCTAGCTACGACGCACTCCGTTGGCTATGGTGGTGACTAGTCCGGGGGGTCCCGGGGACCGGTGCTGCTGTTCGCGGTGGGCTGGGCAGTCTGCTTTATGCCGACTCTTGGCAATGCAAGCTCAAGCCCTAGAGGGCCCCCCGAGCCGTTATTGCCTCGGTGGCTTGCTTTATTTGATGTATACGTCAAAATATACTGGTTGACCCCATTAATTTGACGTATACATCAAATGCAAACCCTTCAAGAGCTCGGCGAGGCGGTAGCTGCACAGCGTCGCAAGCTGGGCCTCAAGCAAGGTGTGGTGGCGCTTCAAGCGGGCGTCACTCAAGAGTCCCTGTCGCGCTTTGAACGTGGCCGCGCTACCGAGTTTGGCTCGCGCAAGCTGCTCGCGTTGCTGGCCGTGCTTGGCCTCGAGGTGCAATTCACCCCATCTGGTGTCTCTGGTTCGCTCGAAGAATTGCGCCGCGAGCGCGGGGCATCGCGATGAACCTCTCTGTCTATGTACTGGGCCGAGACGTGGCCGTGTTGGAGCCGGTCGGCGACTTCAAAAGCGTGCTGACTTACCACGCCGGCACCGCCCCCAATGATTTCGTATCACTGACCATGCCGGTGCGCACTGAGTCCTACGCCTGGGACGATCAGCTGCCCCCGGTTTTCCAGATGAACCTACCGGAAGGGTACCTGCTCCAGGTGCTACAGGAACAATTTGGGCCGCACATTGGGGCCAGCCCCACGGCCTTGCTGTCCGTGGTCGGCCGCAATATGGTCGGCCGCCTGCAGGTTGCCGCACCTGGCGCCAAGCTCGACGAACCGGCCAAGCCGGTCGAGGTCCAGGAGCTTCTACGCGGCGACAACTCCGAGGAGGCGTTTGCGGAACTGGTGCGTCAACACGCGACCAGCGGCGTCTCCGGCGTGGTCCCCAAATTCCTGGATGCAAAGGACGAAAATCTCACGCTCGGTCCTCACAGAAAGGCAACACTGCTGACACGGCGACACATCATCAAGGGCTCGTCGAGCAAGCTGCCCTTCGTAGCCCTGAACGAATATCTCTGCATGCAGGTTGTCGCTCGCGTGATGCCCGCTGCCAAGGTTGAGGTTTCACTGGACGGCAGAGCGTTGGTGGTCGACCGCTTCGACGTCGATGAGAACGGCCTACCGCACTGGGGCATGGAGGACTTCTGCGCCTTGCTGGGTTTGCGCCCATCAGCGAAATACGAAACCACATGGGAGCGAATCCTCAAGGCTGTGCGCGATCACGTGCCCGGTGCGCGGCGCCGTGAAACGCATCGTCAGCTCGTTACCATTTTGTTCCTGACCTACGCGCTGCGAAACGCCGATTGCCATTCAAAAAATCTCGCGCTCCTCTACAGCTCCCGCGCCGACGTGCGTCTATCGCCAGCCTACGACATGCTGACCACGCCCGTCTACGCGAGTTACCAGCACAACCCCCCCGGCATCGGCTTCATGGGAAAAAAGACCTGGACGCCGGGCAAGACATTGCAGAAATTTATCGTCGCTAATTTTGGCATTGAGGTGAAGGAACAGTCGGAAATCATCGAGGCGATCAGCGACGCCGTCTCTGCTACCGCGCCACAGGTCCGTGAAGCTATGAACGCCCATCAAGGTTTCGATGACATCGGCAAGCGCATGCTCATCGCCTGGCATGAGGGCATCTCCGGCCTGAGGGACAAGCGGATGTATGCCATGGGAGAAAGGAAGCCCGGCGACGCCATGACCGGATTCTCAGATCCGCCAAAACTGGACAATCCCAAGACCGAGATTGGACGCTCTGAGCTGTTGGCGAGAAAGCACTAGTGGTCGCTAAATTTACACCTCGATTGGTCGAGCTGACTTACGAGGCAGCCTTGAAGTCCTATTGGCGAAAGGAAGCGCTCACGAAATTTCTCCGCGCGTCGCACATCTCAGAAAGCTTCTTGGCAACCTGGGGAGGCGAAGAAAGCAAGCGCGACTTCCTGGATAAGGTGTTTCAGAAGCTTCAAGCTTCAGACAAGGGCAAGGCGGTAATCTTCGAGATGGCGCGCAGCTTGTCCGAGCAGACTACTTTCCCCGACTTGCGGAACTGGGAGGACTCTCCGCAAAAGATCGCTGACGCCAAGAACGCCGTCGCCGAACTCAAAGCGTATCTCAAAGCACAGGACCAGGAAATTCAGAACGAAAAGGAGAAAGAAGACGCAAAAGCAGAGCTCGTGAGATCCGACAGAAAATTCAACGCAGCCACACCGATAAGTTCAAGCTCCAACAGCGCCTCGACGGCCTGCATGCCGCCATCGGCACCCAGCAAGGTGGTTACGATTTTCAGGATTGGTTCTACGACTTGCTGGATTTCTGCGAGATTGAGAACCGGCGTCCCTACATGAATGCCGGCCGTCAGATTGATGGCTCCCTAACCCTGGATGGCACAACCTATCTGGTAGAGCTGAAGTTCACAGCGAGCCAGGCGAACGCGACGGACATCGATTCCCTTCGTTCTAAGGTGGATGATAAAGCCGACAATACGATGGGTGTCATGGTATCAATTTCCGGTTACACCAGCACTGCAGTCACACAGGCTTCGGGCCGGAAAACGACCTTGCTGCTGTTCGACGCTCAGCATTTATACCTGTTTCTCGCTGGTTCGCTGTCATTCAAGGACGTGATCTTGCGGATCAGACGACACGCGTCGCAGACCAGTGAAGCCTATCTGCCGGTAGCAAAATTCGGCGGTTAGGCAGCCGAATCGTGCCATAGACCTTCTCGCAGGTCCTGTTCAGAGTCACGCACCCAGTGGTAGAGATATGAGCTACCCACGCCAGATGCGGCCGGTCTGGCCACTGCTGGCCGCAGTCCGCCCCTAACGCGATCGGCCGTCGTTCAGGCCGGAATAAAGGGTCCGGCAAGGATGCATGCTCACGCGGTGCGCGGCTTGGGCCTTGTGCCGGCGCGGAGCGGGTACTTTTGGTGGTATCAAAAATTGCAGTAGTAACAACTCCTCATAGAATCACTAGTATGCGGTCTCGTTCGAATCCCTCTCACCACCAAAGGGAGCCGGCAGGCCGACCCCCACAGAGTTCAATGCTCAGGAACTTGCCGGATCCGGCTGAGCGAGATATCGCGGCGAGCCCACCGTGCCCTTTGCATCTATCACCGGCTGGGACGAGCAGCGACATATTGCGTGCGGGCCGCTTGGGGCTCCTTCCAGCCTCCGCCCAGAGCCACGTACAAGTGGACCACGGCCTGCATGCGGGCAAGGCGGGCCTGGACGAGCTGGTCACGGGCGGCAAATAGAGTCTGTTGCGTCTGCAGGACGGTCAGCAAGTCGGCGGTGCCCTCCCGATACTGGAGCTCTCCTATCCGGAATGCTTCACGTCCAGCAGTGACCTCGCCGCGCAGGTGGGCCTCCTCCTGCTCGGCGTTGTGGACCTGACCGAGGGCTGTTTCGACATCAGCATACGCGTTGAGTATCGCGTTCTCGTACGTTGCAACCAATGCTTTCTGAGTCGCATACGCGAGATCATCCTGACCGATCAGCTTTCCGCCGGCGAATATCGTCTGCACCGCCTGTGCCCCGACGTCCCACAGAAAACTCGGCCCGTGAAGCAACGCGCTCAGCGTAGCGCTGCTGAATCCCGCGCTGCCGCCCAGCGCCAATTGCGGCAGAAACGCCGCGTGCGCCGCTTGCAGGTTCGCGTGAGCGGCCGCCAGATTGGCCTCCGCCTGCGCAACGTCCGGCCGGCGCAGCAGCAGGGCAGACGGCAGGCCCGGCCGCACCGCAGGCATCTGAATTCGTAGCGCGTTGCCCGTCCCCAGGTGCAGCGTCTCTGCCGGTATCCCGACCAGCACGGCCAGGGCGGCCCGCTCAGCGATTTCCTCCTGGCGCAGCACGGGCAACTGCGCCCTGACGGACTCCACCTGCGCCTGCTCCTGTGCCAAGTCGAGGTTCGAGACCGTCCCAGCTTTCACTTTGAGCCTGACAATGTTCAGGATGCCATCGATCGCTGTGATGTTCTCCTTCGTGATGGCGATCTCTTGGCGGACCGCGAGGATATTAAAGTATGTATCAGCCACATCGGCCGTCACTGTCAGGGCGAGCGCCTCGCCCGCGAACCGCGCAGAATTTACGCCTTCTTCCGCCGAACGCAGATTGTCCCGAGCGAGCCCCCAGACATCCAGGCTGTAGCTTGCGTTGCCGCTCAGGCCGAAGGAGTTGACGGTCAGACTGGGTTGACCCTGGACATTGCTCGACAAGGCGCCCGACCCTTCCCCGATGCGCTCGGCGTTTGCCTGTAAATCGAACTGCGGGAACAGCGCCGATCGCTGAATTGTGACCTCCGCGTTTGCTTCCTGAATTCGGGCGGCCGAGGCGGCCAGATCACGATTGCTCGTCTGTGCGCGCTCGATCAGCGTCGAGAGCTCCGGGCTGCCGAACCGTCGCCACCAATTGACGCGCGGCCAGAGCTGTGCCGATTCCGGGCTTGGACCCACGAAATGCGTCGGAACCCACTGCGCTGTGAGAACCTGCGGCGGTCGCGTCGCACACCCGGCAAGCAGTGCGGCAAGTGCTGTGCCGACCGACAAGCCTGCGCGCCACGACTGGGCTGTCCTAGGCTTATTCATAGCGCAGGGCGTGCACTGGGCCGGTGCGCGCCAGGCGAAACGTGTTCGCATAGACCGTCGCCCAGGCGATCAGGAGTCCCGCAGCACCTGCGGCCACGAAATACAGCGGATTGAGCGCTATCCGGTAAGCGAATCCGTCGAGCCACTGCCGCAGGTAGCTGTAGGCGATCGGCCAGGCAATCAGGTTCGAGATGAGCACCGGGACCGAGATTCGCCACAGCATCAATATCACGATATCAGAGGTTCGTGCGCCGGAGACCTTGCGGATTCCGATCTCCTTGGTGCGTCGTTCGGCGGTGAATACCGCGAGCCCATAGAGGCCGAGACACCCGATCAGCAGCGCAACGACCACGAACACGCCGAGCATCGCGCCCTCGCGCTGGTCCGCTCGGTACAGCTGTTTGAAGCTGCCCTCCACGAACCAGCGCTGGGGAACCACGGTCGGTACAAACGCATGCCAGGTGCGGTCGATGAAGCGCAATGTCTGTGGAAGCTGTCCGGGTCGCACGCGCACCGAGAAGTTCATCGGGTAGCTGGGGACATAGATATAGAGCATGGCCGGTGCGGCCTGGCGCGTACCGTGGATCTTTGCGTCCCCGAGTACACCGACGATGCGCACCAGATTGTGGTTGAAGAGGATGGTGCGACCGACCGCCTGTTGTGGACTCAGCCCGAGCCGCCGAGCGGCCGCGACATTGATCAGAACGTTACGTCCGTCGTTGAGGGGGTCACCGACCGACAGGACCCCGTCGCTATGCATCCGGTCGGGTCCCCGGCTCGCCGAGAGCAGCCGCCCAGCGACGATCGGTATGCCATAGACTTTCGGATAATCGGGGTCGATGATCGTCGTGTCGAGCGCAAGCATTTCGGCTTGCCCGGGCACCTGGACCTGCGAGGTCATCCGACCCTGTCCGAAGGGCACGAAGCTCGAAAGGCCCACGGCGAGCACCCCCGGATCGGAACGTAATGCCTGAGCAAAGGCCTCCTCCTTTGCTCCGGTCAGGTGATTATTGCCGGCAACGACTACGATGTTCCGGCGATGAAAGCCCATATTCATGTGGCGCGCATAATTGATTTGTGCGAACACCACGGTTGCGGCGATGCCGATGCCGACAGAGACCGCGAACTGCAGCACGACGAGCGCGTTGCGCAGTCGTCCGGAGTGCGCTGATCCGGCGTCACGCGATCTGAGACCCGCGGCCGGTCGGAACCCGGACAGGACCAGTGCCGGATAACTGCCGCTGATGAGTCCCGTCACCACTGCCACAGCGACCAGCAGCCCCAGCAGGCGCCAATTGCCCAGATCACGGAGGGGAATCGGTGTGTGCAGAAAGGTCCCAAACAGAGGCAGCAAGACCTCCGCCAGGGCCAGCGCGAGAACCAGAGAGAGCAATGACACCAGCACCGCTTCCCCGAGAAATTGCGCGATGAGCTGTCCTCGTCGTGCGCCCAGGAGCTTGCGCAAAGCAATCTCGCGCGTGCGCAGCGTCGCGCGGGCCGTCGTCAGGTTCATGAAATTGAAGCAGGCGACCAGGAGCGTCAGCATGCCGATGGCCACGACCCCGTAGAGCGTGCTCCAGCTCCCCGGGGCCTTCATATTGTCCTCCCAC